>JAOUOR010000104.1 GCA_029880245.1 Alphaproteobacteria bacterium
CAGATTTTTTCTCGAAGCTCGCTATTATCTGCATATTGCAAGAACGGACCAAAGCTTGGGTAATCAAGTGTAAAAAGCCACTTTCCATCATATTCCTTTTCAGTCGCGGCATGGGCAGCAGATTCTCTGGCAGAATCAGGAAGCCCCGCTAAATCTTTTTCATCTTCGATCACCAGCTCAAATTGCTCGGCAGATTTAATCGTATTTTGCATGAAAGCAGGGGAAAGTGTTGAAAGAGATTTGCTAATTTCCCGTAGTCGCTTTTTTTTGGTCTCATCAAGCAAGGCGCCGGCACGAACAAAACTGCGATATGTATCATCCAGCAAAGTGTATTCTTCGGTGTTTAAGCCTAGCTCATCACGATTATCATAGACTGTTTTTACGCGCGCAAATAAGTCTTCATCCAGCATTACATCATTGGAAAAGGCAGCATTAATTGGGCCGATTTTCGTAGCCAGAGCATGAAGTTCATCGCCGCCTGTGGCAGAAAGCTGGTTGTAAAAAACAGAAGCAGCTTGCCCGAGCATTTCCGAAGCCAGATCAAGGGCCTCGATAGTATTCTTGAAATCCGGTGCGTCCTCATTGGCTTTTATGGCTTCTATATTTCCTCTGGCGATCTCGATTCCCTCTTTAATAGCCGGCAAATAATGATCGGTTTTGATCGCATCAAAAGCTGGCGCTTTATTTGGCAAATTAGAAATCTCAAGAAGGGGATTGGAGGGCATAATCAATAAAACCTTTCATTTTTTAACGCGAAGCATGTACAAAGCATATATTCAAATTTTTTAGCATGATGGAGTAAAATGAACGATCTGCCAAGGGCCTTGATCCTTAAATCCGAGCATTATGATGATGTGTATTTCTCGGTTCATGATGGGCTGGCAGAAAGCCGTCATGTGTTCTTACAAGGTAATAATCTGCCCGAGCGTCTTGAAGCATTCGAGCAAGAGAGTTTTACCATCTGTGAGACGGGTTTCGGGACAGGGCTTAACTTTTTATCTTTTTGGCAAATGTGGAAGGCACAAAAAGAAGAAAACAGACCGAAGCGTTTCAAATATATTTCATTTGAGAAATATCCGTTAACCAATGAATTTATAAAAGAAAATTTATCTTACTGGGAGGAGAGTCTTGGGGAAGTTTTAAAACAATATCTTGATATTTATCCTGCCGGGTTAAACCAGAAAAAATATATTTTGCCCGTTGGTGAAGACGGAGAATTAATTCTTGTTTTTGGGGATGTAAACGAGGAAATGCCAAAATTACAGGATAAAGTCGATTGCTGGTTTCTGGATGGATTTAAGCCTTCATGCAATCCTGACATGTGGTCGGAGACTGTGTTTCAAAATATGGCAAGGCTTAGTAATTCTGATGCAAGTTTTGCAACCTTCACGGCGGCTGGCTTTGTCCGGCGAGGTCTGGAGAGGGTCGGTTTTGATGTACGGAAAGTCAAAGGCTATGGCCGTAAGCGTGAAATGTGTATCGGCACTTATAAAGGAAGGTGGTCATGCGCGTAGCAATCATAGGGGGCGGCTTGGCAGGAACCGCGTGCGCTTATGCCCTCAAGCAGGCCGGGTATGATTCCGTGATCTATGAGGCTTCTGATGCGATAGCTTCCGGCGCATCGGGGAATAAGATCGGGCTGTATAATCCGCGATTTACGGCGCAGAAAGACGAAAATGCTAAATATTTTACAGCGGCATTTTTTGAGGCTCTAGCCTTGTTTGAGCAGGCGAAAGAGGAAATTGATTGGAATCCGTGCGGTGCATTATTCTTGATGAATGATGAAAAGAAAATAAGACGTTATCCCAAAACCGTAGAAAGCTGGGACTGGCCGGATAATGATATGCGTCTTGTTAGTGCAAAGGAGGCTACAAATATTGCTGGTGTTGAAATCAGTGAAAAAGCTCTGTACTTGCCGCGCTCCGGCTTTATATCTCCGGCAAAGCTATGTGCTTATTATGCGAAGGGCATTGAGACCCGTCTCGGGCATAAAATTAGTGCTCTGGAAGATTTGGAAGAGTGTGATGCTATTATTCTGGCATGCGGGATGGGGGCGAAGTCTTTTTATCCTGATTTGCCGATTAAAGCCGTGCGCGGGCAAGTCACCTATGTTCGTTCAAAAGCTCCTATGAATAATTTGAAATCAATCCTGTCATTTGGAGGGTATGTTACACCGGAGCATGGGGGCGTGCATTGTATCGGCTCCACGTTTCAGCCATGGCTGGACCATAGTGATATCTTAACAGGTGATGACACGCTGAATATAGAAAAATGCCTGCAAGCAATTCCTGGCCTTAATGGTGATTATGAGGTTGTGGATCATCGTGCTGCTGTGCGTGTGGCTTCGAAAGATCATATGCCGATTATTGGCAAGAAAGATGAATTAAATGGTCGTATACCCATCTATCTTAGTTTGGCGCATGGTTCACATGGCATATTGAGCAGTTTTAGGTCCGCACGATTACTGGTTAATGAGTTGTATCCGTTGTTTCATCTGTAAAGCTTAGTATTTGGCATGAATTGTCATCCGTATCAGGCTGTTCCAATTTTCCATTGAGAGCATCTTTTAGTCTGCAAAACCCTTTTTCCCAGAACATTTCCGATAATAGCTTGAAAGAATGCATGGGATCTTTTGCCATTTGTCGTTTTGCATCAATCTCGAATTGTAAGCCCTCAAGTCTTTTTTGGCTCCTTTCAGGAACACTTTCAATCAACTCTCTTACAAGTCGTTGCTGTAATTGCTCCAGTTTTTCAGGGTCTTCTTTATGTAACCGTACAAGTTCTTCAAAATTCAAAGCCCCTGTTTCCGGATCCCAGATCAATATATCATCATTGTTATCATTAACCATAAACCCACCATAGGTTAATTTTCTATCTCCCCATATTTTACACTATTTACATATTAAAATCGAATTTGAGGTGCTAAAAAGACGGAAATAGGCAAGAATCGTTGTCCTTCTTATGTACTGCAATCAATGAATATATGAATTATATGCAACAAAATCAATGCTTTATGAGTTTTTGCAACAGCTTAACTAAATATTATGGTATAATGATAGATACTAATAATAGTGTGAAAGAAAACGGGAAATTATTGTGCAAAAATTGATAAAAGCATATTTAAGAGATGAAAATGGTGCTACGGCCATCGAATACGGGTTAATTGTTGCCGGGTTGTCTATAGTTATTCTTGCAACGGTTTTATTGCTGGGTGGAACATTGGACGCGAATTTCTTACTGATCCAATCATATCTTGTCTTATAAAATAAAACACATATTACTGACCCGATTTATGATCCGCTCATTCTTGATGGTATGGGTGGAGAAAATATTTTTTCAAAAAAATCTTTATATTGATGGCGCTTATATGTGATAAGTTCACCTATCAAAAAATAAATTAGGTTTTTATAATATGTATGGTTGGCAGAGCGCCTATTTCTACATCATGCCATTACTGGCTCTAGCGGCTGTTGTAATATTGATTATGCCTGCAGTTAAGCTTGCGCGAAAAATCGGCATTATTGATGCGCCGGGGGGAAGAAAACAGCATATTAAAGCTGTACCTCCGATTGGCGGGCTTGTTATTTTCCCGATTTCTGTTCTCATTGCATCGCTTTCAGGTATTAAATTTTCTGAATATTGGCCTTTATATCTGGCGATGGCGCTGTTACTGGTCGTTGGTGCGGCAGATGATAAATCTGAAGTTAATGCATGGGTTAAATTCTTTATGCAAATTACTGCTGCTATATTGGTTGTTGTCTTTGGTAATGCGCAGATTTTGTATCTAGGAGATTTCGGTATTCTGGACAAGATGCTCTGGACGGGGTGGCTGGCAATCCCTTTTACAATTACGGCAGTAGTGCTCCTGATTAACGCCATTAATATGATTGACGGTTTGGATGGCTTAGCAGGCGGCGTGTCTGCTGTTATGCTCGGATTTTTTGGCGTGGCGGCAGTCCTGCATGGTGATGCGGAGAGGGCTTTGATCCTGCTTATCATTATAGGCGCTCTGGTTGGCTTCCTTATTCATAATATGCGCAATCCGTGGCGCCGGAAGGCTTCTGTTTTTTTAGGGGACGCAGGTAGTATGTGTTTGGGGCTTACAGTTGCATGGTTTGCTATATATGCGGCTCGTGTGCCCGGGACTTCAATGGTTCCTATGAGTGTGGCTTGGGTTTTGGCTCTTCCGGTCTTTGATATATGTGCGCAGTTTTACCGCCGTGTTCGGGAGGGGAAACATCCTTTTGATCCTGATCGCGGGCATTTCCATCATCACTTTATCGAGGCCGGATTGCCTGTCAAAGCCGTGACGCCAATTATAATGGGGGTTGTCTTTATGATGGGATTATTCGGCTGGGTTGGTATTGCTCTGGGCATTCCGCAGCTTGGTATGGCGGTAATATGGGTTGCGGCATTATTTCTTCACATGGGGATTTCAAGAAAACCCGAGCGCTATGTAAAAATAATCAGTTTTTTTTGTAATAAAAATCCTGAAAATATTGATCCGGAAAAATCAGATCCCGTGAGCAAACAGAAAACTGTGACCAGTTCAGACACTAAGCAGGGCTCAAAGGCTGCCTGAAGAAGGCGGGTTATTCTTTTAGATCAA
>JAOUOR010000105.1 GCA_029880245.1 Alphaproteobacteria bacterium
TGGAACCTCGGAAATAGCGCTTTGTGCCTATGAGTATTTTACTCATGATTCAGAGTATGAGGTCTCAGGATTTGTGGTCGACGGTGAATACATTAAAGACGGCCAAGATAGCTTTATGGGATTGCCTTTGGTTCCGTTCGAAGAAATTGAAGCGCATTTTCCACCATCCTCATTTCACGCTTTTGCAGCGATAGGATCACAAAAGCTAAATCGTGTTAGAACCGAAAAATATGAAGCTTTAAAGGCAAAAGGATATAATATGGCTTCATACATAAGTTCGCGCGCATTTATATGGCATAATGTTGAAGTAGGAGATAATGCTTTTATACTTGAGGACAATACGATTCAACCATTTGTGAAGATCGGTAACAATGTGACATTATGGTCAGGAAATCATATTGGTCACTCATCTGTTATAGGAGATAACTGTTTCATTACATCCCAAGTTGTTATTTCTGGTCTGTGCAATATAGGAAAATCATGTTTTATGGGAGTAAATTCTTCTTGTTCGGAAGAAACTATCATAGGGGATGATAATTTTATTGCGATTGGGGCGGTCGTTTCAAAAAACACTGATGAAAATGTTCTTATTCCACCTCCGTCAAAGACTGAGCCATCTAAAATACCAGCAAAAAGATTTTGCAGAGTTAAGTAATAACCCCGTGATAAAAGGCCTATAAATAATAAATGTTTAATATTGTAAGATATACACCAGATAAAAAAAATGTCTGGGATGATGTAATTGACCAATCTGATAATGCACACTTTATGATAAAACGTGATTTTATGGATTATCATTCAGATAGGTTTGAGGATTACTCATTCCTTATCCAGCGTGAAGAAGATGGCAGCATAATAGGTGTAATAGCTGGAAATAAAAGAGAGGATGTATGGTATTCTCATCAGGGGCTGACTTTTGGCGGCGTGTTTTTTCTTCCGAAACATAATCGTACTTCAAACTATATTAATATCATGGAGGTATTGGACGCTGAATTATCCAAAGCCGGATGTAAAAGGATGGTATATAAATTTTTACCGCATATTTATCATCGATCGCCGTGTGAAGCTGATTTTTTTGCAATGAATAATATTGGTATAGATATTCTGTATAGTGAAGCTTCTACTGCGGTGGATTTAAGAGTGCAAAAGAAGCCTTCTAATCTCCGGTCCAGAGGCAAAAAAAAAGCAGTTAAGCTTGGAGTTGAGGTGCAGGAAAGCTCGGATTATAAATCTTTTTGGGGAATTCTTGAACAAAGACTGGAGGGAAAATATGACAAAAAACCGGTTCATAGTCTTGATGAAATAATACTGCTAAAAGACCGTTTTCCAGAAAATATCAGTCTTTTCGCGGCACTGGATTCAAAAGGCTATGTTGTTGCTGGGAGTGTTATTTTTGAAACAAATACTGTTGCACATGCGCAATATATAGCCTCATCGCCTGAGGGGCAGGAAAGCGGCGCTCTTGATCTTTTGTTTCTACACCTTATAGACCATTACCGTGATTTGGGTAAACGTTATTTTGATTTTGGGATATCTACGGAGAATAAAGGGAAGCTGTTGAATGAGCCTTTAATTCAGTTTAAAGAGGGGTTTGGCGGCGGCACAATTTTACATTTAACTGCTGAGCGTAATCTCGATTTCCCGTGTTCCCGTTGTGACTGATACACGAAACGCAAAAGAAGATAAGAAATATCTATAGGAACAAAAATGAAAATATTTATATCATTTCATACACCTATAACGGATGATAATCTGTGGGAGCCTTATTCTTTTCATGAATCCTTTATTCAAGGATTATCTGGTATGGGGCATGATATAGATTACATGGTTACCAACGATTTTCTTTGCCAATCATTCGTAGCACCAGATAATAAAACTCTCTTCTTTATAAATGATGAAAAGCTTAAATCATATATAAAATCAAAAGACTATGATTTAGTCATCGCGTTAAATCATTCATTGCCTGATTTTATTAAGGATATAACAGACTGCCCCATAGTCGTATTGGATTCGGATACAGTAGTTACTTTTAACGACCTTGATGAACTTAAAAACAATAGCTCGCGTTATCATTTTGGTTGCTTTTCAACATATGGCATGGCGGATGCAAAAACTAGCTTTGGTAAAGACGCTAAAATATTCCATGCCCCATATGCAACAAGCATAAAGCAATATGATACAGAATTTATTCATAATATATCTTTTATAGGAACATATTTTTGTGTGTCCCCTAAGTTGCTTATGTACACATTCAAAAATAGAGAGTTTTTATTGGCAACTCTTGAGGAATATGAAAGAAGCAAAAGCAATAATACCGATTTTGATCTAGATGCTTTCGCAAAGTCGCACGGAATACAAGAAAAACTAGACTTTAGTGTTCATTCAGGATTAAGAGGGTATAAAAGTGGAGCATGGAGAAATCAAGTGGTCGCCGCGGTTGCCCCTCTTGGTATAAATTTACGAGGTAGCCTGGATTGGGTTAATATTGCTAATTTCTCTACCGAAGCTTTTGAAGGTTTTAATCCGAAAAAAATATATTCCTTAAAGGATTTAAACCATACTTATAATTCCTCAAAAATATCATTAAACACTTCTCATGACCAAGTGATATCAGGTTATTCATGGAGAGTTCTAGATATTCTTGCGTCTAACTCTTGTTTGGTAACAGATAAGTGCACAGACCTTTATAATCATTTTCCAAAAGAGCTTATTCAAACGTACTCTTCACCAGAAGAAGCTCGTAAGCTGTCTGAATATTTACTTAAACATGATGATGAACGCACTGATATCGTAAATGAATCCAATAAAATTATAAATGAAAAGTTTAGATGGAACGTTATTTTTCTTCAATGGCTTGACGCTATTGGAATAAAAAATGATATTTCGTCAGGCAATAAGATAGGAGAAGTTAACCGTATAGATAAAAACAATTTTATAAAATCAGAACGCGTATATACTTATTTTTCCAAAGTAGTTTTATTGAGTCTTCCGGAAAATAAAAAAGGCATAAAAAAAGCAAGCTTCATTAGAAGGTTAATAAAAAGAATGCTTCCCCGAATATATTACTCTATAGTTGAAATTCGCAATAGGTACAATGGCTAGATAAATGAAAAATCCGTTTGTACATTACCTTAGACTACAGGAAAGATTTGTCTTTCAGACGCGAGTTCAAGCAGTAGCGTTGGTTATGGGAGGAGTGATTTTAAGTATATTAGACCTTGTGGGTGTAACGGCAATATTTCCTTTAATGCTTGTTATACTTGATCCAGAGATGGCAACTAAAGGTGTGATATTAGGGGCTATATATAATGGTTTTGGTTTTAAATCCATTTCCGCCTTCGCAACTTTTTTGGCAAGCACTGTTATAATATTATTTGGTATCAAAGTTATTTTTAACCTGATTCTCTGGAGATATGAGTTTAGTTTGCTGAATAAATGGCAAATCAAGATATCGAGTACAATATTTGACTTGATGCTATATACGGATTTTAAGAATATAAATAGTCAAAGTTCCGGCAGTTTTATAAATATTCTAACCTCTGTTGTACCTTATATAACCCGTAATTACATTCACCAATGCATTGCATTAATGCAAACAGCAATATTGGCGGCGCTTATTATCTCTTACATGCTCTATGTTAATTACATGCTTTTCTTATTTGTATGTATATCAAGCTCTTTGTTGATTTTTATATTTATGTCTTTGCAACGTAATCATATGCGGGTTTTGGGTAAGAAAGGGCAAGATCTGGCCAGAGATCTTCTGGAGGTTCTGCAACAATCTATTGCGGGGTTTAAGGAAACAAAAATACATCAAAAAGAAGGTTACTTTTATGATAAATTTACTGGTACGTCCAAGAAATCAGCCAAAACAGACTTGTCTTTGTTGTTTGCTCAAAACCTGCCTAATGTCCTGATTGAATATATAGTTATCACAATTGTGTTTGGTGTTTTTGCCTTAATGCTGCTTGTATCGGAAGCTCTTCAGAGTTCAGCTGTACAAATTTCGGTAATAGTATTACTCGGTCTTCGTGTTACCCCGTTAATCAATAGGACAATAACATCTCTTGCACTTATTAACTCTGCATTGGGTCCTATAGATCAACTTCTTGAAATTGAGGAGACGTTAAGATCTGGCAATTTACCGGAAAAGGAAAAGGAAGAAGAGAAAAGGGGGCAAGGGTGTATAATAGATTTTAATGAGTCTATTTGTTTGGAAAATGTGTCTTTTAAATATGATGATACGCAAAATGCATGTCTCAAAGATATTAATCTGATTATAAATAAAAATGAACATATAGGAATAGTAGGCGCTTCGGGGAGCGGCAAGACTACTCTGGTTAATATTATTCTCGGATTTTTAACCGATTATGATGGTAAATACACCATTGATGGAAAAGAAATCAGAGGTGAGTTTATCTATGGTATGCGTAGAATTACCAGTTTTGTTGATCAGCAGCCATTTTTACTGGATGGCGATTACATAGCAAATATTGCATATGGCGTAGAGAAAATAGATGTTGATAAAGAAAGAGTCATTAAATGCT
>JAOUOR010000005.1 GCA_029880245.1 Alphaproteobacteria bacterium
ATCTCGAGGTTACGCTGATTGCTCCGATTGCGATGAGCGAAGGTTTGCGCTTTGCGATCCGTGAGGGTGGCCGTACAGTGGGCGCCGGCGTTGTGTCAAAAATTATTGAGTAGGGATACTCAAAAGTAAATTTTTAAAAAGTCCTGCCTAATAGAATGGCAGGGCTTTTTTTTTATGTCATAGTGTAATAGTATAAAATACTTTCTGACGTTATTTGTTTTTACCATAGGGTGTGCCATGCAACGCTTTCTAGTTTTTTTGTCTGTAGTCTTTGTCTTTATTTCAGTGCCTTCACTTGTTTTTGCCCAGTTTAAAAAGGGTCAGGAAAATTACTCCAGACAGGAGATGAGTATTCATAGGAATATGGAAGTTGCTGAACGGTATTATAACGAGGCTCTGCAAAAATTGGAAAGTGGAAGTCGTTTTGGTTCGGATAATTCATATATTGCATCAATGCACTCATTCTATCCGCAAACGAGTGCGTATGATGCGGATTCTGGAAAGCTTGTCGATCAACTCATGCAATATGCGTTTCTTTATGATACGGAAGAAGATCCGGTCAAAAAATCTCAGGCTCTGGTTAATTACAATACGTTTGTGAAAGAGCATCTTATGGATATCAACGTTTTGTTTATGGCCTATAGTCTTAGCCAGCAAGATGCAAGTTTCGGGAACGTCGCATATTATAATAAGATTATTGATATTCTGGAGACTATTATTGTTCCGGAATTCAAGAAGGGGGAAACACCCGCAGATGCGTTTCGGGCGTCTAATTTTGGGGAACCGACCTTTGTGATGCAATCATTGGGAGTTGAGCCTTTGAAAGAGGAAAGTTATGAAGTTAGCCCCGGTGAACATTACAGGGTGTATGATGTAAAAAACACGAAAACAGGTGAGGAATATCCTCTGTTTTTTGATATCAGCATTCCAATGAAGGCGATGGCAGATAAAGCCGCTCTTGAAAAGGGAAAAAATCCCATTGTTCCAAAACTATAATTTTTAAAAGTAAGTTGAAAATGGTAAAGAAAACGGCCTTACACGAAGCGCATAAGAAGCTTGGCGCAAAAATGGGTGAATTTGCCGGCTATGATATGCCGCTTTATTATGGTCTGGGGGTAATGAAAGAACATGAATGGACGCGGAATCGGGCCGGTCTTTTCGATGTTTCCCATATGGGGCAAATCCATGTTAAGGGGATGGAGGGAAAAAAAGATGCGGTTGAATTTTTCGAGAAGATTACGCCGTCTTCCTTTCAAAACCAGAAAATCAATCGCACGAAATATACGGTCCTTACCAATGAACAGGGTGGAATTATTGATGATCTGATGGTCACGCGCACGGGCGAGAATGAGTTTCACTGCGTGATCAATGCAGGGTGCAAGGATAAGGATATTGCATGGATCAAAAGCCAGATAACGCCGGGGCTGGATTTCCATTATTATGATGACTTGTCACTAATCGCTTTGCAGGGGCAGGCTTCCGAGAAAGTTATTAGGGATGTTCTTGGAGTTGACCTTTCGGAGCTTCCTTATATGGGCTTGTGGGCGCAAGATGACAATAAACTCTTTATCAGCCGTTTGGGCTATACAGGGGAAGACGGGTTTGAATTGAGTGTGCCGGACGCCGATGCCGAGCATTTATGGAATAACCTTCTTTCTCACGAAGATGTACAGCCCATAGGTCTGGCAGCAAGAGATTCTTTGAGGCTGGAGATGGGCTATTGTCTGTACGGCCATGATATTGATGCGACCACCTCGCCGCTAGAAGCCGATCTGGGCTGGGTGATGGGCAAGGATAATACAGGCTTTATCGGTACCGATGTTGTTTTAAAACAAAAGGCGGAAGGCATTACCCGCAAGCGCGTGGGCATTAAATTGCTTGATAAGGGCGTGGCCCGTGAAGGCGCAGAAGTGCAGCTTGAAGACGGCGCAAAAATAGGTGAGTTGTGCAGCGGCGGATTTTCACCGACGCTAGGCTATTCTATCGGGCAGGCTTATTTGCCTATCGCTTATGTGAATGAGAGGCAAAAAATTATCGTCAATGTCAGGGGGCGGGCCATTAAAGCAGAAGTGGCCAAAATGCCGTTTCTTGCTCCTAAAACAAAAACAACGCAGAAAGTAACAGCAGGAGAAAAGAAATATGGCTGAGCTTAAATATACGAAAGACCATGAATGTGTGTATCTGGACGGTGATACGGCGTGGATCGGGATCAGTAAATATGCGCAGGAAGCTCTCGGCGATCTGGTTTTTGTCGAATTGTCGGAAGTGGGTAAAATCGTGGATAAGGGTGATGATGTAGCTGTGGTTGAATCAGTGAAAACAGCCGCGGAAGTCTACGCACCTTTGGCTGGTGAGGTTGTCGAGATCAATGAGGCTATGGCTGATGATTTTGATCTGATCGCAAAGCCTGTAAATGAACAGGGGTGGATTGTAAAGCTTAAGGTTTCCGAAACATCTTCGGATGATTTAATGGATGAAGCTGCTTATGCACAGTATTTGAAAGAAATTGATTAACGTATGAGATACTTGCCTTTAAGTAAAAACGCGCATGACGAAATGCTTGAGGAAGTTGGCGCAAGCCGTATTCGTGATTTATACAAGGATGTACCGTCTTCTGCGTTGCTCGATGATATTGTCGATATGCCGCATCATAAAGGTGAAATTGAGGTTGAACGAGAGCTTTCGGCTATGGCTGCTAAAAACCGGAGTGCCGGTGATGGCCCGTTTTTCCTTGGGGCGGGTGTGTATTACCACCATGTGCCCGCAAGTGTTGATTATATCATCCAGCGCAGCGAGTTTCTGACCGCCTATACGCCGTATCAGCCGGAAATCGCACAAGGCACTCTGCAAGCTGTGTTTGAATTCCAGAGCTTTATCGCGCAGCTTACAGGGCAGGATATTGCTAATGCTTCGCTCTATGACGGTTCAACAGCTTGCGTTGAGGCTGCGCTTATGGCTATGCGGATCACCAAACGCCGCAAAGTTTCTATCGGAACGCCGCTTCATCCGGAATACCGCAAGGTTCTGGATAGTTATATGGGTAATCTCGGCGACGTGGAGATTGTCGATGGGGAGCCAGATGAAGAAACGGCGTGTGTGATTGTACAATCGCCTGATTTCTTGGGTAATCCTCATGCTTATGATTTATGGCGCAAGAGATGTGATGAGACAGGCGCTTTGCTGGTTGTTGTGATTACAGAAATTGTTTCGCTGGGGCTTTTGCCTGCTCCATCCGAAGCCGATATTGTATGCGGTGAAGCGCAAAGTATTGGCATTCCGATGAGTTATGGCGGGCCGCATCTAGGCTTTTTCGCATGCCGCGAAAAATTTTTGCGGCAAATGCCCGGGCGTTTATGCGGCATGACAGAGGATGCAGACGGACGCAGGGGTTTTGTGCTCACACTGTCCACGCGGGAGCAGCATATCCGCCGCGATAAGGCGACCAGTAATATCTGCACCAATCAGGGGCTTTGTGCGCTGGCCTTTACAGTGCATATGAGTTTGCTCGGTGAAACAGGGGTTAGGCAGCTTGCACGGCTCAACCATGAAAAGGCCTGCGCTCTGGCGGATGCTTTGGAGAAAATCAAAGGCGTGGAAATAGAGAATAAAAATTTCTTCAATGAGTTTGTCGTAAGTTTACCAAAACCCGCCAATCAGATTGTTGATGAGCTTGTGACTCTGGATATTATCGGAGGTTTGGCTTTAGATGGAAACCGTTTGCTGGTCTGCGCTACGGAAATGACACGAGATGAAGATATAGAGCGGCTGGTTACAGCGCTTAGGAAGGTGTTGTAATCATGAGATCCCCTTGGCCCCCTGTTATTATTCTGGTTATAGGCATTATATGTCTTATGGCTTTTCTGGTGACGAATATTTTTCGCATTGGTTCTTCCCCGCAGCATCACCAGATTAAAATGGTAAAAACTATTAAATGTATGAATCCGCATTTTGATATCGCTATGATGATTGAGGATAGTGACAAGACATTCTTTGTGGGAGGTCAGCAGGTCGAACCAGAGAATATAGAGATGTTCAACGATATGGCGATACGGGCGAAGTGGCTGCATAAGGATGGGTATACTAATATTTTCCTTGATCGTGTGAACGGGAAAGTAGAACTAACAGAATATGACTTTCAAGATATTCCGATCAAAAAAGACGAGCTAAATTGTGTGAATAAAAGATCGGAGTTTTAGGTGTGAGTGCGGAATTGAAACAGTTTGAAGAAGGATTTCAGCAAGAGATGAGAGAAGGTAATCGCGGGCTTCACTATGAGGAAAGTCTGCTGTGGGAAAAGGAATATAGCGAAAGATCTGGTGTGGATTTACCGCAAAGTAGCGGCATAGCTGTGCGGACCGGTTTGCCGGAGCGCGGTGATATAGGCTTGCCGCAAGTCTCCGAGCCACAGGCTCTGCGCCATTTCGTGCGGATGAGTACATGGAATTATTCGATTGATCATGGCTTTTTTCCGCTCGGAAGCTGTACGATGAAGCATAATCCGCGTCTGAATGAAAAGGCGGCTCGTTTTGCTGGATTTTCCCATATCCATCCCATGCAGCCTGTTAGTACTGTGCAAGGCGCTTTGGAGCTTATGTATGAACTCCAGAACTGGCTGGGTACGCTGACCGGATTGCCGGGGGTTTGCCTTACACCATCTGCCGGAGCGCATGGGGAATTGGCAGGGTTGATGACCATCCGCCGTGCTCATGAGGTGCAGGGAAACACAGCGCGCAAAGTTGTGCTGATCCCTGACTCGGCGCATGGCACAAATCCGGCGACGGCTGTGATGTGCGGCTTTACGGTGCGCAACATTCCGACTGGTCCCGATGGGCGTTTGACGGTGGAGGCTTTCAAAGAGGCGCTGTATAAGGGCGATGAAAACGGCGCGGATATCGCGGGCATGATGGTGACTAATCCTAATACATGCGGCCTGTTTGAGCGCCATATCGTAGAGATTGCCGATTTGCTGCATAAGGCGGGCGGGTATTTCTATTGTGACGGAGCGAATTTCAATGCTCTGGTGGGTCGAGTGCGGCCTGCGGATTTTGGCGTTGATGTGATGCATATAAATTTGCACAAGACGTTCTCGACACCGCATGGGGGAGGAGGGCCGGGTTCGGGTCCGATTTGCTGCACGGAAGAATTGGCCGCCTATATGCCTGTGCCGACAGTTGTGAAAAAAGGGGATGACTATATCTTTGAGACCAAGGAAGATCGGGAAACAAGCCTTGGTACTTTGAAAGCTTTCCAAGGGCAATTCGGCATGTTTGTGCGCGCGCTGTCCTATATCATGTCACACGGGGCGGATGGTCTGGCGCAGGTTTCCGGCGATGCGGTGTTATCGGCGAATTACATTATGGCGAAGCTCTCGGAAGACTATCATGTTCCTTTCGAAGGGCCATGTATGCATGAATGCTTGCTGACCGATAAAAAGCAAAAATCCTTTAATGTGACGACGCTGGATATCGCCAAGGCCTTGATCGAGTATGGCTATCACCCGATGACGGTGTATTTTCCCTTAGTGCTTTCAGGAACGATGCTGATCGAGCCGACCGAAACCGAAAGCAAAGACGCGGTAGATCGCTTTATCGAAACGATGAGGCAAATTGCACAGGATGCGCAAAACAAGGGTGAAGCGTATTTTCATGCTCTACCGCAATCTTCTCCGCGCAAGCGTCTGGATGAGGTTAAGGCAGCGCGGAATCCTGTCTTAAAGTGGAAAGCATCATAATTCTGAATTGTCATTCCGACTAAGGGCATAGCCCGCATGGAGGAATCTTATTAGATCCCTCGACGGAGTTTACCCCGTACTTGATACGGGGCTCGGGATGACATGGAAATGGAATAGTTTCATAATTTTTTGTTTTTCTTCTGGAAATTATGAGTTTTTTGTTGTAGTAATCGTGATAATCCCCTTAAAAAGAGATTTCCCAGAGTAAAAACGGCAAGAGCCGACACGAATTTTGGGCGGGAGACAAAAAAATAATAGGTAAGAGATATGGCAAAAACAGGCCCGGCAACATTTATAAAACAGGTTAAAAGCGAAGGTAAAAAGATAACGTGGCCTTCTAAAAACGAAACCATTACAAGCATGATTGCTGTGTTTATTATGGTTTTTATTTCCTCTGTTTTTCTGTATTTCACCGACCAGATCATTGCGTTTTTTATTCGCATGATTATGGGTGTATAAATTGAAGGATTTTTAAAAGAAGGACATAATAAGATGGCTAAGCGTTGGTATGTATTGCACGTCTATTCGGGTTTTGAAAACAAGGTTGCTGACGGCATTCGGGAAAAAGCAAATAAACAAGGTCTGGGCGACCATATAGAGGAAATACTTGTTCCAACCGAAGAAGTGGTAGAGGTAAAACGCGGGCAGCGCGTCAATGCGGAGCGTAAATTTTTCCCGGGCTATGTTTTGGCAAAGCTGGATATGACCGATGATGTCTGGCACTTGATCAAGAACACCCCAAAAGTCAGCGGTTTCTTGGGTGCCGGCGGGAACAAACCTGTGCCGATCAGCGAAAAAGAAGCGCAGCGTATCATCACACAGGTCCAAGAAGGTGTCGATCGTCCGCGTCCATCCGTGATCTATGATATTGGCGAAGAGGTCAAAGTTACAGATGGGCCGTTTGCTTCCTTTAACGGCATTGTCGAGGAAATCGACGAGGAAAAATCAAAGCTCAAAGTCTCGGTGTCGATCTTTGGTCGTTCAACGCCTGTGGAGCTTGAGTATTCTCAAGTCGAGAAAGCATAAGAGCTTCCATCGTTCAATTTGAGATGCGTTATTATGCCTTGTCATTCCGACCGACCGTTAGGGAGTGGAGGAATCTTAGCGGCTCTGAGCTTTCCTTTTAACCGCAGATGAACACGAATATTCGCGTTCATTTGCGTCTATTCGCGGTGAAAAATAAGTGGCGCCTCCTTGCATCCTGACGAAAGTCAGGATCTCTTAAAACCCTTCTTTAGATCCTGATTGACATCAGGATGCGCACCGTCATCGCCTTAATTTGTGTGTCAAATTCTAAGGCGATCCATAAAATTAATGGATTCCCTTAGAATCCACTTAACGTGGATTCAGGGATGACGATAAGGGTTATCTGTGTTCATCTGCGGCAAAATAACTGTCATCCCTGCGTAGACAGGGATCTCTTTTCCTTATCCACCAGATCCCCGCTTTCGCGGGGATGACACCAGAGTCTTGACAAAAGAGGAATATTATCCTATTATGCCTGCATGTCTATGTTATTAACAAACCCAACCCCGCAGATGTCATTGTGCGGCTTGGTACCTTGCCCCTTGGGGCGGGATTGCTCATTTTTCTACGCTTTTCGCAGGGATGACGAAAAGTTTTTAAAGGTGCTTTCCATTAAGTTATTGAAAAAACAGGATAAACCAAAAAAAGAGAAAATGAAAATGCCGGAACAAACTATTGGATTATGGGTCAGAAATTTTTTAAAACGCGAAAACGAACTGTACAAACCCCAAAAAAGAAAAAATGAAAATGCCGGAACAAACTATTGGATTACGGGTCGGGAATTTTTTAAAACGAGCAAGCAAACTAGACAGAATGTTAAATTATATATTTTTATACATGCTTCTGTTACTTCTTCACATCCTTCATTTTCTTCTTGAACCAAACTCTGGGGTGCATTTGCCCGTTTTCGCGTTCATATTTCTCGTAATATTGCTGGTGGTACTCCTCACCCATCCAAAACTCGTTCGCCTGTCCCAGTTTTGTTGCCAATGGCTTATCCCATATTTTCCGCGCTGTCACATCATCCATGACCTCTTGAGCTATCTTTTTTTGCTCTTCATCAGCATAAAAAATTTCGGAGCGGTATTGCGTGCCGACATCCACGCCTTGACGGTTTACTTGTGTCGGGTCGTGCGCCTTGGTCAGGAAAAACTCAACAAGGTTACGATAGGTGATTTTCTCCGGGTCAAAAGTGATTTCCACAACCTCCGCGTGACCTGTTTCTCCCGTGGTAACGTCATGATAAGACGGGCTTTCCAGCGTTCCTCCCATATAGCCCACGCTCGTGAAAAGCACACCGTTAAGGCCTCTGAATTCGCTTTCAAGACACCAGAAACAGCCGCCGCCAAAGATTGCTGTGGGGTAGTTGTCGGGTTTTTCGCTCATGAGGTTTTCTCCCTGATTATCAAGTACGCCACCAGTTTCGGCGCGAAGTTGGTGTTGCATAACAAAAATTATACTGCAAAAGCCTATGGCTAAAAATATGATAGAGATTTGCACTATTTTCATGTTTTTAGTCCTTATCTTTCTGTGTTTAATATAATAGTATACATAGATATATTCGTAAGGAATCAATAAATGTTTCTCTGGAAAAAACCAAAATATGTGAATTGTGAGGAGCGCGCCAAAGACGCGGATCCCAATATAATCCTTTTGCATTATACAGGGATGGAGAGCGCTGAGGCAGCATATGAGCGGCTGAGTAATGCAGAAGACAAGGTCAGCGCGCATTATATCGTCTATGAAGATGGTGACTTTGATACAATTATCCCCGAGAGCTTAAGAGCTTGGCATGCGGGCGATGCTTACTGGAAGGGTGAGACGGATATTAATTCTTATTCTATTGGTATCGAGATTGTTAATCCGGGGCACGAGTTTGGCTACAGGCCTTTCCCATCAGAGCAAATGAAAACTGTGATGGATCTCTGCAAGGATATTATCTCGCGCCATGATATCGAATATGTTCTGGGGCATTCGGATGTCGCGCCGGAGAGAAAACGAGATCCCGGAGAGTTGTTTGACTGGAAATGGCTGGCGGAAAACGGGGTGGGGTTGTGGCCTGATCCGACACCGGAAGAACGCGAAAGGGCCGAGGATTTAGCGATTAAAGATTTTGATGTCGAGAAGCTATTTAGCCAGTTCGGCTTTAATCCTATGGCTGCGTTTCAGGATAGAGTGACCGCGTTTCAGCGTCATTATCATCCCGAAGTTTTTGTTAATAATACAGAAGGTCAGGTCAGCAGCGAAACTGTGGCGCGGCTATTGTCTTTGCTCAGGCAATCGGCATAAATCCTTTATAGGAGAAATTATATGGATTTAGGCTGTATTAAGGTTTTGGTTATTGATGACCAGTCGACTATGCGCTCTATATTACGTGATTATCTCAGGAGATTATCCATAACAGATGTGATCGAGGCTGCAGATGGAAATGCTGCTTTTGAGGTGCTTGCTAAATTTGGAGCAAAGCGCGCTATGCCTGATGTCATTATCTGTGATTTGTATATGGAAGGTATGGATGGGCTGGAGTTTTTGAAAAAGCTCAGGAATGGCTCTGTGATAGAAACCAAAAATATTCCGGTGTTGATCCTGACGGGCGAGTCTGATGATTTGCTGATGGAGGTCTGTATGCAAATCGGTGCTGCGAGGGTGTTGCATAAGCCGGTTTCGGTGAATGATCTGGGTAAGGAAATAGCAAAAATTCTTGGTTTTACCAGTGGTTGAGCACTAAAGACTTGCGTCAGGGGGACGGTTTATCGTAGTTTAGGGTGCTTTTCGGGAAGTCGGATAGTTGCTGCTACGTGTTTACGCGGGAGAGGAAAGTCCGGACTTCACGGGAAAACGGCGCCGGGTAACGCCCGGGAGTGGCTCGCATCAAGCGGGTTATTACGGATAGTGCTGAAGAAATTTAAACTACCCGATTTTATCGGGAAAAGGTGAGAAGGTGCGGTAAGAGCGCACCGCAATGTCCGGTAACGGCATTGGCAAGGTAAACCCCGCCGGAAGCAAAACCAAATAGGGACTGTGTTTCAGGGTCTTGGCCCTGAAGGTGTTTCCCGCACCAGCAGTCCGGGTAGGTTGCTCGAGGTTATTGGTAACAATGACCCTAGATGAATGGCTATCGATAAGAAGCATGCTTCTTTGAACAGAATCCGGCTTACAGATTTTCCGAAAAGCATTTTATAAAGTAAAAACCACGGGCTTAAGCCCGTGGAATTTTACCGGTTTAATATTAAGGAATACAAGATAGTTCCTAAATATAATCCAGCATTTAAAGCCATAATGATTAATAAAAACATCATCAGCATTTTTAGTCCCCCACACAGTAATTGTCTTACGACTGCCCCTTCAGGCATTTTGAGTATTAGCAAAAACTTATAAGTAATGCAAGGAAAATTGTATTATAAAACAGTATGTTGCCAGTATTTCTTGTCTGGGATTTCTTGATAAAACCCTCTATTTTATTTATTTAATAAAGTAATATGCATATATAATGTATTTTTACAGATTTTCTTACATATTATAGGTTGTAGAAAAAATTTGAATAAATAGCATATTTTTTATGAAAAAAATTTTTCAAAAGCTGTGATCTTAGGTCTATTTTATAAAAACTGTTACTTAATAGAGGTTAAGTAGTAGATTTTATTGACGGCCCAAACTATCCCATGATATCCCATATATACCCATTTATTTCTGATGGGTGTATTTCTATGGGATTTTTTATGGCTCTTTTTCTATCGCGTTTTACAAATAGGATAGATAAGAAGGGGCGGGTGTCCGTTCCTGCGCCGTTTCGTGCGGCTTTGGGGGGTCAGCTCCATAACGGTGTTGTGCTGTTTTGTTCTCATCAGCATTCTTGCCTTGAGGGGTTTGACTGGGCACGCATGGATGAGATAGGTGATCGTATGGATAAGTTTGATTTGTTTTCCGAGGATCAGGATGATCTTGCCACTACAATTTTCGGGGAAAGCGTCCAGCTTATCTGTGACGGGGAAGGTCGCATTACCTTGCCTGTTGAGTTAATGGAAGCTGTTCATATTGCCGAGAGGGCTATGTTTGTCGGGTTAGGGCGTAAATTCCAGATATGGTCGCCGGAAATGTTTGAGCGTCGCCGTTTGAAAGCTAGAGATAATGTAATTGATCGGAAGCTGACGGTGCCAGGCGCGCCGCAGGGGCGAAAAGGGGGCGAAGATGGTGCCTGAGTATAGGCAAGAACATTTCCCTGTGATGCTTCCACAAGTGCTGGAATATCTGGCGCCTAAGGATGGCGAGACTTATGTTGATGGAACATTTGGTCTGGGCGGATATAGTCGTGCAATATTAGAGGCTGCGCAGTGCAGGGTGATTGCGATTGATCGTGATGTGAATGCTGAGCCTTATGCGAAAGAACTGTTCGAGGAATATGGGGATCGTTTCAAGCTGGTTTCGGGATGTTTTGGTGATGTAAAGGAGTTGCTGGCGCAAGAATCTGTGCGTTTTGTTGATGGGTTTGTTCTGGATATTGGGGTGTCCTCGGTTCAGATTGATGATGCGAAGCGCGGTTTTTCATTCCGCTTTGACGGGCCGCTTGATATGCGCATGGGGCAAAGCGGCAGGAGTGCGGCTGATCTTGTGAATGAGACAGATGAAAAAGAACTGGCTGATATCATATATCTGTATGGAGAAGAGCGTCATTCTAGACGCGTGGCCAAAGAGATTGTTCGAAGACGCGTGGAAGAGCCGTTTACAACCACACTTGATTTGGCAGATGTTGTGCGCTCGGTTGTCTCAAGATTTGGAAAAGAGAAGATTGATCCGGCAACAAGAACGTTTCAGGCTTTGCGTATTGCGGTGAATGACGAGCTAGGCGAATTGGAAAGAGCTTTGGCGGCTTCGGTTGATATTTTGAAGCCGGGAGGACGTTTGGTTGTGGTAACGTTTCATTCCCTGGAAGACCGGATCGTCAAGAGGTTTATGAGAGAGAAGGGAGGGCAGGTTTCTTCCGTATCTCGTCATATGCCTGTGGAGAATAGTCCTGATGCGCCAAGGGTTTTCGAGATTTTAACGCGTAAGGCTGTTTTTCCCGATGAAAAAGAGGTTAGGGTAAATGATCGTTCGCGCTCGGCAAAGCTGAGGGCGGCTATGCGCACTGATTATAAAGAGGAGAATAGTCATGGGTATTAAAGTTCGGTTTTTGTTTATGTTTGTTGTGTTGTTTCTGACGGGGAGTGCCGTGTCTATCTATGTCGGGCATAAGGTTAGGGTTGCCGAAGAAAAACTTGAGAGTCTTGATTATGCTTATCAATTAGAAATTTCCAGAATGCAGGCTTTGGAGGCGGAATATGCTTTTCTAAATAATCCGGAAAGGCTTGAAAAACTTGCTGTTCAATATCTTGGTATGGCAATGCCAGAGAAAATAGCGGCGGTAAACGCTAGAGATTTAAATGATAGGGACAATATCTATGTGGAACATTTGATGTCTAATGCGGCATACGGTGTTAGGCGTTCCCAGAAGCGTTCCCCCGATTATGTTGTTGAGAAGCCGATGTTTATTTCTGCGGAAGGGACGCGATGAGATTATCCTTTCTTCATAATAAGGTTATTAGAATACGGGGTGATCAAAGCGCGTCACTCGGTGTTATGCGCGAGCGCCTTTTTATGTTGGGCGGCGTTTTTATCTTGTGCTTTCTCGTTATCTCTGTGCGGGTTATTGATCTAAGCTTAACACATGGTCTGAGCGTCACGGAGTCTGAAATATTTAGTTCGCATGAAGGTTCCGATACCCAAAAAGGAGCCGAAATTCGGCGCGGTTATATTTATGATCGCAACGGAGAGTTATTGGCAACAAGTGTAAAAGTTCCTGCGTTGTTTGCTGATCCATCTCTTATTCTGGAGCCTGAAATAGTGGCGGCGCAGCTTGCGGAAATCTTTCCCGATATCAAGATTGATGAAATTGCCGATGCTATGCGTGGGACTAATAAGTATACGCTTTTGGTGAGACCTGTTACGCCAGAACAGCAAGCCAGAGTCCTGGAGCTTGGGCAGCTTGGTCTTGGATTTGAATATCAATATAATCGCGTTTATCCTAATGGCTCGCTTGTTTCCCATATTGTAGGTTATGCCGGAAAGGATAATACAGGGTTATCCGGTATTGAGCTTGGGCAAGACGAGATATTGGCCAAAGGCGAGAATGTCTATTTATCTCTTGATCTCAGGTTGCAGCATATCTTGAGGCGTGAGCTTACCAAGGCAATGGATGAATTCAGGGCGGTTGGTGCGATTGGTGCCATTTTGGATATAAAAACCGGTGAAGTGCTCGCCGGTGTTTCCCTGCCTGATTTTGATCCGAATTATCTGGCGCGTTATGAAGCTGAAGGAGAGGCTCATAAGAAATTCAATCAACTGAATCTGGGGGTTTATGAGCTTGGGTCTATATTCAAAGTCTTCTCCATTGCGGCATTTTTGGATTTAAAAAGCGGTGCTTTAGGGCAAAGGTTTAATGTGCGTAAACCGATCAAAATAGGGCGTTTCAGGATTAATGATTATCACCCGAAAAAGGCTGATCTGAGTATTCCGGAAATTTTTGTGCATTCCTCGAATATTGGTACGGCGCTTATGGCTGAGGAACTTGGAGCAGAAAAACTTAAAGGGTTTTACAGTGATTTGGGTCTTTTAACCCGAATGAAAACGGAAGTGGCAGGTTCGGGCTTGCCACAATTTCCTGAAAAATGGCCAAGGTCGACATTGCTGACAGTGTCTTATGGGCATGGTTTGTCGACAACGCCATTGCAGGTGCTAAGCGCTTTTGCAACAGTGGTTAATGACGGAATAGTTGTGAAACCGAGTTTTCTGAAAAAAAGCAAAGATAAAAGTGATCAGGAGGAAGTTCAGGTTTTATCGGAAGTAACATCGGCTAAAATGCGTAAGCTACTCCGGCTTAATGCTATTCACGGTACGGGAGAGAGCGCTGATGTATCGGGTTTTTATGTGGGAGGAAAGACAGGAACAGCGAATAAATATGGTAGAGATGCCAGGGTATCAAGTTTTGCAGGTGTCTTTCCGGCGCATGATCCTCGTTATGCGATTATCATAGTTGTCGATGAGCCAAAAGGACATAAGGGTACATATGGCTATGCGACTGCTGGCTGGGTGGCTGCGCCGACATTTGCACGAGTTGTGAAATCAATGGCTGTGGTTTTAGGTTTGCAGCCGGATGGAAGTAAAGAAGCAGAAGAGTTTGCGCAAGATTTAGTGCGCTATATTCCGGTTGAAGATCAAAAGGTAAAAAAGAAGGAAAGGGCGCAATTTGTCTCATACTAAGTCTTGCATGAGTATTGATGAGTTTGATGTATCCTGTCTCAAAGGAGTGGCGATTGATAGTCGTCAAGTGCAGGAAGGGTATCTTTTCGCAGCGCTTTCCGGTGAAAGACATGACGGGCGTGATTATATTGATCAGGCTATCACAAGCGGAGCTTCCGCTGTTTTGGTGGAAGAAGGGTTTCAACCTAAGAGTGACGGCAATGTTATTTATATAGCCGATCAAAATCCTAGGAAGGCGCTGAGCTATATTCTTTCCATCTATTACAAGGATCAACCCGAGCATAATGTTGCGGTGACGGGCACAAATGGAAAAAGTTCTGTTGTGCATTTTCTGCGACAAATCTGGCAATCTCTGGGACATAAAGCTGTGAGTATGGGGACGTTGGGGCTTTCTGGTGATACGAATGTTAAAATGGAAGGCTCTATAACAACGCCTGATCCGGTATCCTTACACAGAGTTTTGCAGGAGTTAAAGGGTGAGGGGGTGGATTATCTGGCGATGGAGGCTTCTAGCCACGGGCTGGATCAATATCGCCTTGATGGGGTTAATGTCAGTGTGGCGGCCTTTACCAGTTTTTCACAAGATCATCTGGATTATCATAAGAGTGAGCAGGACTATTTGGCGTCTAAAGCCCGATTGTTTTCAAAAGACATTATGCAAGAGGGCGTGGCTGTTTTGAATGCCGATATCCTTGAATATGATGAACTGGTGGAAATCAGTAAAGCATCAGGTCACCGTGTTTTGTCTTATGGTTTTGAAGGTGAAGAGTGCAAGATTTGTAAGGTCGAGCCGCTGATGAACGGGCAGGATGTCGAGCTTGAGGTTTTTGGTGAAAAATATAAAACGCATTTGCCTTTGATTGGCGAGTTTCAGGTCATGAATGTGTGTTGTGCTTTACTGAGTGCTTTGGCTTTGGAGGAGAGTGTAAGAGCAAAAGTCATGAAAGCTCTTCCAGAATTAAAAGCTGTTGCAGGTCGAATGGAGCCTGTGGCGCATAATGCTTATGTCGACTACGCCCATACGCCTGATGCTTTGGAAGTGGCGCTGAAAGCTTTGCGCCCTCATGTAAGAGGTAAGATTTTCTGCATATTTGGCTGTGGCGGTGATAGAGATCAAAGCAAACGTTCCTTAATGGGGAAAGCGGCTTATGCACATGCGGATGTAGTGATTATTACCGATGATAATCCAAGAAGCGAGGACCCTGAAACTATTAGGAACCAAATACGGTCGGGTATGCCTGAAGAAGCACAAAATATTCATTTAATAGGGGGGCGCCGCGCTGCGATTGACTATGCCGTGTCCAAAGCCGGAGAAGGTGACATTATTTTGCTGGCAGGCAAAGGCCATGAACAGCAACAGATTTTTAAAGACCACATTGAAAACTTTAATGATGTGGAAGAGTTGAAAAAAGCTATTACTAGAGTAGGTACTTTCTGAGTTGTTGAGGTTAAAATGAATTCACTAAAGGAGTTAAAGAATTACAATGATTAAGGATAACCGTTACTTCTGGTCACATGTCAAAATGCATAATGTAACAGTCAGTGTTAAGCCAAGAAAGAGCACGCAAGGTGTGGTTTTTCGCGTGGTCAATATGATCGACATAGGTGACGGTCGTCAGACTGTAGTTCTGGGGGCTTTGAATGGTGTTGAAAACAGGGTTGCAGAAGGAAGTGATTTTCCCGCTGTGCCATTTCGCATGGGCAGTTTGGATTTTGTCTATACGTCGCGGCGGGTCCCTTCTTTGTGCGATTATCGGCATTTAATTACTTCAACCTATCCCGAAGCCAGAATTGAAGAAATTGTTCCGGAGGTTCTTGCGCCGGGGGATCTGCTGGTTTTTAGACAAAAAAGGGGAGAAAATTCTATAAAGCTGGCAGGAGCTATGAGAGTAGTCTGTCAGAATAATCAATATGGAAGAAAGCAGGCTGGTTATGCTTTATAATCTTTTAGCGCCTTATGCAGATCAAATTTTGTTTTTTAACCTGTTCCGGTATATTACGTTTCGCACGGGTTGTGCAATTTTAACGGCACTAATCATTTGTTTTTTAATTGCCCCGCCTATGATCCGTTGGTTGAAAGTGAAGCAAAAGGAAGGTCAGCCTATCCGCGAATTTGGTCCGGAAGAACATTTCAAAAAGGCAGGTACGCCGACGATGGGCGGATTGATGGTCTTGATTTCAGTAACAATATCGACGTTGCTTTGGGCGGATTTAAGCAATGTTTTTGTCTGGGTGGCTCTTATGGTGATGGTTGGTTATGGCGCGATTGGTTTTGCCGATGATTACTTGAAATTGACCAAACGCAATACAAAAGGTTTATCCGGGAAGTTAAAGCTGGTGGCGCAATTCGGGATTGGTCTGGCTGCAACACTTTTGATAATGGAGAACTTACCGCCTGAACTTAGTACACATGTTGCGATTCCGGTTTTCAAGGATGTGCTGATAAATCTGGGTTGGTTCTTTTTGCCGTGGTCTCTGATTGTTATGGTAGGCGCGTCAAACGCCGTGAATCTGACAGATGGTCTTGATGGTCTGGCGATTGTGCCTGTGGCGATTGCAGCGGCATGCTTTGGTTTGATTTCATACTTGGTAGGGCGCGTTGACTATTCTGCCTATCTTCATATCCCTCATGTTCCGGGCACGGCAGAGCTTGCGATTTTATGTGGGGCACTGATTGGCGGAGCGATGGGCTTCCTGTGGTATAACGCGCCGCCAGCGGCTATTTTTATGGGAGATACAGGATCTCTTGCAATGGGCGGGTTTTTAGGTGCTGTGTCCGTGATGACCAAGCACGAGATTGTATTGGCAATAATTGGCGGGCTGTTTGTGCTTGAAACGGTTTCGGTTATTGTGCAGGTAGCATCATTCAAGCTTACCGGAAAACGGGTTTTTGCTATGGCCCCGCTTCATCATCACTTTGAAAAAAAGGGTTGGTCTGAGCCGACAATCGTAATACGGTTTTGGATTATTGCCGTTATTTTAGCTTTGGTTGGACTTGCCACTCTTAAATTGCGATAATGGCTTTCGCGAATCCGGCGACAATCAATAAGAGAACTAGATGATAAATGCATCAGAGTATATCAAGAGTCTCGAAAAAAAATCATTTCTTGTTTATGGTCTGGCAAGAACATCAACGGCGGTTGTAAAGGTTTTAGTGAAGGCGGGGGCTACTGTTTTTGCCGGAGATGATGATCCTGAAAAAGTTAAAGATTTCTGTAAAGAATATTCTGTGAAACCTTATCTATCTGGTGAGCAGGACTGGAGTGATATAGCTTCTCTTGTTCTTTCGCCCGGTGTGCCGTTTACACATCCCGAGCCTCATGATGTCGTGCAAGAAGCTGCAGAAGCAGATGTTGAAGTGATTTGTGATATAGAGCTGTTTTTTCGCATAGCGCCGTCTTGCAAGACTGTTGGCGTAACAGGAACGAATGGTAAATCAACGACGGCTTGCCTTGTTTATAGTCTTTTGAAGGAAGGCGGTAAAGATGTGGCTTTGGCCGGGAATATTGGAAATCCGGTTTTTACTCTCAATACGTCTAAAAAGGAACAGATTATTGTTTTGGAGCTATCTTCATTCCAGATTGATTTGATGCCGGAATTCCGACCTGATATTTCGGTGTTAACAAATATTACGCCTGATCACCTCGATCGGCATGGCACATTCGAACAGTATGCCGAAGTTAAAAGCCGTTTATTTGTTGCTAAAAATGGCGATAAGGAAAAAGTCGGTATTATATGTACTGATGATAAGGATAGTCAGAAAATTTATAATACGGCCAAAGAGGCGGGCTGTAAGATGATTGAGGTCTCAACAATGAAAAAACTCAGTGACGGGGTTTATGTTGAAGGAGATCATTTATGGGATGCCCAGAATAATGGTGAGCCGTTGGACGTAGGTGATGTTTCTGATATTCCGAGTCTCAAAGGTGTTCATAATTACCAAAACGGTGCATGTGCTTATGTGGTGGCCAGAACTTTGGGAATGGGGACGGATGAGATTTTTGCAGCGATGAAAACTTTTCCCGGGCTGGAACATAGGCAATATCTGGTAAGAACACTTAATGGTGTTGGTTATATCAATGATAGCAAAGCTACGAATGCAGCGGCTTCGGCTATGGCTTTGGGGTGCCGGAACAATATTTACTGGATTGTTGGCGGGCGCAAGAAAAAGACGGGTCTTGAGGGGCTGGAAACCTATTTCAAAAATGTCAAACATGCTTTTTTGATCGGGGAATCGATGGATGATTTTGCGGATTGGCTGGGTAAATACGGGGTTGAGTATACGCGGTCTATGACGATGGAAAGAGCTGTTGAAGATGCTCATAATATGGCTCAGGAAAACCGTGGTCAACCCGGCGGCACAGGTGTGGTGCTTCTTTCTCCGGCCTGCGCATCCTTTGATCAGTTTGCCTCTTTTGAAGAAAGAGGTAATGTGTTTACCAAACTTGTTCAGGATTTACCCGAGGATAGTAATTAATGGATAAAAGCTTTGCACCAGTGCCATTATCAAGGACAGACCGCTCGGTTCTGGGGCGGTGGTGGTGGACGGTGGATCGTATGATGTTGTTTTTGGTTCTTATTCTGGCGCTGTTTGGTGTGGCTATGGTTGCCACAGCCAGTCCGTCTGTGGCGCAGCGTATAGGATTAGAGGATTATCATTTCCTTTTCAGGCATTTGGCTTTCTTAGTTGTCTCGGTTGTTCTGATCTTAGCGTTGTCTTTTGTAGAACCGCGTATGATCCTTCGGATTTTTACCATTCTGTTCATTTTAAGTGTACTGGCGATCATTGCTGTTTTATTTGTAGGACAGGAGATTAAAGGTGCGACGCGATGGGTTCATTTCTTGGGAGTTTCAGTGCAACCGAGTGAATTTTTAAAACCTTCATTTTCTGTGATAGCTGCGTGGCTTGTGGCCAAACAGCAAGAGTCTATGTCGGGGGGGGGCAGTGATGATGAGGGAAAGATTGGTTTTCATGGGTTTAATATTACTGTTTTGATTTACATCTGCTTGATCGCGCTTTTGTTGATGCAGCCTGATTTGGGGATGAGTGTGGTTTTAACCTGTATTTTTGCTGTGCAGATTTTTCTGGCGGGGCTTCGTTTCCGTTACCTTGCAGTCTTGGGCGGTGTTGGTGTTGGAGGTTTAGGGCTGGCTTATTTGTTTTTGGATCATGTGCGCGGTCGTATTGACTGTTTTATTGATCCATCTAGCAGGGATTGTGAACAGGTTGAACGGTCTTTGGATTCTTTTCGAAATGGAGGATTATTTGGTACAGGACCGGGGCAGGGAGAAGAAAAACTGCTTTTGCCTGATGCTCATGCTGATTTCATTTTTTCTGTGCTGGCAGAAGAAATGGGCGCTATTTCTACGATTTTGGTTATTGGTTTATTCGCGTTGATTTTATTGCGCGGGATAAGGCGATTGATGGATAATGGTGATATATTTTCTGTACTGGCTGTGGGTGGTTTACTGACAATGTTCGGGGTGCAGGCTATTGTGCATATGGGCTCAAGCGTAAGTTTGCTTCCTGCAAAGGGGATGACATTACCTTTCATAAGCTATGGCGGATCATCGTTGCTCAGTACTTCTATGGCCTTTGGTATTATTTTGGCATTGACTCGTTCTAAAAATCGGCCTTCAATTGCCAAGTATGGCCTGAGGATGAAGCGGAGTGTAAAACATCTTCAGGAAGAAATGGTGCAAGCAGAATAATGTCAGAATCAGAGCAAAGAAAAGAACCTTTTATTGTATTAAGTAGCGGCGGAACGGGTGGACATATGAGTCCGGCTAGCGCCCTTGCCAGTGACCTGAAATCAAGGGGATATCGTGTTGGTCTGGCTACTGACCAAAGGGGCTTAAAATATAAATCTATGTTCGAAGGTATTCCGATTTATGTAGTAAATTCCGGTACTGCTGCAAGAGGGATTACTGGTAAAATTAAAGGTGCTGTTTATTTGATTGTTGGTATTGTGCAGGCAATAGGTTTGCTTTTGCGCCTAAAACCTGATCTGGTAGTTGGGTTTGGAGGTTATCCATCTGTTCCGGTGGTTCTGGTGGCGCAATATATGAAAATTCCGACTATATTACATGAGCAAAATGCTATTATTGGTAAGGCTAATGATTTTCTGGCGTCTAAGGCTGAGCGTATTGCCTTGTCTTTGCCCGGTACTAAAGGGCTGGATGACAATGAGAAATATCGATCCGTGGTTACCGGTAATCCTGTTCGGCCAGATGTCGGAGCATTGTTTACCAAGCCCTATCCGGCGTTTTCACAGGACGGGGAACTCCGTATTCTTGTGATGGGTGGCTCGCTCGGGGCTTCTGTGTTTAGCGATGTCATTCCCAAGGCATTAGCGGGGTTATCGGCAGATCATAAAAAACGACTTGATATTGTGCAGCAATGCCGTGTTGAAGATCTGGATCAGGCTAGATTGGTTTATGAAGAGGCAGGAATTAAGGCTTCTCTTTCAACTTTTATTGATGATGTGGCGAAGGCCTTATCTGATGCGCATCTTGTTATTGCGCGTTCAGGGGCTTCGACAGTGGCGGAGATTACGGCTGCCGGACGGCCTGCTATATTTGTGCCTTATCCGCACCATAAAGACCAGCAACAGAAGATGAACGCGGATTCTGTGGCGGATCATGGTGGTGCTTGGGTTATGACAGAGCCAGGATTTACGCAAGAAGCTTTGCTGGCGCAAATAGAAATGTTCTTGCAAAATCCCGAAAGTTTGTTTAGAGCTGCTGAAAAATCTCGGGAAGTGGCAAAGCCTGATGCTGCCCGAAAGCTTGGAAATTTAGTCACAGCCGTTGTAAGTGGCTGGAAGGATTAGAATTTAGCTTTTCGTCATCACACGTCTTTGTGCGTGTGATCAAAATAGATTATACGGATAAACCGTATAATGACGTACAAAAAACAAAGGAGTTTACTCATGCGTACTATGTCTCCTGACATTGGAACACTCCATTTTATTGGTATTGGCGGGATCGGGATGAGCGGTATTGCTGCGCTCTTGCTTTCTCTGGGCTATGATGTGCAAGGTTCTGACCTTTCGGACGGTGCGAATGTCGAAAGGCTTCGCAATGCCGGAGCGCGTGTTGCCATAGGGCATAAGGCTGATCAGATTAGAGATAAAGACGGCGAGCTTCCGGCGGCGGTGGTTATTTCCTCGGCAGTGAAAGATGATAACCCCGAGCTTGTTGCTGCGCGTGCGGCTAAAGTGCCGATTGTTCAAAGGGCCGAGATGCTCGCCGAACTTATGCGCTTGAAAAGCGCGGTGGCTGTGGCAGGAACGCACGGCAAAACCACAACGACCTCTATGGTAGGGCAAATGCTGGATACGGCGGGACTTGATCCGACTGTGGTCAATGGCGGGATCGTGAATGCTTATGGTACGAATACGCGCTTTGGTAAGTCGGACTGGATGGTGGTTGAGGCCGATGAGAGCGACGGCAGTTTTATTCGTTTACCTGCGACTGTGGCGGTGGTTACAAATATCGATCCCGAGCATCTGGATCACTATGGATCATTTGATAAAGTCCGCAATGCATATAAGCGATTTATTCTGAATCTACCGTTTCATGGTTATGCGCTTTTGTGTATCGATCATCCGGAAGTGCAGAGCTTGGCGGCGCAGGTTTCGGATCGCAAGGTTATAACTTACGGATTGAACCCCCAAGCTGATATTAGGGCGGAAAATATCCGTACACATGCAGGGGGTAGTATTTTCGATGTGACTTTTGCCGGATGGCTGTGTGAGGATGGACAGGATCTGGTTGTGCGAGATATTCCGCTTTCCATGCTGGGGCAGCATAATGTGCAAAACTCTCTTGTAGCGCTTGGTGTGGCACAGCAAATGGGCGTTCCTGTGGCGACGATGAAAGATGCGATGTCTAATTTCGGAGGTGTCAAGCGCCGCTTTACCAAAACAGGTGAGACTAAAGGTGTAATTTTTATAGATGATTACGCGCATCATCCTGTGGAAATTGAAGTTGTTCTTAAAACGGCCAAATCTGTTGTTGAAGACAGGCAGGGCCGTGTGGTCGCGGTGGTGCAACCGCATCGATATTCCCGTTTGAATGATTTGTTCGAGGAATTTTGCCGTTGCTTTAATCAGGCGGATTATGTTCTGGTCGCCGATGTTTATGCAGCCGGAGAAAATCCGATTGAGGGAGCCGGTAAAGAAGCTTTGGTCCAAGGGTTAAAGTCACATGGACATAAATCAGCCTTTGCGTTAGAGAGTAAGGATGTGCTGGCGCAGGAATTATTCAGTATTGTTGAGGATGGTGATCTGGTTGTTCTGATGGGGGCAGGGGATATCACAAAATGGGCGCAAGACTTGCCCAAGGAAATCGAGGCCCTGATTGATTTGAAAGAAAAAGGGCTGGCAGCATAAATGGCACTGCTTTCGGCTCACAGACAGGGCACATATCGCGGGAAGTTTACCAAGGATTTTCCCTTGGGGGAGAAAAGCTGGTTTCGTTGCGGCGGCAAGGCTGACCTACTTTTTGAACCCGAAGATATCGAAGATTTATCTGTTTTTCTGAAAGAATATCCCGCAGGAGATCCGCTTATGGTGCTGGGCGGGATGGCTAATTGTATTATTCGTGATGGCGGTATTCGGGGTTGTGTGGTTCGTCTGGGTAAGCCTTTTGCGGAAATTGAAATTCAGGGCAACAGGATTATGGCAGGGGCTGGTGCGCTCAATGGCTCTGTGGCTGCGGCTGCGGCGAAGGAGGGGATTGGAGGTCTGGAATTTCTCTCCGGTATTCCGGGTACAGTCGGCGGGGCTTTGGCGATGAATGCAGGGGCGTATGGGACTGAAGTCAAGGATGTGCTGGCGGCAGCGATGGCTCTGGATGATTTTGGGGTTTTTGTTCCGCTGGAACTTGAGGATATGGATATGTCCTACCGGACATGCGGGGCAGCGTCTAGGGGGATTACCTTTGTCGGCGCTGTGTTTGAAGGGAAAGAAGAAGATAGGGAAATCGTGCGAGAGCGCCTGAAAGAGATCAAAGCCAAACGTCAGGAAACGCAGCCTATATCGGAGAAAACAGGGGGTTCGACCTTTGCTAATCCAACAGATACCGAGCTTGAAAAGGCGGGTCTGGAGAAAGGGACGCGGGCATGGCAACTCGTGGAAAAAGTCGGCGGGCGTGGTCTAAAAATCGGCGGCGCACAGATGAGTGAAAAGCACTGTAATTTTATGATTAATACGGGCGATGCTACGGCCAAAGATCTGGAAGAATTAGGCGATGAACTTATTCGCCGTGTCCGCGAGGAATGCGGCATAGAGCTTCACTGGGAGATTAAGCGGCTGGGTGAGCGGTAAAGCCATAGTTACTCTCCTTACTCTACTCGATTATAATAAAATTCCGGGTTATCCTTTAAATATGCTTCAATTTGTTCACGGAACCTCTGATCCCTTTCCAGAAAGAAATCCGGCGTATCTACTTTGACCTCAGTTTCATCATAACTAATTTGTAGTCCTTTTTTGTAAAAATACAGAGTAGTACAACCACCGCCAACTTTACTGTTTCGTAGCTCACGCCACTTCGTACATTCAAAAAATACAGGTTCATCATTCACAGTCGGAGCTTGCTCTAAAGGCAACATTATTCCTTGTGTGGTTCCAAAATCATAATGCACAATCCCCGAAGGATATTTTTTCATGCTCCCTTTTTGTTGAGCCTCAATAATTTTTTCTTCCCATGTTTTATACGTTGTTTTTGGTATGTATGAATTGCTGGCAGTACCACGAAAATATAACTGCACACCTGATTTCAATGAAACTTGGTTTTGCCATTTTTCTACTTGCTCAGAGGTCATAGGTAGAACAACGTCTATATATGCAGGAATACCCAAAAGAAGTCTTATTGAGGTTATCCCACCACCTAGAAGAAGCCAATATAAAATAGACAAAACTATTATTAGAACTGTGGCCCGTTTCCAAGGTCTTCGCTTTTTAGTCACGCCTTTTTTACCTTCCTGCATTTATTTTTCTGATTAAATCTTCGGGATGTCCTCGTAAATATCGGGGAGGTCGTTTTCCAGCAGGATCAGGTCGCCTTTTTTGCGGTTTTTGGTAAGCCAGCTTTGTGCTTCGAGGAAACTATTAAAGGTTTTAAGCGGCTTGGCCGGATTGGTTTTTTGGAAGCCTTCGATAAAGGTCGGGATGCGGTCTGGCTGGATGATGATGGCGATATCGCAGCAATCTGCAGCATAAGCGCCGAGCTTTTCATGTGTGTCATCATGGGCAGGTCCTAGCTCTACAATGCCGGGTGTGACAAGGATGGTGCGCTTGTAATCTTCTTTGAGTTTTTTGAGGAGATCGAGTGCCGATCTGAAACCTGTAGGGTTGGAATTATAGGCATCATCCAAAAGGGCGCTGCCGTCATCTTGCTTTTTAAGCTCCAGCCTGTGCGCGATTTGCGGCAGGCGCGTGAGAGCAGCCTTAATATCATCGGCTTCTATTCCCAGTGACATTGCCGTGGCAAAAGCCATCGCTATATTCTCGGCATGGTGATGTCCGTAAATCGGTGCGCGCAGTGCATGTTCCTTGCCTTGCCACATAACGCCGATAACAAGACCTTTGGAATTCTGGTCAACCAAGGTAATGGCCAGATCGTCCTTGGTGAGATGTCCATCCGTATCCGGTCCTCCGCACACAATGAAGTTACGCGCATCTTTGTGGCGCATTTGCTGAGTGTGTTTAAAGCGCAAGGTTTTTTCACCGATAATCACCATACCGCCGCGTGAAAGAACGGATTCTGCCAGCTCGAATTTTGCATGGGCTACTGTATCGAGTGTTTTGAACCGCTCGTAATGTGCATGACCGATTGAGGTTATAATGCCTGTATCAGGTGGGGTAAGCTCGCATAAGGCTTTGATCGAGCCGGGTCCGTAAGCGCCCATTTCTACGATGAAATATTTGTGATTGGGCTGGAGATGTTCGCGTATGATGCGGGTAATGCCCATAAGGGTGTTGACACTGCCCGGTGTCATAAGGGTCGGGGCGGTACTTCCAAGAATATGTCCAAGGATATGTTTAACCGATGTTTTCCCATATGAGCCTGTAATTCCTATAATATTAGGGCGCATCTGCTCCAGCTTTTCTTTTGCCTCGGCAGCGAATTTTTGCTGCACGGCTTTTTCATGCGGCTGAAGAAATTTATTGCCGGATATCAAAATCAAAGGGATAAGCTGTATTGGTAATATCCATATAGCTGGCGTTGAGATGAAGAACCCGATCGAGCCAAAGGCTGCGCAGATGACCAAAGACATGTTCAGTATACGTCTGGCACGGGGCGTTAAGATAAGATTTTTTTTACCGTCTTTGCGGGCATCTTTTTCTATAAAGATAATAATCGCGAAAATCAGGAATGTCAGAAAATGCGTTGCCAGAGGAGGAATTAGGCTCAGTGCGGCAGGAATGCTCAGGAGTAAGAGTAAGAAAGTTGCCCGTTTATCAAAAACTTTATTTTTTATTGTCCAGCGCCAAAACCGGCTATTATCGTAATCATCCTGCTGGAGCGCATGAAGGTAATTCATCAGACGTTTGGCACAAAAAGCCAGATAGGCCAGATAAATAATAGTTAATGTTGCAATCTCGATCATGTGTTTTTATCTTTCGTGCCTTGCGATCTAGGCTTGTTTATTATCACGCATATATTTGATAAAGCCATAGAGATTCTCTGCATCTATGCCATGTAGCATTAGTCGAAACCCTGCCTCGATAGTTGAAAGTGGCACCATTGGGTGCTTGTTATTCACAAGGCCCATAATCTCCCCCTGATTAAACATGGTTGCCGCATAGACTGCAATAGTTTCATCCAGTTGCAGGGAATTACTGGCGCGCTCGAAATCCTCACGAGAGAGCATCAGGGCGAATAAGGGCGTATACAATTCTATTGCACTTTGTAAATCTAGAAAATTGTGCCATTTATTGGGCACTTCCTCAATCTTGAAATCATGAATGGCAGAAAAATCTATGTCCTTAATCCTGATGGGGGCAATACGTTTGTTTTTCTCTTTAAGGTATTTATTCAACTCAATTACAAAATTATAAATATTGAGATCATGTTGAACGAAGACGTTATCGCGCAAATCTTCTATTGTTTTAGGCTTGAGTGGGTGAGAGGGAAGCGTACCTTCAGCCAAGTTATCACCCATAAATTTCAGGACCTGTGATCCCATATTGAAATGTCGCAAGATCAGGTAATTGGCCTCTTTGCTCACGAAATTATGCATGCCCCAGCATATGGTGCTGTGTAAAGCTCTGGAGGATGTCAATTTCTCGGGTATAAACAAACGGATAAAGCGGAAAACCCCAATAAATAATCTGGCGAATGGTCTTATAATAGGGAGTAATACACGACGCGAAAAAGACGAGTTATTAATTAAAAGTGCTTCCTTTGCAGTTTGATTGACAAAGGTGCTTTGATCCAAAGCTAAAGCCATCCATGGGTCAGGATTATCCTTATCATGTTTACTTACATCAAAAGGTATTTCAGACATTATCGATTTCCTCAAGTTGCAATAAATATAGGCGTGCAGTTATTTTGGCGGTTTTTATAATCTGTTCTCCCATGTTTTCGATTTCTAAAATACCGGATTTTAGTGCTTCGTCAAATTCTTCCATATGTTCGTCATCATGCTCGGCATGGTAAATGTAAAAACTGACCTGATCTTCCGTAAGATCAAGCTGTTCCATAATGGCACGACCCCAGCCTCCGGCTTTGTTTTGGCCCAGCCCTTCGATGATAAACATCGATCCCAGCATATCAAAAGGATTGGGCTGTGAGGCTCTATGAAACATAAAAGCATTCAAGGCTTCAGAACCAATATTTTTTGAAGCGTTCTGTATATCTTCATGCGTACCGCCAACAGAAACATAGTTTTTCTCCAACATTTTAAAGTCTTTATGTTCTGTGATACAATGCTGCATGAATTTGGAGCGCATTTCGGAATAATGCTCGTCTATGCTGGAGGCTGCTCGCGCAATCCAGCGTCCGCCTTCCACGACTTGCTGGCGATGATTAATTAGCAGCGTCTTGTAATCTTCAAGTCTGAACTTACCGCGATTAAGCTTGTCGATGATAGGTACCTGATCGAGTTTTGTCTCAAAATCTGTCCAGACCTTGATTAGCCCTCGCATTACTTCTTCACTTTTCATTTAGATAACCTCCAACATCATTAAACCATTTACACAGCGCCCACTTTCAGGAACATGACATAATATGTTCTGTCCGGACTTTAGTGTACCGCTATAAAAAAGTTCCTCAAGCATTATAAAAATTGAGGCTGTGCCCGTATTGCCTTTTGAGTATAAATTGCTGAACCATTTATTTTCATCAATTAGTGCGCCTGCCTTGTCCAGCAGAGTGACTGCTTCTTCCCGCAGAGAATGAGAAGAATAATGGCTGCATAGATGATCAATGTTATCAGTAACGATTTTCCCCTGATCAATGAGATCAAGATAATGAAATACCCAAATGGCAATCATTTTATTCAGGACTTTGAAGTTCTGTTTTAAGAAAAGCGCGCCATTTTGAACGGCTTCAATCGGATTTCCAAAATTCCCCCAATACATGTTATCGGTTTCTCCTGCGCTCATACATGTGTCGAAGCGATCGGCATAGGAGCGTATATCAATCCATTTTATTTTAAGGGAAAGCTGTCGCTCATTGGGTTTTGCTTCTAAAAGTGCTGCACCTGCACCATCTGATAAAGTAAATCTCAAAAAATCCGCTTCGAAGGGGAGAGACTTTTGTCCCGAGGCTTTGAGGTAAGGTTCATAAAAGCCGGGGCGGAAATAACGGCTAGCAAACTCACTTCCAGTGACGGCAGCACATTCATGTTCTCCGCTTCCAAGCTGTAGCCATGCTGATTTTAGTGCCATGATTGAGCTTGCACACACACTTTGAAAATTTGCAATTTCAAGAGGTGGAATCTTTAGAGCACCATGAATATTCGATGCATGGCCAGGTACAAGAACATCTCCTAAGGTTGAAGATGCTGCGAGATAGCGTATATTTTGGAGACTAACTTCCGAGTTTTTTAGTGCGTTTGTAACGGCGTGTGCAGCCATCTGTGCTGAGGAATATTGTGGTGCTCCTTTATCATCAAGAGCGTAATGGCGGGTTTTGATTTTATTTTGTCTTAGGACAATGGCTTTATTTCGGGATTTTTGACCATTAATTTTGCCAATATAGCTTTCAATGTCCTTATTCGGAACAGGTTTGTTTGGAAGAAACGCCCCGAGGCCATTAATATAAACATCTCGCATAATATGGCCCTGTATTCACTCTTTCACGGTATCGGCAATAATCTTAATGACTTGATGGCGTCCTTCGGACAGGACGCTATAGTGATCTTGCCCGTCCAGTAAAAACAATTTGCTGTCTTCGATCAAGCGGGAATATCTTTCGCCGAATTCAGGCGGGGTTTCTGTGTCATTTGTACCATAAATTAAAGTGGTCGGGCATATTACGTTTTGTGCAAGCTTGCTAAGGTCTTCATTCACAGTGCGTACAAAGACTTTGCGGATTGGGCCTGCGTTTTTGTAATCGGTGCTGCCAAATCTGGCCATGAGTTTTTCTTTGAAAGCACCTTCGGGTACGAATTTTTTTAGAAATTTAAACAGCTTGATACGGCAATAGAAATAGATTTCCTTGTGTAAGGGGCGTTTGCGTTTTAAACCAGCGCCAGAAATTAGAATGAGTTTTTGTATTTTATCTGGATATTTGGTGGCAATGCGAATTCCAACGCGGCAACCAAAAGAATGTCCGATCCAGATAACGGGGGGGAAGTTCATGCTCTCTAGCCATTTAGCTACAAAATCAGCGTAACTTTGCACGTCCCAATCTTCGGGAGGCTGTGAAGATTCACCAAAACCAGGAAAGTCCAGCATGTAGTGATTGCCTAGAGATTTCAGGCTTTCCATGATTTGCAGAAAGGCTTTGTGGTCCTGTCCCCATCCATGGGCCCAGATGATTACCGGCTCTTCTTTTTGAAGCTTATGGTTTTTGTAAGCCAGCTTTATATTGCCTGAAGTATAAAATTCCATAGCTCAAGCCCTTCTTTCTCTTTTCCGAAGCTTCATTTCATGTTTAAATAAGAGTTCTATATGTGATCACTTTCCTTATACGATGTTATAACCATGTCTCAAACAAAAACTTCGACAAAAGTTTCCGGCCGAAAAAAAATAGCTGTGTTTATAGGTGGGCGTTCGCCCGAACACGATGTAAGCGTTGTTTCTGGCCTGCAGGTTTATAGTGCCATTGATCGCAGTGCCTATGATCCTTTTATTGTGTATATTAGTACGAATGGGCGCTGGTTCATAGGGGAGGGGCTGGAAATCCGCGGGAATTATATCCCGAAAGATTTTGGAAAATTTACCGAAGTTACGATGGATATGAACGGGTCCTCAAATAAAGGGATTTTGATTCCAAAGGAAAAAGGATTGTTTTCAAAACCCAAGCCTATTGAATTTGATGCGGCTATTCCGGTTTTTCATGGGCTTTATGGCGAGGATGGTAATATTCAGGGCATGTTCGAATTTGCCAATATTCCTTATGCGGGGATGCGCACTAAGGCGTCGTCTATTCTTATGGATAAGATTACAACAAAATATGTATTGCAAACACTTGATATTCCGGTTTTACCTTTTGCCAAGATCAATCGTCCGGAGGATGGCGGGTATTTAGTGCCGGAAGGTAAGCTTGAGGAAATATTAGGGCCTATTGGCTTCCCATGTATCTTGAAGCCGGCTCATCTTGGAAGCTCGATTGGCGTAGCTAAAGTCAATGATGTAAAGGAAGCCAAAGCCTGTCTTCCGGCTATTTTCGAATATGATGTGAGCGCAATTGCCGAACCTTTTGTTCCTAATCTGGTGGAATATAATGTGTCAGTCGGGCGTATAAGCGGGGCGCTTAAAACTTCGGCGATCGAGCGTCCAAAATCTACTGATGAATTGCTGGATTTTAAGCAGAAATATCTATCGGGTTTCGGTTCCGGAAAAGACGGTGATAAGCTGGGCGGGAATAAACAATTCTCAGGCCCTGTGAGTGAAGGGATGCTTTCGCTTACTCGTGAGATAAATCCCGATATTCCGTCAGAGTTAGATAGTAATATCCGCAAATGGGCTTTTGCTATGTTTGAAGCTTTGGATGGAACGGGCGCGCCGCGCATAGATTTTATCGGGAACAGAAAGACAGGTGAAATCTGGATGAACGAGGTCAATCCTTTGCCCGGCTCTTTTGCTTATTTCCTTTGGGAGGCTGCAGCCGATTCGGTTTTGTTTACTGATTTGATGACATCCTTGATTGAAGAGGCTTTTGCGCAAAACCGGAGTATGGTGATTCCGAGCGATCCTGTGCCCAAAGATGCAAGATTGCTCAAGAGGTAAGATGATGGTGGCAAGAAAACAAACCAAATCAAGGGGAACAAGACGTTCTAGCTTAAGACGCTATAAAAGCAGTAAGGGGTTTTTGCGTAACATCTTAAAAAAAGCGGCAGCGATTGTGACTATTATGGTTGCTGTTCTTTGGTCAGGAGCATGGTTCTTTCTGAGTGATGCTGATGAAAATACTTCGAATTATATTTATGCTTCTGTGATGGATGCTACGGCTAGAGCCGGATTTCGGGTGGAAAATTTTTTGGTTGAGGGGATAGATCAAACCGATCCGGATTTATTATTAAGTCTTGTGAATATAGGAAAAGGTGATCCTATTTTTATGTTCAATCCGAAAAATGCCAAGGAACAGATCGGAAAAATTAACTGGGTTAAGGATGTTCATGTGGAGCGGCGCTTGCCCGATACGCTCTTTATAAGTGTAACCGAGAGGAAGCCTATGGCCTTGTGGCATAATGGTATAAAGCTGGTTTTAATTGATCGAGAAGGAAGTGTTATTGATAATGTCAATCTAAAAGATTTTTCTGATTTGGTGATGATTAAGGGTGTTGGAGCGCCTGAGAATGTTAAAACTTTGATCGAGGTGATTTCTGCAGAGCCGGAAATTGCGGAAAGGATTGATCACGCCAAATATATTGATAATCGTAGATGGAATTTGCATTTCAAGGACAAGAAACTGGTCAAGATGCCCGAGCAGGATTTGGGTCTGGCATTAAGGCGCTTGGCGCAGAAGCAGGAAGAAGAAGCAATACTGGATAAAGAGATAACCCTTATTGACCTGCGTGACTCTAAACGTTTTATTGTCCGGACGGAACTTGGTAAAGTGCAAGAATATAAAATGTCCTCAGGTGAGGGCGTTTCGCTGTAGATAAAGATTTTGATGATGGTAGAAAAACACTCTTTAAGTCCCAAAGGATCAGTGCTAGCAGCCCTTGATATTGGCAGTAGCAAAATCTCGTGTTTTATCGGGCGGATGATTGATGATTCCGGTGGGTTTGAGTTGATTGGAGTTGGTAACAGGCCGTCTCAAGGGATTAAAAACGGTGTGATTGTTGATTTGGATGAAGCCGAAAAATCCATCAGGCAAACAGTCCATTTGGCTGAAAATATGGCGGCAGATGTGATGAAGGGATATCCACTTCGTGAAGTCATTGTCAATGTTTCGGGGGTGTGTGCTAAATCATATGGTCACAGGGTTGAAGTCGGGGTGAATGGCCACGAGGTCACAGAAAATGATGTGCGTCGCGCTTTAGCCAGCGCCCAGCAAAAGGAGATGAGTGAAGATCTTGAGCTGATTCATACTATCCCAACGTTTTTTACACTGGATGGACAGGAAGGTATCCGTGATCCGAGGGGTATGGTGGCAGATCATATGAAAGTTGATATTAACCTTGTCACGGGCGACGCAAATATTCTACGCAATGTCGCGAGTTGTATTGAACGTAGTCATCTGGATATATCTGCTTTATGTGTGAATTCCTATGCGTCGGGGTTATCTTCATTGGTGGATGACGAGGTTGATCTGGGTTGTACGGTGATTGATATTGGGGGTGGTACGACATCCTTTGCCGTTTTTCATAGCGGTTATATGATTTTTTGTGATGCATTTGCCATTGGTGGCAAGCATGTGACAAATGATATCGCCAAGGGGCTGACGACGTCGATTGAACATGCGGAGCGTCTCAAAACTCTTTATGGGGGCGCAATGGCGTCACACACCGATGAAAGCGAGATGATTGATGTGGTCAAACTCGGTGAGGATGAGCGTAGCGGGCATAGTCACGTGCCGCGTTCTTATCTGGTTGGTATTATTCAGCCACGTCTTGAGGAAATTTTTGAAATGGTTCGCGCGCGCCTTGATGATAGCGGCCTGACCAATATTATAGGACGCCGTGTTGTTATTACAGGCGGCGGTAGCCAAATTACAGGGATTAAGGATCTGGCCGAGCATGTTTTGGATAAGCAAGTTCGTCTGGCTAAACCGATCCGTCTTGACGGTCTGCCCGATGCGGTAAGTGGTCCCGCTTTTTCAACCGTTGCCGGATTGCTGATTTACGCGGCTCATCATGCGCATGAAATGCCTGCCGAGATTATGGCACGAGTTGAGCCTGAATCTGTGCTGGAGAGGGCCAAGCTGTGGCTGCGTGAGAATTGGTAGTAAATCTTCTTATTTATGCACAACACCCTGTGGGTTGTCCGGACATAAATCCGTGAGTCTCTTTTGGGAATTGCAATAGCAAAAAAACACTATTTTGTCTTTCCTGTGGAAAAATAGGGTGTTGCGGCTTTATCTTCTTTAAAAAAAAAGAGAACACCCATAGACTCAAATTGTCCTACCACGAACATCCAATTCTAGGGGTTCTAAAATGATCACGAACTTAAAAATACAAAACGAGAATCCGTCAGGGATTCAGCAACTAGCACCGAAGATTGCCGTTATTGGTATTGGCGGCGCAGGCGGTAATGCCGTCAATAATATGATTTCTTCCAATCTTGAAGGGTGCGAGTTTCTTGTCTGTAATACAGATGCTCAGGCGTTAAGCGGATCGCTCGCGGATCACAAGGTTCAGCTTGGTGCGAATATCACTGGCGGACTTGGTGCTGGCTCGAAGCCCGAAGTCGGGCAGGCTGCAGCGGAGGAGTCACTTGAGGATGTTCTTCGTCATCTTGATGGTGCGAATATGGTTTTTGTTACTGCCGGAATGGGTGGTGGTACAGGGACAGGGGCAGCGCCGGTTATCGCCAAGGCTTGCCGTCAGCAGGGTATTTTGACTGTGGGTGTTGTAACCAAGCCCTTCCATTTTGAAGGTGTACACCGTATGACACAGGCTGATAAGGGGATTGAAGAGCTTCAACAATATGTCGATACGCTCATTGTGATCCCAAACCAGAACTTATTCCGCATTGCGAATGAAAAAACAACATTCGCCGAAGCTTTTAAAATGGCGGATTCTGTGCTGCAATCAGGTGTGCGCGGCGTGACTGATCTTATGGTTCGTCCGGGTCTTGTTAATCTTGATTTTGCCGATATTCGCACTGCTATGCTCCAAATGGGTAAAGCTATGATGGGGACTGGTGAGGCTTCCGGTGATAAACGTGCCATTGAAGCTGCTGAGGATGCTATTAATAACCCATTACTTGATGATGTGTCTATGAAGGGCGCGAATGGTGTGATTATCAATGTAACTGGTGGTTATGACATGACTCTGTTCGAGGCCGATGAAGCCTGTAACCGTATTCGTGACGAGGTTGATTCAAACGCTAATATTATCTTTGGTGCAACATTCGATGAGAATATGGACGGTATGATGCGTGTGTCTATTGTTGCCACAGGTATAGAAGGTGAAGGCTCGAAAGGTAAGATATTTGGTGGCGGGTCTTCTTTGGGGAAAGCTATAGAGACCAAGAAGATCGAGGGTTCGAATAGTAATGAGTCCGAAGTTAAGGCAGAGGTTCAAGCACCCGCTCCTGTCGTAGAAGAGCAGGTCAAGCCAGCTACTCCGCCACAACAGGATCGAGGACTTTATGCGCCGAGTGGGTTTTCACCTATGGTATCTGTGCCAGCCGATAAAAATTCTGCCCCTCCGCAGTCAGATATTATGCGGAGCTTGTCCGCTAAGGAAACTGTCCAGAATTTGAAGGCGCCTTCGCCAAAACCGGTAGAAGATACTCGTCAAGTTGTGAAGGCTGAGTCTATGGATATGTTTGCTGCACAGCCAAGAGGGGAGACTTCTGATAGGATGAGTGTTGAGCCTTTGCGCGGGACAACCTATAAGGATTCCTTTATTCCACCCAGGCCAATGATGCCGGATCAGAGCGTTCCAACCGAGGGTATCGGTCCACATATTTCGAATTTTCATGCAAAGCATGTTACGGAAGATGTGAGGGAGCCAAGACTTAAGCTGACGCCTCCACGTCTGGCCGCTTCGGGTGAAAGAGCAAATCGGTCTTCTTCCTTATTTGAGCGGATTACCGGATCTGTACAGCAGCATATTGATAGTCTTCGAGATGAGGGGGCCTTAGTGAAATCCAAGCCTTTGACTGGTGGTAGGCCGGAAACTGCGGCGCCCTCGCAAAAGAGCCTTAACATAAGCCGGCCGGATGGTTTGAAGTTGGACAATTCTAAGGATGATTTGGATATTCCAGCATTCCTAAGGCGTCAAGCGAATTAGTTTTTCTTCTGAGTTATAAAGCTGCGTAGAGTTTTTTTGCGTCATTGAGGCCCTTAATAGGGCCTCTTCTTTTTTCTTTCAGTATGTAATAATTTTGTAACAAAATGCAATAAAGCGTGATTTGCTGCTATGCGAAAGCTTTTGTATTATTAGGCTCCGAATTATGGCTTTCCACAAACAGGGTCTGGAATATATCTATGATAAACGAACAACACACACTCCGTGCCCGGACGACGATAAAAGGTGTGGGCCTTCATACAGGTAAGGTGATCCGCATGGATATGATTCCTGCCGATGCGGGGACAGGTATTGTTTTTGTGCGCACAGATATCAGGCAGGGCGATAATGTTATTCCGGCGCTTTGGGATAAGGTCGTTGATACACAGCTATGTACAGTGATCGGGAATGAAAATGGTGCACGCGTTGGCACGATAGAGCATCTTATGTCAGCACTTCGCGGGTGCGGTGTTGATAATTTGCGCATTGAAATTGATGGGCCGGAAGTGCCGATCCTTGATGGAAGTGCTGTGCTTTTTGTCGAATGTATCGAGAAAGTTGGTAAACAGGCACAAAATGCACCGCGCCGCGCAATCCGTGTATTGAAAGAGGTGAGTGTTGAGCTTGATGGTAAGAGAGTGAGCCTGAGTCCTGATGAGGGTAGCCTGTTTGAAGGTGAGATTACTTTTGATCATGGTGATATCGGGCACCAGAGCTTTTCAACGCGTCTGATTAACGGGAATTTCAAACATGATATCGCGCAGGCCCGCACTTTCGGTTTCCTGCATGAGGTTGAATATATGCGCTCTCAAGGCCTAGCTTTGGGCGGGTCCATGGATAATGCAATTGTGCTTAGTCCCGAAGCGGTTATGAATCCCGAAGGGCTCCGTTTTTCCAATGAGTTTATTCGTCATAAATTGCTGGATGCGATCGGTGATTTATATCTGGCAGGCGGTGTGATTCTTGGCGCATATGACGGCGTGAAAGCCGGACATATGATGAATAACAAGATATTGCATGCCTTGTTTGCCGATGATGCGAACTGGGAATATGCGGAAGAAATTTCTCATATGCCTGTGTCGGCAGGTCAGGGTGCTTCTGAAGGTAGTCTTGTTTTTGCTGAATAAATTCGGCTCATGGCCTTACCCTTTTTTTCATGAGATGAACAGATTATGAACTTTACTAACTTTGTGAGGGATAGGGCGAATTATCTTCTGGTTCGTCTTGTAAGTGCTTTGTTGCAAGAATTGTATGTTTGGCAACATAAAACTCGTCATCGAACATCGTGTTTTCGTCAAAGAGTGCAGATTCGATTTGCTCTTCAGTCAGACCTATTGCGCCTCTTAGATTGGCGCCTCTCAGATCGGCTCCGGTCAAATCGGCCTTGGTCAGGGTAGCATCGGTCAGGATGGCGTCTCTCAGATTGGCACCCCTAAGATCGGCGCCGTACAGATTGGCACCGTATAGATTGGCGCCTTCCAGATTGGCCCATCTCAGATAGGCATAAGTGAGTATAGCGTCATCCAGGTGGGCACCCTGTAGCTTTGCACTTTTTAGGTTAGCCGAGACTAAGTGAGCAATGGTTAGTATGGCTCCTCTTAGATCGGCATCACTCAGGATAGCGTTTTCCAGATTGGCATGAGTCAGGACGGCCCCTCTTAGATCGGCATTGCTTAGGTCGGCCTTGTGCAGGATGGCATGGGTCAGTATGGCGCCTTCTAGATCTGCGTCTTTCAGTGTAGCCTCCATTAGATCAGCGTTGGCCAGGATGATATCTCTCATATCCGAACCGGCTAAGTTAATGTAGCGCAGATGGGCAAAAGACAGGTTTATCTTCTTTTCGTCCTGTTCTTTCTTGAGGATCTCTTTTCTTAGTGTCTCAAGGATAAAGATTCCATGGTTGTAGCTATCGCGTTCTCTTTTATTGAGGCGAAAGATGCCGTTATCTTCATGGTTGTCGCGAAGCATGCATAGGGGTTCATGTCTATACTTATAATGCTTAAGAATCTCTTTGTGTTTGATGTAGCGCTGGCGGATATCTTCATCTTTATTTGTGAAGGCGTTTCGCAAATCGTTAAATGCATGTTGCAGGTAATGGGCGAGCATGGCGTTGGGAATCTACCTTTTTATGATTTTTTGTTATGTACCTATGAGTATAAGATTTTACCATATTATGTCAATAAAAATACTGGTTCGTATCATCAGGAAATTACAGGAGTATCTGGCTGCGAGAAACTTTCCTTGTTTACAGGGTTTGAACGTTGTGCTTTAAGGATTTCCGCTTTGAGGTTGTTGAAACCCGAGCCTAACATTGTTGTTTCATCGATATAGGCAGATATTATCTGTTGTGAGGTCAGATTTCTTGTTCCTCTCAGATTGGCTCCTCTTAGATCGGCACCTCTCAGATCGGTTTTGGTCAGAAAGGCGCCTTCCAGATTGGCGCCTTCCAGATTGGCACCTTCCAGATTGGCACCGTCCAGATGGGCCCGTTCCAGATGGGCCTTTTTTAGATTAGCGTAGGTCAGAGTTGCTTTGAACAAAAGAGTTTTTACCAGATTGGCTTTGGTCAGCGTTGCCCCTGTCAGATCGGCTCCTTCCATATTGGCTCCAAACAGATCAGCCCTAGTCAGTATGGCTTGGGTCAGATCGGCTTCGCTCAGATCGGTTCCTGCCAGATCGGCTTTGACCAGTCTGGCCTCGACAAGATCTGCCCCGTTCAGATTGGCTCCACTCATATAGGCTCTGGTCAGATTAGCGCTTGTCAGTGTGGCATTGCCTAGATCGGCTTCAGTCAGGATGGCCTTGATCAGATCAACTCCGGTTAGGTCGGCATTATTTAAACGTGCGTAGGGAAGGTTTATTTTTCCCTGCGGAATTTTTTCTTTTATTTTATTAAGTATATAGGTTCCATGTTCATATTCGTCTTTTTTAAGGCGGAAAATGCCATTATCTTCATCAGCGTTGCGATGCTCGCATAGCTTTTTGTCTAATATTATGTGATGGTTATATTTATTGTCATCTTTGAGCTGTTGGAGAATCTCTTGATGTTTGAGATAACGCTCAACGTGGTCATCATCGGAAATAGAATTTGTGTTTTTAAAAACAATAGATGCTAGTCTTTTAAGCATGGCCCTGTGGCTCCCCTTAATTTATAATTTATTGTTATGCGCATAATTATAGAAACCTATTATTCTTATGTCAATAAAAATGGCAGTCCGTATCATCAAGAGATAACCGGAAAAGTTTTCCTTATATTGTCTTGGGTTGATTTAGGAAAGTTCTTTCTTTGGCTTTATCTTCAGTTTATCAATAAGACATGTCTAAGAAGAATCGGAGCCAATATATGATCTTCAGAAAATTTTTTCTGTTTACCATGATTGTGGTCAGCTTATCTGCGTGCTCGTCATCCGGAGGTAAAAAGGAAAAAGTCGAAGCGGATTCGGTGGAGGCTTTGTATGAGCGGGCTGATACGGCGCTTAAGAAAAAAAACTATGTCGAGGCTACGAAATATTTTGAAGAGCTTGAGCGGCAGCATCCTTATTCCGAATGGTCGGTACGGGCACAGATCATGGGGGCGTATGCCTCTTATCTGGATCAGCGTTATGATGAGGCTATAGCATCGATTGATCGTTATATCCAGCTTCACCCCGGCGCGGAAGATGTGGATTATGCCTATTATCTCAAGGCGATGTCTTATTACGAGCAGATATCGGATGTGCGCCGCGACCAGAATATGACGATTGATGCTTTAAGGGCGTTTAATACTTTGATCGGGCGATTCCCCAATAGTGAGTATTCCCGCGATGCATCCTTGAAACGTGATTTGGCGATGGACCATCTTGCGGGAAAAGAAATGGAAGTCGGGCGTTATTATCTGGAGCGTGGGCATGTGAATGCGGCGATTAACAGATTTCGCAGTGTGATCGTCAATTTCCAGACTACGAGCCATGTACCCGAGGCATTGCATCGTCTGGTTGAGGCTTATCTGACTTTGGGGTTGAAGCATGAAGCCCTTAAAGTAGCAGCGGTTCTAGGGCATAATTACCCGGGCAGCAAATGGTATGAGCGGTCCTATGCGTTGCTTGATCCGGCTTCGCGGAGCAAAATTGATGATGATAAGGGCTTCTTTACGCGTACGATTGAATCACTTTTATCACCGGGTTAGGAGGCTGTTCTGATATGCTGAGTAGCCTGAGTATAAACAATGTTGTCTTGATTGAAAGGCTTGTCATTACCTTTCATGAGGGTCTTTGTGTTCTAACCGGAGAGACCGGGGCGGGGAAGTCTGTTTTACTTGATGCGCTTGGTCTGGCTCTGGGGGTGCGCGCCGAAAGTGGACTTGTGCGCAATGGAGCAGACTATGCCAGCGTCACAGCCAGTTTTCAGATTCATGAAGGACATCCATCCTGCGAAATATTAAAAGAGGCCGATATTATTCTGGATGAGGATATTTTACTGCTGCGGCGGGTCGTTTATAATAACGGCAAAAGCCGTGCTTTTATCAATGACCAGCCTGTGACAGTAGGTCTACTCAAAGAGGTTGGATCAACTCTGGTGGAAATTCACGGGCAATTTGAAACGCAAGGACTTTTGAATCCGGCTACGCACCGCGCCATGCTTGATGAGTATGCAGGATTTGAGAGTGACTTGAAAGAACGCTGGAATACATGGAAAGAAGTTTTGTCCGAGCAGCAGCGCCTGACCGAGGAAACGGTCAGGTCCAAGGTCGAGGAACTCTATTGGCGTGACTCGTTGAATGATCTGGAAAATCTGTCTCCACAGGAAAATGAGGAAGAGAGACTTAGCCAGATGCGAGAGATGCTGCGTAACAAGGAAGATGTTATTAATGCACTGGCCGAGGCTGATGCTTTGCTCAATGATGATAATGATCCGGTGCGAAAGGCCTGGGCTGTGCTGGACAAAATTTCCGATAAAGCGGGAGAACGTCTTAAAGGCGCGGTTGATGCCTTATCACGGGCTTCGGATGAAATGCGTGAGGCTGCAATTATTGTGCAGGAATTCTCAACCGAGTTTCAAGATAGTGACTATAGTCTTGAGGAAATTGAAGAACGGCTTTTTGCGCTGCGGGCGCAGGCGCGAAAGCATCATTGTCATGTTAATGATTTGCCCAAAATTCAGCAGGAATTAAAAGAAAAGCTGGAATCTATTGAGAAAGCCGATGAGAATAGCGAAGCCAGAAAAGAGGAATTAGCAGTTCTTAAGAAGGCCTATATTGAAGAAGCGCAGCGCGTTTCTAAACTGCGCAGTGATACGGCGCAAAGGCTTAATAAACTGGTGCAAAAAGAGCTTTCACCTCTTAAGCTGGATAAGGCAAAATTTATCACGCAAATTACACCTTTGCCGGAATCGGAGTGGGGGACGGAGGGCATTGATAAGGTCCGTTTTTTGGTTTCTACCAATCCGGGGCAGGAACTAGGGCCAATTCATAAGATCGCTTCGGGCGGGGAAATGTCCCGCTTTATGCTGGCCCTCAAAGTTGTCATTGCACGGGAAGGCTCGACCCACAGCTTTATCTTCGATGAGGTTGATACTGGCATTGGCGGCTCGACGGCTGATGCTGTCGGGGAAAGGCTTGCGCGCCTTGCCAAAGCCAAGCAGGTTCTCGTGGTAACGCATGCCCCGCAAATAGCGGCTCGCGCTGATTATCACTGGATTGTCAAGAAGAGTGGGAAACAAGAAAATATAACTACTATTACAGCTCTGGAAACGCGTGCTCAGCGTTGTGAAGAGATTGCAAGAATGCTGGCGGGGGCGGAAATCACGAATGAGGCACGCGCGGCGGCAAATAAGTTGCTGGAGACGGGCACATGATAAAAAAAGAAAAAACAACAGGATACTTGTTTGAAAGTAATAATGATGATTATGAAAAACTAAGGGAAGAATACCTAACATTGGCTAGGCGAATTGGCCAATATGATTATTGGTATCATTCAAAAGATGATCCTAAGGTTTCTGATGCAGAATATGATGTGCTAAAAAGGCGTTTGTTGACGTTAGCAAGGGAATATCAACTTGGATCTAGACATGTCTTAGAAAAAGTAGGAGCTGAACCTTCTAAAAAATTCGAGAAAGTGAAACATGCTTTCCCTATGTTCACGCTATCAAATGTTTTTAGTGAAGAAGACGTAGAAGAGTTTTTAATAAGAATAAAAAAGTTTTTGAATCTAGACAAAGAAGAAGAGGTTGATATTTGGGCTGAACCTAAAGTGGATGGTTTATCTTGTTCACTGAGGTACGAAAAGGGCAATTTGGCTTTGGCCCTTACTCGAGGAGATAAAATAACGGGAGAAAACGTAACCCGAAACATTAGAACAATATTAGATGTACCACAAAAATTGCCATTGAATACTCCGGAAATAGTGGAAGTTCGCGGTGAGATTTATATAAAGCTTACAGATTTTGAAAAGCTTAATCAGAAGCAAAAAAAAGAGGGAAAGGAACCGTTTTCGAATCCAAGAAACGCGGCAGCGGGGAGTGTACGTCAGCTTGACCCATCCGTTACAGCGTCAAGGCCACTGAATTTTTTTGCCTATTCTTTTGGCGAAATGAGTGAGGAAGTTGCTAAAACACAAAAAGATGTAAGAGTAAAGTTGAATGATTGGGGCTTTTCTCTTCCACATCCTGTTGCTTTGTGTAAAAGCGAGCAAGACTTGCTTGCTTATTATTATAAATTATTGAAGCGACGCCTGGAACTTTCCTATGAGATCGATGGTGCAGTTTACAAGGTGAATGACATCAAATTGCAAGAACGTTTGGGGGTTGTTTCATCGCGACCGCGCTGGGCGACGGCTCATAAATTTCCTGCCGAGCGTGCGATTACGCTCTTAACAAAGATTGATATTCAGGTGGGGCGTACCGGAGCTTTGACACCTGTAGCGCGGCTGGAGCCGATTACGGTAGGCGGGGTGGTTGTGTCCAATGCTACGCTACATAATGAAGATGAAATCAGACGTAAGGATGTGCGTGTCGGTGATATGGTGGTTGTCCAGCGCGCAGGTGATGTTATTCCACAAATTGTTGAGGTGCTGAAAGACAAACGTAAAGGCAATCCAGCAGTATTCGAATTCCCAGATCATTGCCCTGTCTGTAACTCTTTAGCTATTCGTGAGGGGGATGATGTTGTTTTACGCTGTACAGGTGGCCTGATTTGCGAGGCGCAGGCTGTTGAACGTCTGAAACATTTCGTTAGCCGTCTGGCTTTTGATATAGAAGGGCTTGGCGATAAGATTATCAAGAATTTCTGGGAAGAGGGGCTAATCCGTTCTCCGGTTGATATTTTTACGCTGGAAGAGCGAAATAAGAGCACACTTACGCCTATCAGGGCCAAGGAAGGCTGGGGGGATTTATCGGAAAAGAACCTGTTCGACTCTATCAATAACAGGCGGGAAATTGAATTAAACCGCTTTATCTATGCGCTTGGTATCAGGCAGATCGGAGAGGCCACAGCCAAACGTCTGGCTTCTCGTTACAGTACGCTGGAAACTTTGAAAAAATCCATGATTGCTGCAAAAGACCATGAAAGCGAGGCTTATGCCGATCTGATTTCAATTGATGATATCGGTCCGGCTATGGCGGATGATCTGATTGGTTTTTTTGCCGAAGGCCATAATCTGGAAATTCTGGATGGGCTTGTAAAACATGTCACAGTCAAACCCTATGAGCGGCAACAGAGCGTGAAATCTCCGCTTACAGGTAAGACCGTAGTTTTTACAGGTAAGCTCGTCAAATTTTCCCGTCAGGAAGCGAAGGCAAGGGCTGAAAGCCTTGGTGCGAAAGTGGCTGGGTCTGTGTCCAAGAAAACAGATTATGTGATTGCCGGAGAAGATTCCGGTTCAAAGCTCAAAAAAGCGCAGGAGTTAGGTGTCACTGTGCTTAATGAAGATGAATGGCTTGAATTAATAAAAGGCTAAGTCTTATCCTTCAACGCACTGAGCTTATTCATTGCAGCTTCGATTTCAGCAGGGTAGTCCCGTCTTTCGATAAACTCACCACCACCTGTATTGCGGGTCATAGCCATTTCAAGAGCCTTGGTCAAAGTCTCAGAAATTTTTAGATCCTCTTGATCCAGAGCAAGCTGGAGGGCTGATAGTATCCGGTCACTGAGACGGATTTGTTCTGGGTTCATATCTTCATGCATAAAATTTTTCTCCTGAATCAATTATGTGCTATCTTGCATTTTTCTTAAAAAGGTTTCAAGGTCTCTGGTCGTTTGATAGTCATTTTATCAATCAGATTATAGAATTTTTGTAAAAAATCATTCCGGATTTCATCTTTTTCCATCAAAATTTCATGATAAGACTCTGGGTATTCGAGTATTTCCGTGTTTTTCATATTGTTTACGGTCTTTAAGGACGTTTTATTATCAACCAGATGTTCATGCTCCGGTATTCCAAAAATGCACGGCGTTTCAATTCTTTTATGATAATTCGAATTTTGAAGGCTCATGCAGGATTTATGGGCCTGATGAACCCAGCCATATGTAACATCTCCGCAACGCAAAGATTCATTGAGTTCACACCATTGATTGTGAATAAGCGAGCGTACTGGATCGCTCGTAAGTTTTTTTTCAGGTGAGGGTAAAGTATTCACCCAGTCTTTGCCACCAGGAATATAGTTATTACCCATAAGGGTGCTGCAAAAGGTACTTGCCACGGAGGCTACAGGATTTGGAATATGTTCAAAAACTTTTAGTCCTATCATTGGGGCGCTCATTGCTGCGCATTCTACGATTTTTGGATGGTCGTGCAGAAGTCGCAGCCCAATATGCGCTCCCATAGAATGAGCGAGCATTGCCAGGGGTATCCGTCCCTTATCGGGGTGAACGCTGGAGTGTTTGATGTATTCATTGATAAAATAATGGAGATCTGCAACATCTTCTCTAAAATCTCCGTTAAAACGCTTTTGGGGGTTTGCAGGGATATAACGCGTAGATTCTCCTTGTCCGGCCCAGTCCAATGTCCAGAAAGCAAAATTATGATCAAGGCACCAATGGGCGGTTTCAAAATATTTTTCGCTAAATTCGCGGACACCCTGCAGGCATATGATTACGGCATCGGGGATACTGTCTTGTGGGAAAACAGAGCCAAAACGGATTTTGCGACCCTTTATGCGCTCGAAATGATGCCAGCGCCACCCTTTGGGCTGCCTGAAACGCTCTTCAATATCCGGTGTAATATTGTTATCCATAGTTACTTTTGCCCTTGATATCTGTATTATCTTTTAAAAAAGTTAACAGATTATCAAAGTTAAACAAAAACTATTCCATAGCTTTGATAATTTCTTCGGTCATCTTTTTGGCATCGCCAAGAAGCATCATCGTATTACTACTGTAAAACAAAGGGTTATCAATGCCAGCATAGCCAGAACCCATAGAGCGTTTGACAAATAAAACTGTTTTTGCTTTTTCAACGTCCAGTACCGGCATGCCATAAATTGGAGAAGAGGAATCGTTTTTGGCGGCGGGGTTGGTTATATCATTGGCGCCAATTACATAGGCGATATCGGCTTGGGCAAAATCGCGGTTTATATCATCCATCTCGAACACTTCGTCATAGGGAACATTGGCTTCGGCAAGTAGAACATTCATATGACCCGGCATGCGGCCTGCGACAGGGTGTATGGCGTATTTTACGTCAACACCTTCCTTTTTCAATATATCTGCCATTTCCCGCACAGCATGTTGGGCTTGGGCTACAGCCATACCATAACCGGGGACTATGATAACTTTTGATGCATTTTTCATCAGATAGGCGGCATCATCTGAGGCTCCTATTTTAGCCGAGCGATCGCCCATATCTTGCGTTCCTGACGCAGTATCATCGACGCCAAAACCGCCAAGGATAACATTAAGGAAAGAGCGGTTCATGCCCTTACACATAATATAGGATAGGATGGCACCGGAAGACCCAACCAGCGCGCCGGTGACAATCAAAAGGTTATTATGCAGTGTAAAACCAATTCCTGCGGCGGCCCATCCCGAGTAAGAATTCAGCATAGAAATAATTACGGGCATATCTGCGCCGCCAATCGGGATAATCATTAGTACACCAAGAGCAAGCGCAATCAGGCATATCAGCCAGAAATAAAAGCTGCTCCCTGTCCAGCAGAGCAGAATAATGCTGAGGAACATAATGCCCCCCAAAATAGCATTAAGCTTATGCTGTCCGTTAAAGATCACAGGTTTCCCCGAAATTTTTCCATGGAGTTTTCCCCATGCGATGATAGATCCTGTAAAAGTAATTGCTCCGATGGCAAGACCTAATGCCATTTCAAAAAGGCTTGCGCCCTTAATATTGCCGAATGTTCCTATACCGTAAGCTTCCGGATTATAGAAGGCGGCTGCAGCAACGAAGACGGCGGCAAGACCAACCAGAGAGTGGAAGGCTGCCATAAGTTGCGGCAGGTCGGTCATGGCTATACGCGTTGCGATAAACCAACCAATAAAACCTCCGACAGGAATGCCAAGCAATATAAGTGTATAACTTTCTATTTGTGGGGCAAAAAAGGTTGTGAGAATGGCCAGAGCCATACCTGCAATTCCGTAATTAAGTCCTTTAAGCGCTGTGGTCGGGTGGGAAAGGCCACGTAAAGACAGAATAAACAGGACCGAGGCAACCAAATAAGCCAGTGAAGCTGTTATTGACATGTTTTTCTCCTAAATATTCTGCTTCTTTATGTTTTTTTCTGAAACATATTCAGCATACGTTTTGTTATAATGAAGCCACCGAAAATATTCACCGAAGCCAATGTTATAGCCAGAAATCCCAAGAATTTAGAAAATCCGCCGTCAATTGGCCCTGCGGCAAGTATTGCGCCAACAATAATCACAGATGAAATTGCATTTGTGATACCCATGAGTGGGGAGTGCAGAGCCGGTGTAACACGCCAGACAACATGATATCCGACAAAGCAGGCCAGAACGAATACGGTCAGGGCGGTGATAATAAAGGGCTCGGTGTGCATAGAGTCCAAAGTCGTCGCGCTTACGTCTGATGCAATTTGGTCGGCCTCGGCTGCCAGACCTCTAAGACGATCAGCCATTTCTGTGTAGCTTTCGATCAAAGTCTTTGTTTCTGTTGTCATGATCTAGTCCTTTTTGGTCTTGGTCGTCGTCTTTTTGCTCGTGGCAGATTTAGAGTCTTTTGCTTTTTTATTGGATCCGATTGTCTTGCTCTTTGTGTCTTTTATAAAATTCGGATGGATTATTTTTCCATTCTTGGTCATAGCTATACCCTTGATGATATCATCTTCCCAATCGATGGCGAGTTTCCCGCTCTCCTTGTCCATAATAAGGCTGATTAGATTAAATAAGTTTTTGGCATAGAGCATGGAAGCATCAGCGGCCAAGCGACTTGGTACATTAATGTGCCCAATAATCGTCACGCCATGTTTTTCAATAACTTTTCCAGATTCTGAAAGGGCGCAATTTCCTCCTGTTTCAACTGCAAGGTCTACTATGACGCTGCCTGGTTTCATTGATTTAACCATATCAGCCGTAATTAGAACAGGGGCAGGGCGGCCCGGGATAAGGGCAGTGGTAATAACAATATCCTGTTTTGCTATATGGCTTTCGATGAGTGCCGCTTGTTTTTTCTTATAAGCGGCAGACATTTCCTTGGCATAACCGCCAGCAGTTTCGGCTTCCTTAAATTCATCATCCTCGACAGCAATAAAATTTGCGCCAAGGGATTGGACCTGCTCTTTTGCAGCGGGGCGGACATCTGTGGCTGATACAACGGCACCAAGACGTTTGGCTGTGGCAATGGCTTGAAGTCCTGCAACGCCCGCACCCATAACGAAGACTTTTGCCGGTGGTACTGTTCCGGCGGCTGTCATCATCATTGGAAAAGCATGAGCGTAATGTTCGGCAGCATCCAGTACTGATTTATATCCGGCCAGGTTTGACTGAGAGGAAAGCACGTCCATACTTTGGGCACGACTGATGCGCGGGACAAATTCCATGGAAAATGTATCAATACAGGCTTTCGCGCAGTCATTTAGGATTTTGTCGTTACTAAAGGGGGAGAGCATGGAAATTAAAAGTTGTCCTCTTGAAAGAACATCTAATTCATTTTTATCAGGAGCCTGAACTTTTAGGATAATATCTGCTTCCTTTACTGTGGATTCGTAGTCTTTCTTAATAGTAGCCCCAGCTTTTTTAAGAACATCATCAGGAAAATTGGACGCTTCACCTGCTCCGGATTCTATAATAATACTGCACCCCATATCGCTGAGTTTTTTTACAACTTCCGGCGATATTGCCACACGTTTTTCGTGTTTTGCTGTTTCTTTCGGTATTGCTATTTTCAGGCCCACGGCAAGATCCTTGTAAACATTTTTTGTTTAACTTTGAACTGATAAGTCAAAGAACAATGCACGATTTGATGCGTTTTGTGAAGAGGGGATAAGGGAGATTAGCTCATTTTATTTCAGCGAAGAAAAATATCGACTTTTTACTGATTGTTATTAAGATTCCAGTGTAAAGTCTTGATTAAATTTATACCTTCTGTATTATGAATAGTTCTATGGCAGATATTCGTTCTTCTGCTTTTTCACTAACGAGTAACCTATTTATATGAATGGTATAAACCAATTTTTTCTGGCCGTTTTTGCTTTGTGCAGCGTGGCTTTACAGAGTGTTGCTTCTGCGGAAACTCTGCAGGACTCGCTTATTAGTGCCATGAAAGAACATCCATCTGTTGAAGTTGCCGAGGCGGGGTATATGTCTGCTCTGCAAGATGAACGACGTGCTTTTTCCGGATATTTCCCAGAGGTTAATGTTTCCGGAGCGTTTGGTCGCGTGTATCAGGATAATGCGACAAGCCGTGGTCTGGATGTTGTGCGTGGGGCCGGGTATTCAGGTTATGGTGAAGGCAATATTACCATGCGCCAGCATCTTTTTGATGGTTTTAAAACAACCCGCAAGATTGATGCTGCCGAGGCTGCTGCGTTGAAAAAAAATCTGGATATTCTGGAGGTTAAGAATGATCTGGTCTTTCGGGTTGCACGGAGCTATCTCGATTTATTGCGTGTAGGGGAATCTATCGCTTTGCTACAAGAGCAACGCGATAAAATAACAGAATACGAACAAAAAATACTTTCTCTTGTCAAAGAGGGGTTGTCTGATGAAGTGGAAGGACAACAAGCTCGTGATGTACGTATGATTGTTGATGGTGTGATCGCTGAATATAAGGGGCAGTTTCTTTCGGCCAAATCAAAATATACGGAGCTTACAGGACAGGCGGCGAAAGGGGGATTCGTTGTACCAGAATCTCTTGCCTATTATGTATCGGAAAATATTGAAGATGAAATAACACTGGCTAATGATTATCACTATTCGGTTTTAATTGCCGATGCCGATATCCTCGCTGCGGAATCTCAGATGTTGGCGGCTAAATCAGAATATTATCCCGATATGGATGGTGAAGTATCTTTTGCTAAAACAGATAAGAGGGATTTGATTGGTGGTGAATCTAAAGATGTAAAAGCTTTGGTTCGGATGAACTGGAATTTCTCAATGGGTGGGAAGAAGGCTGCAAATACTAAAGGGCTGACCTATAAATATGAGGCGGCGAAGGCGAATAAGAAAGATATCCTTAGGAAAATCAGCCAATCAATCGAAAACTCTTATGCACAATATGATACGGCAAAGCAGAAGCTGGCTTTGTCTACAGAGCGCATAGTATTGAACAGGAAACTTCTGGATGCCTATAAGTCCCAATATGAAGGGGCACGGATTAGCCTTCTTGCTCTTATGCGTGCAGAAAGTCAGCTTTTTAATGCACGGCTTGAGGAAATTGAAAACAGATACGGCTTACTTCTATCGGAATTCTATTTGCTCTCATCATCAGGTCGCCTGGGCAGTATTTTGCTCGGTGAATATTTACAGGAAACGCATCAGTAATTATGTCTGCTTCTAAAGCCAAGGCAATAAAGCAAGAACCCAAGGCGGACGCCTCTGATTATCTTATTAAGTGTCTGGCGAGACTTTGTGCGCATCATGGTTTTGCGCGTTCGGAAGAAAGTCTTAAGTCAGGGTTGCCTTATGAGGGGCAAGCCATTGGACCTGAATTATTTTGTGAAGCGGCGCGTAGTGCAGGGCTACATGCAAAGACGGTAAAAAAGGCAAAGCTTGACGGGATTTCTACATCTGTTTTGCCTTGTGTGGTTTTTCTGGATAAGGCTTCACCGGTGCTGGTATTGGAGAAAAACGGCAAGGTTTTGAAATTCTATGATCCTGAGCATGACGAGGTGATGGAACATAGTATTGCGGCTGTTCAAAAACGGTATAGAGGATATGCGATTTTAGCATATCCGAAGGCATCTTTAGATCATTCATCACAAAATGATAGCATAAAAAATTCCGGTCATTGGTTCTGGGGCCTTGTTCAAGAAAACAGGCGCACCTATCAGATGGCGATTATGGCCTCCCTTTTTATCAATCTTTTTGCATTGGTCAGTCCGTTATTTGTGATGAATGTTTATGACCGTGTTATTCCCAATGAGGCTATTGATACGGGTTGGGCGCTGGGGATAGGGGCGTTGGTTGCCTTTATTTTTGATTTTATCTTCCGGAATTTGCGGGGCTATCTGATTGATTTTTCAGGGCGGCGCATTGATGTGAGTGCGGCCAAGAAAATCTATGGTCATGTTTTGAATATGC
>JAOUOR010000051.1 GCA_029880245.1 Alphaproteobacteria bacterium
ATAAAAATACTCTGCCGGATCTTCGTGCAAAAAAAGAATTTTACCTTTCTCACATTTTTTTATATGAGCATTTTCATCTAAAGCTTTTAAAAAACCTTCCGAACTGCCTTCAAAAAATGTAAATTTATCTAAATTCATAATTTTACTTATTAAATCAACCATCTGGAGCTTTGTACATTTTGAATTGACCGTGGTCAATGCACAATATAGCTGTATCTCTTTGGCCGTTATAGGATATGTTACGCTTTTCATTTAAAGTTAGTGATTGAAACTCAGAAAGTTTTTAAATGTCGCAGAAAACACCAAAATCAGAAAACATAACCGAAGTCGAGCATTTGGTCAGCCATGAGCAAAGATTCCGCATCAAAGGACATAAAGGCGGTGTATTCTGGCTAACGGGGTTATCTGCTTCGGGTAAATCAACATTGGCTATGGCCATAGAAAAAGATCTGACAAGGCTGGGGTTTCATGTCTATGTTCTTGATGGTGATAATGTGCGTCATGGTCTGAATGTCGATTTAGGATTTTCACCCGAGGATAGAGCAGAAAACATAAGACGTGTCGGAGAGGTCGCCGCGCTTATGGCCGATGCCGGTCTGATAGTCATAACGGCGTTTATTTCTCCATACAGACAAGACCGTGACACAGCCAGAAAGGCCTCACATGGAAAATTTCATGAAATATATCTTGCTGCCGATATTGAAACATGCAAAGCACGAGACCCTAAAGGTTTATACAAAAAAGCGTGCGCCGGAGAAATCAAGGATTTTACAGGCATTGACGCGCCGTATGAAGCGCCGGATAACCCGGAAGTTACTCTTGATACAGCCAAAGACAATATAGAGATATGTGTAAAACAAGTTGTAGAGTATATTCAAAATGTTTCTGGGCTGAATAAATGAAAATTTCAGGGTCAACTTTTTCGTTGTAAAGAAGAGAATTGTAACTGATCTACGACAGTCCTAAAAAAAGAAAAGTGGTGCAAATAGATTCTTTTGATACAATAAAATGTGTAAGATAAGTATTATATGAAATGAATGAGCTAAAATTTTACAGCAAAGTTAATGATTATAAGAATTATTCAATGAAAAACAAAATTGTTCTTGTTGATGACGACCGGAATATTCTGGTTTCAGTTTCTATGGCATTGGAAGCTGAAGGTTTTGAGGTTATGACGTTCAACGATGGGGAATCTGGCCTAAAGGGCATCATTGAACAGAAACCGGATTTGGTTATTCTTGATGTTAAAATGCCCCGAATGGATGGTATTGAAGTACTGTCAAAGTTACGGGAATTATCTCAAATTCCAGTTATTTTTCTTACCTCTAAAGATGATGAGATTGATCAGGTTATTGGTCTGCGTATGGGGGCAGATGATTATATCACAAAGCCTTTTTCTCAACGGTTGCTTTTGGAGCGTATAAAAGTATTGCTCAGGCGTCAGGAAATGGGCAATGGCTCAGATGAGGGGGATAAGAAGGAAGATCAGGTTATTAAATATGGTGATCTTCATCTGGATGATTCAAGACATTTATGTGCTTGGAAGGGAATGCCTGTGAATTTAACCGTTACAGAATATTTATTGGTTAAATCTCTTGCTATTCGTCCCGGGCACGTCAGAAACAGAGACCAACTGATTGATATGGCCTATGGTGAAAATATATATGTGGATGACAGAACAGTAGATTCACATATTAAACGTGTAAGAAAAAAGTTTAAGAAAATAGATGATGAATTCGACAAAATCGAAACGCTCTACGGGATCGGATACCGGTACCGCGAAGAGTAATAGATGGTTTCGTATTGGTAGTAATAAAAATGAAATAGAGCAATTATTTGATCTCTATTGGGGGGGGAGTGAACGTCGCATCACAAAGTTAACTTTGCGGATTATGGGTATTAACGCCGTCGCGCTACTGAGTTTGCTATTTGGTATGATCTATTTGAGCCAGTATCAGGAAAAATTAATTTCGTCAAAAATAGAGATATTCAGGACCGAAGTATATTTGATCGCTAATACGTTAATGGAAGGGGCTCTGGTTTCATATGTTGAAGGCGAGAAGATTTCACAAAAACTATCGGAAAATGAAACAAAAAACATAGCAAACCGATTGGGACTGGCTCTTCAAAAAAGAATTCTTGTTTTCAGAAGAGACGGCGAACTTGTTGCTGATACTGACATGATGACTGGCGAGGAAGATATTGCAGGGGTTTATACTTTTCTTGAACTGGGAAAAAACAAAGAAGAATTGAAGAGTCTGGAGATTCTAAAGAAAGCTGGCCGCTTTTTCTTAAATTTGCTGCCTAATACGGACACTTTAAAAACGTTTCAGGGTATTAACTCGACGATAGCAACAGATTACCCGGATGTGGTGGATGCCTTTAAGAAGAAGCTAAGTATGACGGCTTGGAAATCTCCAGAAAACGAGCACTTTGTGCTAACTGGTGCAATGCCGATCTTTGATGGCAATGAAATTATCGGCGCAATTCTGGTTGTGAACTCAGGAGAAGACGTGCGTAAAGCTATGGGGGATGCATGGTTTGATATACTGAAAATATTTCTCATGACTCTTTTGGTAACAATTCTGATATCCATATATCTTTCGGGACTTATAGCAAGCCCTCTTAAAAAATTAGCATCTGCAGCGGAGAATGTAAGAAGAGGTAAGTTCAAATACGATGAAATACCGGATATGAGAGACAGAAATGATGAAATCGGCGAGTTGTCTGTTGTTTTGCGAGAAATGACCCAAGCTCTGTGGGAGCGGATGGATACTATCGAGTTGTTTGCCGCAGATGTTGCACATGAGATAAAAAATCCGCTGACATCTTTGAAAAGTGCAGTGGAGACAGCATCAAAAGTTAAGAAAAAAGCGGATCAGGACAAGTTATTAGCAATTGTACAGCATGACATTGAGAGACTTGATCGTTTAATCACAGATATTTCAAATGCTTCCAAGCTTGATGCGGAGTTGTCCAGAGAGGAATTTAATATTCTGGATTTAGGAAATATTTTGAGGAATCTTGTCGATATGTACAAAGATCCGCTGGAGAGGGAAAAGCATAAAGGCAATGAACAAGTCATGACAGCCATAAAAGATGGCGTTAAAATCGAACTGACTTTACCGGAAAAACAAATAAACATTTGGGGAAGTGAGGGAAGATTAATTCAGGTTTTTCAAAATATACTTTCCAATGCCCTTTCATTTTCGCCTGTGGGTTCGACAATACGCATAAGTCTGGAAAAAAAGGCAAAACGCGTCATGGTTTTTTGGGAAGATGAAGGTCCGGGTATTCCCGAAGGGAAACTTGGTAACGTCTTTGAGCGGTTTTATTCGGAAAGGCCGGAGCATGAAGCTTATGGCAAACATTCAGGGTTGGGATTGTCTATATGTAGGCAAATTGTATTGGCCCATAACGGGATGATCTTTGCCGAGAATATAAAAGATAAAAAGGATCAAATAAAAGGGGCAAGATTCGTCGTGATCTTGAACACGGTATGAGCCTCCAGAGTATCAGCTCAGAACATGAGGAGTGTCCGCTTATTATTACCGGCCTGTCAGGTGCGGGAATTTCTTCTGTCCTCAAAGTTCTTGAAGATTTCAAATATGAAGTGTTTGATAATTTTCCGCCAGTTCTGATCGAAGATCTGTTATCCAGAACGCAGCCCCACCATACAAATATAGGAACGAATATCGCCATAGGCATTGATACCAGAACCAGAGGGTTTTCTCCGGACTCTATTTTAAAGACAGTCAAAGACCTACAAGCGCGTTTAGTCTATATTACATGCGATGATTCCGTTCTTCAAAAGCGCTTTACAGAAACACGCCGCCGGCACCCAATGGCCCAGCAAAAATCCTTGCGCTATGGTATCAAAACAGAACGTGAAATTATTGAGCCATTAAAAGAAGCTGCCGATTTCGTGATTGATACAAGCGAAATTTCAATCCATGATCTCAGGCATATTTTAGAAAGTTTTTTTATCTCCAAACCGGAAAAGAATATGGCTGTTACCCTTATGTCTTTCGGGTTTCGCAAAGGCGTTCCAAAAGAAGCCGATATTGTCATGGATGTGCGCTTTTTAAAAAACCCGTATTGGGAGAAAACCCTTAAGCCTTTGACAGGAAAAGATAAGAAAGTCGGGGAATATATTCGGCAAGATAAAGAATTCGAGGCATTTCTGACAAATTTTAAGGCCTTGTTACTGCCTCTTTTACCGCGTTATGCCTATGAAGGTAAAAGCTATCTGACTGTGGCTGTCGGGTGCACAGGAGGCAAGCACCGCTCCGTCTATACAATAGAGACCTTGAAAGCATGGTTTGAAGAACAAGGCATGAATATCTATATTGAACATCGGGACTTGCCGGAAAATAATTCTTAGTTCATTGGCTTCTCGGGTTTGTCTAGTTTGCTTGCTCGTTTTAAAAAATTCCCGTCCATGTCTTTAATAGTTTGTTCCGGCGTTTTCATTTTTGCTTTTTTGGGGTTTGTACAGTTCGTTTTAGCGTTTTAAAAAATTTCTGACCCATAATCCAATAGTTTGTTCGTAACGTTTCATTTTCTCTTTTTTTTGGTTTACCCTGTTTTTTCAATAGCCTAATGGAAAACACCCTTAAAAACTTTTCGTCATCCCTGCGAAAAGCGTAGAAAAATGAACAATCCCGCCTCAAGGAGCAAGCTATCAAGCCGTGCAATAACGTCTGTGGGGTTTGGTGCGCGGATGACATAAACATGTAGACATAATAGGATAATATTCCTGTTATGTCAAGTTTATAATGTCATCCCCGCAAAAGCGGGGATCTGGTAGATAAGAGAAAGAGATCCCTGCTTACGCAGGGATAACAGTCTTTTTGTTACCTTTTGCTCTTGTCATTCCGACTAAGGGCGTAGCCCGCATGGAGGAATCTGTATCTATTGATAGGAGGTAAGATTTCTCGACTTCGCTCGAAATGACAGTTTTTTACTGCGAAGATGTGAATGGTACTAAGGGGCGAAATAGTGATTCTAAGCTATATAACCGCCATAAAGCAGAGCCAGTAATAAGCCGCCTAAGGCTATTCTATATATAGCGAAAACCTTAAAGGTGCAGCTTTTTAAGAATCTCATCATCACAGCGATGGCCAGCAAGCCCGATATAAAAGACAAGATTGTGGCAATAAGAACATCCATCCCAAGGGAAACATTTCCCGATTTTATAACATCAAGACTCATAAGAGCGCCAGCGCCGCTTATGGCTATGATAGCCAGCAAAAGTGAGTAATGGGCGCTTTCAGCGCGGGAAAATCCTAAATAGCGCGCCGCCGTCATGGTAATTCCCGAGCGGCTTGTACCGGGTATCAAGGCGAGTATTTGCGCAGCCCCAATGATAAGTGCGTCCTTAAAGGTCAGCTGATCAATTGTTTTGCTTTCCGGATATTTAGCATCGGCATGCCATAGAATAATCCCGAAAATAACTGTGGCCCAGGCAATGACATGCAGAGTTTTCAGCCAGTCCGGCTCTATTATATGCAAAATTAATCCGCACAAAATGACAGGCGCTGAACTTATTATTATAAACACCAGTAATTTTGCATTGGGAGTAAGACCTTTTTGGGTGGCAATGTCTCTCAGGCCTAAAAACATTTTTAAAATGTCTCTATAAAAGTAAACTATCACCGAAAAGAGCGTTCCCACATGGACAGCTATATCCATCGTCACGTTTTCAGCGTCCCATTGATCGCATTGGTCTGTAAAGCAATGGAATAGGCCAAGGTGACCGCTGGAGCTAACCGGAAGAAATTCAGTCAGGCCTTGTATAATGGACAGAATAATAATTGTGATTAAATCCATATTCTCATTCTTCTCAAGAAATAAATTTGACTCTGGTCAAAGATAAAGGTGAAATAAGGTCACAGTATTTATAGATTCTGTATACGTGTAATCATAGCTAAGAGCAAGACGAATGGTTTATATCGTAGGGTTTATCGGCTTTATTTTGGGCTTTGTCGGTGGGCTTGGCATTCTTTATTTTATGTTGAGAAACGTGTCGAATGAAGATCTTATAGAAGATAAATATTTGAAATTAAAATACGGATTACTGAATTGGGGGATGGCAATCGCCGGAGCCTATTATGCGGTCTATATTTATAAGAGCTATAGTTTTTGAAACCTTGAAGATGAAAGAAAAAATGATGAAGAAATTAATATTAACGCTTATGGCATTAGGTATGGGGTTTACTTCAAACTGTGCCTATGCAGAAAAAATTGAGGAATATACATTCGATACAGTGCATACACAAATTCTGTTTTTTGTAAGTCATATCGGCTTTTCTATATCCGAAGGAGAGTTTCTGGATTTTGGCGGGCATTATAATATAGATCGCGAGAATCCTGAAAATTCATCTGTTGAAGTTATAATTGATACATCAAGTATCGATATGGATGATGAGAAATGGGATAATCATATGAAGAATAAGGATTTCTTCAATGTTGAGGAATTTCCTGAAATGACATTCAAGAGCACAAAGGTTAATGTGACAGGCGACAACACCGCCGAGGTGATTGGTGATTTGACGTTGCTGGGTGTGACTAAACCGGTGACGTTGAATGTTACGCATAACAAAACGGATTTTCATCCCTATAGCGGAAAAATGGTCAGTGGCTTTTCGGCAACGGCAAAATTGAAGCGCTCGGAATTCGGGATGACTTACGGCTTGCCGGGTGTCGGGGATGATGTGGATATCCGCATCGAGGTTGAAGGCATCCTCAAGGAAGAGGAAGAAAAATAAGATAGACGTATATGTCACAGGATTATCATAAATCTTTCAAGGCTATTCACTGGGTAACAGCCCTGATTATACTAGGGCTGTTATCTGTAGGGTTTTTCATGACGGGCATGGAGTATAGTCAAGATAAGATACAGATCTATAATCTTCATAAATCTTTTGGCCTGCTTATTCTGATATTGCTTGCCGCGCGCATTCTGGTCCTGATTGTCAAAGGACGGCCAAAACCCCTGCCAACCCATAAAAAATGGGAGAAGGGGTTATCACATCTAATCCACGGACTTTTATATCTGGCGCTCATAGCCATGCCGGTCAGTGGCTGGGTTATGTCCTCGGCTGGAGATTTCCCGATCAGCTTTTTTGGTCTTGATGTCCCCGATATCACAGGAAAGAACAAAGATCTGTTTGAACTTAGCCGTGAAGCTCATGAAATTATAGCTTTTGGCTTAATAGCGATCATCGGGCTGCATTTTCTCGGCGCGATGAAACACCATTTTATAGATCGTGATGAAACTCTGCGGCGCATGACAACTCAAAATTTGGGATTGAAAGGCGGGCTCTTATTGGGGTTTGTTCTTACACTTTTATTCTTGCCCGCTCTTTATTTTGTCGGTTTAGAGATATTGCATGAACAAATGGAAGAAAACCTTGAAACTCCGGCTATAGTGAAGACGGCGGAGCTTGAGCCGACAGAGGCAGTAAGGTCAATTCCTGATGTCACATCCTGGTCTATTCTTGAAGACCAAAGCTATGTTTCTTTTACGGCCAAACAATATGGTGCGGAATTTTCCGGTAAATTTTCAGGCATAAATGGCCCGATTTTCTTTGACCCTGAAAACCTGCCAGATAGCAGTGTTCACGTAAAAATACCTGTCTCGACCATAGAAACCGGCAGCGCTGATCGAGATCAACACGCTCTGCTAGAAGATTGGTTTTATAAAGAAAAATTTCCTTATATTGTTTTTAAAACGATAAGTTTCGAAAAACTGGAGGAAAAGAATATGTTTCTGGCAAAAGGCGAATTATCGATTCGCGGTGTTTCCAAAGAAATTGAGCTGCCTTTTTCTTTGGAAATAGATAGAGAAAACCAAGAGCAACATGCTGTAATGAAAGCAAAAATTGACCTATCCAGACTTGATTTTGGTGTCGGGCAAGGACAATGGCAAAGCACCGAATCCATTTCTGATGATGTTGAGTTGTCTATTATACTCAAGGCGCAGTCTTTAAAATAAATCTATTTATTTCAGTTAGTTATTGTTTTTTTCGTATTTTTTCTATGAGGCGAAAGCGTATTCTTGTTTGCATATTTTGCCCTTTAAGATACACTTATCTCCATGAGGCTTTTATACCATTTTTGGTTGCATCCATTTTCACGCAAGGTACGCATTGCTTTGAGTGAAAAGGGATTGGCGTTTGATATGAGAATTGAAAAAATATGGGAACGCCGGACGGAATTTCTTGCTATGAATCCGGCCGGGGATGTGCCTGTGCTTGTTGAGGAAGATGGAACAATTTTGGCGAATTCTCTCGTAATTTGTGAATATCTGAACGAAATTTATTCCGATACGGATTTGATAGGAAAAGACCCAATCCAGCGTGCCGAGACGCGGCGTTTGATCAACTGGTTTGACCGAAAATTTAACCTGGAGGTTACAGATCATTTGATCGGTGAAAAAGTGATGAAAAGCTTTTTAAATATGGGTGAGCCGCATAGCCCCTCAATCCGCGCGGGCCACACTAATATTCACTATCATCTGGATTATATCGGGTTTTTGACGGAGCGCAGGGAATTTCTGGCTGGTCCTGAGTTTTCATTGGCTGATATAACGGCTGTATCTCATTTATCCTGTATTGATTACATAGGCGATGTCCCGTGGGATGAGCATGCGATGGCCAAAAAATGGTATGACAAGGTAACATCCAGAGAAAGTTTTAGAACCGTGTTGGACGAAGATGTTCCGGAAGTAAAACGGGTTATGTCTTTTGCAAAAACTGCATAAAAAATAAATTGAAGAAGTCGGGTGATGATATGAATAAGCATTTATTTTGTTTTGGATATGGATATTGCGGTGAGTATCTGACCCGTGAACTCCTGAAAGAAGGAGGATGGACGATATCCGGCACGACCAGAGATCAGGAAAAAAGGCAGGATTTAAGGGCAAAAGGTATAAAAGTCCATATCTTTGATTTCGATACACCCATTCCTGACCCTTTATATGTTCTTAGCGATGTCACGCATCTTTTACTATCCATTCCACCTGACGATGAGGGTGATCCTTGCTATAATCAATATTTGCAAGAGATTATAAGTCTGCAGAATCTGGAATGGGTTGGCTATTTATCAACGACCGGGGCCTATGGCGACCGGGATGGAGGCTGGGTTGATGAAAAATCAGAAGCCCGCCCGACGACCAAGCGTGGTTCTCGGCGGTGGAAAGCCGAACAAAAATGGCTTTCTTTATTCAAAACGCATAAGATTCCGGTCCATATATTCAGGCTGGCCGGTATTTACGGCCCCGGCAGGAGCGCCCTTGATTCAATCAGGGCCGGTATAGCCCGCCGCATTGATAAACCGGGACATGCTTTTAGCCGTATCCATGTCGAGGATATTGTTCAGGTGCTTAAAAAATCCATTGAAAACCCCAGGGGCGGAGAGATTTATAATCTGTCTGATGATATGCCGGCGCCCAGCCATGAAGTCATTGAATATGCCTGTCAGCTTCTGGGGATGAAGGTCCCTCCGCTTATTCCTATTGAGGATGCTGATCTTGCACCGATAACGCTGAGTTTTTATAAAGATAACAAACGTATAAAAAACGATAAAATAAAAACAGAGCTTGGTGTTAAGCTTAAACATCCTGATTATAAAGAAGGGTTAAGAGCTTGTTTGGCGGCAGAAAATGGAGAGATTATGACTGAAAGCAATGTCAGTTAAGTGCTAGGAAGGATAAGATGATGAACGCCTATGATGACAATAATATTTTTGCCAAAATCCTAAAAGGTGAAATTCCGTGCGATAAAGTCTATGAAGATGAATATGTATTGGCTTTTAAGGACATAGCGCCGCAAGCACCGGTTCATATTTTAGTCATTCCAAAAGGGAAATATATTTCAATTACAGATTTCGGTGCAAATGCTTCGCCGGAGGCAATAAAGGGCTTTTTCGAAGCAGTTGATAAAATCGCCGGAGAACAAAATCTCAAAAATGAAGGGTTTCGCAGTATCGCGAATACAGGATTAAACGGCGGACAGGAAGTCCCGCACTTTCACCTTCACATATTAGGCGGCAAGAAAATAGGTCCTATGGTCTCTAAGTGAACAGTGATGAGTTTTTTATTTCCCTATATCGTCATCCCCGCGCCTGCCGGAGCTTTTAGCGCAGCAGGTTAAACGGCGAGGATCCAGTAAAGCATGCAAGCTTTGCTTGCATACCTATTGCGCTGGATTCCCGAATAGCGTTCAGCTTCGCTTTACTTGTCGGGAATGACGGTAAATAATAAATTATACGCTTTTGACCGAACATCCCGGAAAAGCAATGACATTGTCCATACATTCAAGATTGTCTGACACACCCTCGGCAGTGCCTGCCTTGATATCAAGAACTTCATCCATAATTACGATTTGCGTGTTGAGTTGCTTGCGCAATATATCAATGATCTCGGCAACCAAGGGGTAATCCGTTTCGTATGAAACATAGCAAAGATCAAGAAGGGAATTAAATTCCTCTATATAATGCAAAGTATCATAAGGATCACTTAATCCATATCTGCACATATCTCGCATTTTCGAGCATTCAGCCTTGAGAAACTTAGGCTCGAAAGGGAGCAGATCATTGCAATTGGCAATTTCCAGCATAGCTTCCGCCGCGTATAGCAAAGCCGCAAGGGGCGATAAATCGCTCATCGTCTTATGTATGGCGATAAAGTTCTCGGGCTCCGGAGATTTATTCCGGCTTACATTACTAAGTATAGAGTAAACTTCTAAACCGTTATTCTTCCATGGCAAAACATTAAACTCAAGCGAGTTAGTGCTCTGTGCCATAGGTCTATCCTTTTCGAAAGTATCGTATATCATAATAAACTAATTCACTAGAGAAAGAAACTTAAGAAATAGTTAAAATTCTTTAACTTGTAGATATTTTTTGCAATAGTCATACCATGAATAAGGATTAGCGAATAACGTATTCACTTAAAGGCATTTTTTAGGAACGAATAGGGTTTTGTAAGCAAATGAAAAAGAACTTACTTTTGTTATTTATATCAATTTTGGCTTTTTCTCCGTTCTTATCTTATGCAGAAGATTCTAAAATTAAAATTGATATTGGCCCATCTGAAAAAGCTAAAAAAATCTTAGGCTTGGCTATGGAAGAGGAGAAACAAGGTTTTGAAAACCGCGTAAAAGGATTTTTAATGTTGAGCCTAGATGATAAGATGTACGGTCGCAGTGTAATCGAAATCGACATGGAGGGTCGAAAAAAATATTTTACTAATTCTGGTTGGAAGAAGTATCTGGATTATGTCCGAAAACACAAAGATATTTTAGAAGTTCAAAAGGTTGAGACGTATCGAACTCAAGTCATGGCACGTTTTGTCTATGGCACTCAACAATATCAAGAAGAGCAAGAAGAGCAAGATAAACATCATTTACAAGCAAAAGTCATTTTTTGTTATTCCTTGGGTTGTGTCCAATATTGTGGCTGGGACAAAGAATATGAAATTAATGTCTATGCTGAAGGTGATATTACTGATCCGGAACAGATGCTTATTACTGATTGGCAAGTTGATTTAGGAGAAAAATAAATGGTCGCGCGCGTTAACACGGTTTCGTTTCAAGGCATAGAGGTCAAGCCGGTGGACGTGCAGGTGCAGCTATCGGGCGGTCTTCCGGCCTTTAATATTGTTGGCCTGCCTGATAAGGCCGTGGCGGAGAGCAAAGAGCGTGTGCGCGCAGCGCTGCATTCTCTGGGGCTATCCTTGCCGCCCAAGCGTTTGACCGTGAATATGGCTCCTGCGGATTTAAGCAAAGAGGGCAGTCATTTCGATCTTCCAATCGCTTTGGGCTTGCTTGGGGCGATGGGCATTATCCCGAAAGAGGAACTGGATGAGTATGTGGTTCTGGGCGAGTTGGCTCTTGACGCAACGATACGTCCTGTATCTGGTGTTTTGCCTACGGCTATATATGCTAATGAGAATAAACGAAACTTGATATGTCCGAAAAAATGCGGCGGTGAAGCCGCGTGGGCGGGAGATCTGGATATTCTGGCCCCGCATGATTTGCTCCAGCTGATCAACCATATTAAAGGCGCGCAGCTCTTAAGCCGTCCCGAGGCTTGTGTGGCATCCGGAGAGCAGTTTTCCGTACCTGACCTCTCGGAAGTTAAGGGGCAGGAAACCGCCAAAAGAGCTTTAGAAGTGGCGGCAGCGGGTGGTCATAATCTGCTTCTGATCGGGCCGCCAGGCAGCGGTAAGTCAATGCTGGCGAGTTGTTTGCCCGCAATTTTGCCGCCCTTGAGCCCGAAAGAGGCGCTTGAGCTATCCATGGTGCATTCTTTGGCCGGAATATTGCCCGAAGGTGGCCTCGTGCGCCACCGTCCATTCCGCGCACCCCATCACTCGGCCTCGCAGCCAGCCCTGATCGGTGGTGGTCAGAAGATCAAGCCGGGAGAGATTTCGCTTGCCCATAATGGCGTTCTTTTTCTTGATGAATTACCCGAATTCTCCAGAGCCACGCTGGAAGCCCTGCGCCAGCCTATGGAAACCGGAGATGCGCTGGTCGCGCGGGCCAATGCCCATATCCGCTATCCGGCGAATTTCCAGCTGATCGCGGCAATGAATCCGTGCCGTTGCGGTTATCTGGGCGATCCGGAGATGGAATGTACCAAAGCGCCGCGCTGCGGCCTTGATTACCAGTCAAAAATTTCAGGCCCGTTGATGGACCGTATCGATATTTGTGTGGAGGTCCCGCCCGTTCCGGTCACCGAGCTTCAGGATATCGCCTCCGGCGAATCCTCAAGCCAAGTGGCGCAGCGCATTGCTGCAGCGCGTCAAATTCAAGAGGAGAGATTCGCTAGCTTTGAAAACCATACTCGGAGCCGGATCAATGCAAGGGCCGATGGCAAAATCCTTGAAGAGATCACGACGATGGAGCCTGAAGCCAAGGATTTGCTCAACCGTTTTGCAGAGCAAAACAGGCTCTCGGCCCGCGGATATCATAGGGTTTTGCGCGTCGCCAGAACCATTGCCGATTTGAGAGGAGGCGCTGAAATTCTTGGAAAAAAAGAGATTTCTGAAGCCATAAGCTATCGCCGCGCCGGTTTGAAGGGCTAAAATCATGTTTTATTTGTATTTTTCATAGATTTCGGGCTATACTATTTATGAGCATAAAACGAACCGGTGATTTAGAAATATGCTCTTGATAGTGTTTAAAAAATGAAGTGGTAGGTTGTTTTAATGTCACTGACTATATCGCAGATGGCGGAATTTGGGAACCTCACGAAATCCCGTGATTTTGATTCTGGTCCAAAATCTTATAATAGCTTTAATCCTGACAAGGAATTGGACGGTAGTGATCTGATGACTCCTTCTGCTCTTATGGATGAATCAAGTTTTAAACCGCAGGAAAATTTATATAGTGATCATGCCAGTAATAACGCCGATGCGCTTTTCATTGATGATAATCCGAATGAAACTGTCTTTGATGTTCTGTATGAAAATGAAGAAGGGGTAGATATCAAGCCAGCGGTAAAAGACACCAATAGCTTGAAGATAGATGTTAATAAAGTCGAGACAGCGGCCGAAATTAAGAATGATAAGGCCAATAATGCATTTGATGATACTGAAGAGAAAATGGATAAGCTTGCTACGGATTGGAAGGATCATCAATGTGTTGCGCAAGAATATTTGGAAGGGGCGTGTGATAATCTGGCAGATCAGATAGGCCTCACGGAAAAGGGTATTAGTAAAGAAAATGTTGTTAAGCAAATAATGCCCCAAGGGGATACAGGGAAAGGTTCTGCGGCGCTTCAGGCCGCTCCGGCTGTTAATGCTGCCGAGTTTGTCTCTTCCGTTAATGAACAGCGCAAAGATCTAAGCAGAGAACAAAAACGCGCTTTGATCGAGGATATGGTCAAGACCGCGCAGTCAAAACCCGAACTGGACTCGGAAAAGTTGGGTAAAGCACTTTCCCCGGGGGCAGATTTGGATAGGATACAGGACAATTTATCTCGTTTGTCTTGTGCAAAAATGGAAAAACTGGCTACGCAAAGTGTTGAAGATCAGCCGGAATTCCAGCTTTTGGCTCAGGTAAAAGAGCAACTGGAAGTTGTCCTAGATAACCATGATTATGTAAAGGATAATTATCATAAACACATGACCATAGGCAAAATCAATGCATTGGCGGATTCCGGTAATACAGCTGTTATAAATGCATTAGACGAATCAAGAGTTTATAAAATGGGGAGCCTACAAGCGGCGTTCTCAGGCGATTCTGTCCGAAATTTAGGGATTGATAAAGAAAACATTAAGGTTTCAGTAGACTCGGAACAAGCAACCAAGTTCAATTTGTCCAGTGTAGCCTCTCAATTAGACTCCCAAAAGCTTGCCTCAAACATGCCGATTTTTGAACGAGAGGCAAAAGCTTACATGCAAAACGCTATTGCATAATTTAAGTCCTTTACCCCTTTTTCTTAATTTCCTGTTAGTAAATATAATGTAATATTGCCTCAGTATTACTTGAGAAATCAATTCACTGATCAGGTTTTAAAGCATTGACATATTTTCATCC
>JAOUOR010000052.1 GCA_029880245.1 Alphaproteobacteria bacterium
AGCCCAAACGTCATGACACGCCGTGTAATGACGAAAAGTTATTAAAGGCGCCTTTTCTTAAGTCATTGAGACTAAATGATAAACCAAAAAAAAGCAAAAATGAAAACGCCGGAACAAACTATTGGATTACGGGCCGGAAATTTTTTAAAACGCGAAAACGAACTGTACAAATCCGAGAAGCTCTTTAACAAACAAACTAAAGGAATATCATTGAAAAACAATAACTTACGTTTTTATTTTTTGAAAACAGCAAACGAACTAAAGAAAATGATTTCCCCCATCACTTCACAATGATAAATCTGCCTTATGACCAAGAATAAAGACATCATACACGTTCTAGACAAGAAAATTGCCCTAAAGCAAGCCCCGCAAGGATTCCGGACCTCGCTCGATAGCGTGATGCTAGCCGCTGCCTGCCCCGCCAGGTCAGGTCAGTCTATCCTTGATCTGGGCTGCGGCGTTGGCAGCGCCGGACTTTGTGCCCTCTGGAGGATTAACGGTGCAACCCTGACTGGTATTGATATTCAAAGCTGTCATATTGATCTAGCCTTAGAAAATGCCGTGCTTAATAACATGACTGAGCGCTGTCGCTTTATGCAAGGCGATATTCGTACCTTGGATATAGATAAAGCCAATCACATTATCTGCAATCCACCCTATCAGGAATCGGGAAAACACCTCCACTCTCCTTCTAATGCCAAGGCCAAGGCTATGGGCCACACCGAAGACGATATCTCCCTGCAGGACTGGATCACCTGCGCCTTCAACCATATCAAAGGCCAAGGCAGTTTAACGCTAATCCATGAGGCAGGACGACTCGATGACATCCTACATGCCCTTTACAGCAAAAACGGCGGTAAACGCTTCGGGAATGTCGAAATCTTCCCCTTATGGCCCAAAGAAAGCACACCCGCAAAACGGGTCATTGTGCGGGCTTGGAAGCACAAAAAATCCCCCGCGATTATGCATAACGGCCTAATCCTTCATAACGAAGATGGTTCTTATACAAAAACAACAGATCGCATTTTGCGGGATGGCAAAGCCTTATTTTAGAGGAGCCCATTTATCCTTAAACTTTAAGATCGGCTTTTCAAAATAAGTATAGCTTGAATGAGCACAAAAATAAGATAAAGCTAAAGTGAAAAAGAACAAAATAATATGTCCAAATAAATATGTATATCCCAAGTAGAAAATAACATGCGACAAAATTATACAAATAGGCACATGGAATATATATAGACCATAACTTATCCGTCCAATAGTAGTAATACTTTTCGTACATAATATTTTGATAACCCAATGCTCCTTATTTAAAGAGAGTAGATAAAGCAATAAAGAGCAATAAATAATACTTACAAAAGATAATGCATTACCCATAGCAAAAATATGTGCCTCAAAAATTGTATTATAATTGAAAAGCAAGAATAGAAGTATGATTAAGATAATCCAAAATGTTACAAGATAGGCATATTTATATTTGGAAATTCCTAATCCCCACTTTTTGTACAAAAGAGCAATCATCCCCCCAAGAATCAGGCCATCCATATGAGAAAATGTCATTGTATACGCAAATTTATTATATCCCAGATTAGCTAAAAACCATCTAAGAACCCATGAAAGACAAACAAAAGTAATACACATTAAAAACGTAGCCTTATATGATTTTTTATACATAAACCAAAATAAACACGGCCATATTAGATAGAATTGCTCTTCTACAGCTAAAGACCAAGTATGATTCAGTAAGCCATAAAGATTGACTTCATGTAATAAGCTCCAGTTTTGGATGAAGAAAAAATAATATAATAACTTCAGATCAAACATAGTTTGACCTGAGAATAAGATCATAAAAGTAAAAATTGCAAAAAATAGATAATATAGAGGAAATATTCGTAATGAACGCCTGATATAAAAATTTTTGAATTTACGTTCTGAGTAAGCAGTATCAATAAGAATAGCGGTAATTAAAAACCCAGATATCAAAAAAAACAAATCTACACCAAATTGCCCTAATATAGTTATTCGATAATAAGTATCAAATCCATACGCATCATAACCAAGAGCTTCATACAACAACTCTGAAGCGTGAAACCATATAACAAGCAAAACAGCAACTCCGCGCAGGCCATCAATAAACTTGTAATGATGGCCAACTACGATTTTGCCGTTTTGAGGGTTATTTTCCGACAATCTTCTCTCTCAGGAAATCCTTGACCTTGTCCATATGAATACGCTCTTGCGCCATAGTGTTACGGTCACGCACTGTTACGGTCTGATCTGAAATCGTATCATTATCCACGGTAAAGCAATAAGGCGTGCCGATTTCATCCTGACGGGCATAGCGCTTGCCGATATTCTGCTTGATATCCAGCTCCACAGCAAACTCATGACGCAAATCCAGATAAAGCTTCTGGGCGATGGGAACATGCTCCTCTTTGGCTGTCAGCGGCAAAATCGCAGCCTTAAGCGGCGCCATAGAAGGATGGAAGTTCAGATACACACCGGATGGCCTGTTTTTATCCACCGTATAGGCCTGACAGATCAAGGCCAGAACACCGCGCGTCAAACCTGTTGACGGCTCGATCACATGCGGCACAAAGCGCTTATTCTCGGCCTGATCGAAATATTCCAGCTTCTGCCCCGAAAATTCAGCATGCTGCGTGAGGTCAAAATTCCCGCGATGGGCAATCCCTTCAAGTTCGCCGAAATCCGGCGCTGTGAACGGGAAGCGGTATTCCACATCAATGGTGCGGGATGAATAATGCGCAAGCTCTTCCTTGGGAACATTGAGGAAATGCAGCTCTGATTTAGGGATACCGACAGACTCCCAGAACCGTGTGCGCTCATCAACCCAGAAGTCAAACCATTGTGGCACGTCTTCCTCCGCGCAGAACCATTCCAGTTCCATTTGCTCGAACTCGCGGGAGCGGAAAATAAAATTCCTAGGCGTGACTTCATTGCGGAAAGCCTTCCCGATTTGCGCAATTCCGAAAGGCGCTTTGACACGGCTTGAATCCAGTACATTCTTGAAATTCAAAAATATCCCCGCGCAGGTTTCTGGACGCAAATAGGCTTTATTGTCATCCCCCGAAGCGGCACCCACATAAGTGTGGAACATCATGTTGAATTGAACTGGCTCTGTAAGAGTTCCCTTTGTATTCACATCTGGTCCAACAACAAATTTATAATGCTCCGGTTTAACCCTTCCTTCAAATGGTTTCAAAATAAGTTTACCAATACGCAAATTTTTCAAAGTTTCATCGCCAGCCTTTTTTATATACTTTTCAATTTTTTTCGCGGCAGCATCTTCTTCAGTCTTATCCCATTGGTCCACCATGAAAGCAAAAGAAGTACGGCCATTATCTAACAAACTTTGCCCATTTTTCCCTTTATCATTCTCCTCATCTTTGGGAACTATGATAATTAAATGATCTTCCCGATACCTCTTCTTCGATTCGCGGCAATCCACCATCGGGTCGTTAAAACCACCGACATGGCCCGAAGCCTCCCAGCATTTGGGGTTCTGGATAATCGACGAATCAACCCCGACAATCGAGATCGGCGCGCCATCCGGCCCGATTGGCGGACAAAGCACCATATCCCGCCACCAGCGGTCACGTAAGTTATTTTTGAGCTCCACCCCGAGCGGCCCGTAATCCCAGAATCCGTTGATTCCCCCATAGATATCCGAGGCCGCAAAAATAAAGCCTCTGCGCTTACATAAGGAAACTATATCTTTCATTATTTCTTTGTGATCAGTCATTTTATCCACGTTATTTACTTTTTTAAAGACTGCATAATGGCGCGAAACCACTGGAAACACAAGAGCTTGACGTTTTAAATAAAAAAATCTACTATTTTTTTATTATCGAGACTATAAATATAATTACCGAAACTAAATAGTAATATTAAATAAAATAAACTATTTATATTTATCTTTGTAAAAATAATATTTAATATTGTTAATAAATTTACTTAACTTTATTATATATTGATACATAGTATTTTTTCTCTTTTTAATTGACTTTTTACTTTTAATTCCGTATATTGCAATTATATAGGAGAAAAGAAATGTCAAGCAATATTGATGAATCCTTATTAGCATCGGGGATTGTTCCCCCGGGGATGACCAAAGAAGGTCGAGATGCGTTTAGAAGACAGACACTCTTTAACAGGGTAAAATCTGGGCTAAGCGATAGCTTTAATGAGTTATCAAACTGGGGCATTGAAAAATATAAACGAGCAAAAAGTGTCGCTGTGAACACAGGTGGAATAATAGGGGAATGGTGTCAGGCCATACACGATGGAAAACTATTCGATTTCTCTGCCAAGGAATTCGGCAGAATGTTTGATTTCGTCGGATGGTTCGAAGGTATGGCCGCTGAGATGGCGGGAAATCATCCTGAATATGGATAACAAAGTTTCAAGTCAGTAACCAGAGTCGGACCGGAGAAGTTCGAGGAAGAATAAAAAACAACACATAAAATGATAAAGGCCACAAAGCAGCCTTTGAAGTTGGGGGAAAGAGGCGACCGAGAAATCGGCGCCTTTTTCATTTTCTTAAGAGTAGAACATATGGTCGTTTAAGATAAGAATTGGGCAAATCATTCCCGTCATTCCCCGAATTTTACACAGTAAAATTCTAGGGGAATCCAGATAATTATGGATTGCCTTAGAATTTTTAAAAAAAAATTCAGGCAATGACGTGCTTGGGGACTGTCCAATTTTTATCTTAAATGACTATAGTCAAATGGATTTCAATCCTGATAAGGCATGAGGAGTGCAGCGTATTACAATACGTAAACGACGAATAACGAAGTGCAAGAATAAATGGGAGTGACTATATTTAGATTCCTCCATGCGCTACGCTTAGTCGGAATGACAAAAAAATCAAAGACTACCGCACATAAATCTGGGTTGTGCGCCCGCCCCTATTCAGGACCAAAGAAATCCCTTTTCGGGGATCAACATCCGCCAATGCTTTTTGAACATCACCCACAGTTTCAATATCCTGACCGTTAATCTGCAAAATCAGATCTCCTGCACGAACAAGGCTTGCAGCTCTGCTTCCTCTGGAAACATCAAAAACCACAACTCCGTCCTCAATACTCAAATCCAATTCGAAAGCCACAGCAGGATTAACATTAGCAATAACCGCTCCGTCTAAAGCGTGACGCCCCTCCAGCGCAGTTTCATGTCTGGGCGGGACATCCGGCGCGGCCATAGCCTTAACCTTCAAAGTTAAAGTCTCTTCCCCTCGCATAATTGCCATTTCCGCATATCGCACAGGCTTGGCTATCGGGACTGTTGCCATACGAAACTTCATTTCCGCAGCATCGCGAATTTGATGCCCATTCACATGCGTGACCAGATCCCCTACTTTTGCGCCTGCTTCCTTGAGAGGACTAGCAGAATGCAGTGAGGAAATAAGCGCCCCGCTCGGCCTGTCTAACCCCAGACTAGCCGCAATATCGGAGGTCACGTCCTGCATGGATACGCCAAGCCATGGCCGCTGAATGCCGCGATCTCCGCTTTGCCCGCTTTGCTCGGCGGCAATAATGCTCATCACCATTTCCGCCGGAATAGCAAAACCTATGCCCATCGACCCACCAGAGCGAGAATAAATGGCCGTGTTAATCCCGACCACCTTGCCGTTCATATCCACAAGCGGCCCGCCGGAATTCCCCGGATTAATCGCTGCGTCTGTTTGAATAAAGAAATTATAATCATTTATATCAAGATTGGAGCGCCCTTGCGCCGAGACAATACCGCTCGTAACTGTCTGCCCTACGCCAAAAGGGTTGCCAATCGCCAACACCAGATCGCCCACTTCCAGATTTTCACTGGGCGCAAGCTCCACAAAAGGAATATCCGTCAAATCCCCCTTCATACGGAGCAACGCCAAATCGGAAGCCTCATCACTCAAAGATAATTCCGCCTCGAATTCCCGCCCGTCAGCCAAAACCACGGTAATCTCGTCAGCACCTTTAATCACATGGGCATTGGTCACGACAAGGCCGCTTTCCATCATAATCACACCCGACCCAAGCGCACTTTCGACACGCTCGCGCATCCTGCCGCCATATAAATCCCATTTAAAAAACTCGCTGAAGAAAGGATCATCCAAAAAGGGATGACGATACCCCGTTGATATTGTTCTTTTTGTGTATATATTGACGACCGATGGAGCAACTTTCTTAACCAGCGGAGAAAAAGATAATTGCATTTGCACAGGATTTTGAGGCAACACACGGTTTTCCGCCGCAGCGTAAAACGGGGTTGCATTGAGGATAAAAACCGTTAAACAAAGAAGCAAATTCCGCATAGGCAAAAAGTAAATCGGGCTTAAAAGAATTTCAAGACGGGAAATTTAAAAAATGAGTACAGCCAAAAAAACCATAAGTGACATTAAAAACGCCAAAGGTGCGGCGCAACCTCTTGTCTGCCTGACGGCCTATACTGATCCCTTAGCAACCCTCCTTGATCCGCATTGTGACTTAATTCTGGTCGGTGACTCTCTGGGCATGGTCCTATACGGCTTACCCAGCACTGAAAATGTCACTTTGGATATGATGATCGCCCATGGAAAGGCTGTAACCTGCAAACCCCGCCAAGCGGTCATTATAGTTGATATGCCTTGCGGATCATACGAAGCACATAAGGAACTGGCATTGCGCAATGCACGCCGCATTATGGACACCACCGGCTGTGACGGGGTAAAACTTGAAGGCGGGAAAAACATGGCCGCCACTATTGCCCATTTGGTTGAAAACAACATTCCGGTTATGGGGCATATCGGCCTAATGCCGCAATCCGCAAATAAAGAAGGCGGCTATATGGTCAAAGGAAAAACCGATGAGGAAATCAAGCGCTTATTAGAAGATGCTAAAGCCATTGAAGATGCCGGAGCTTTTTCTTTTGTTATCGAAGCCACTATTGAAGACGTCGCCCGAACAATCACCCAAAGCGTTTCCATCCCGACCATAGGCATAGGGGCCTCTGCAGCCTGTGACGGGCAAGTTCTTGTGACCGAGGATATGCTTGGCATGCTCACCGGTCATACGCCGAAATTTGTTAAAAAATATGCTGATCTGGCTGAGGAAATCTCTTGCGCTGTGGAAAGTTACGCAAATGAAGTTAGATCCAGAAAATTCCCTTCCGGTGAATATCTATACGGCATGAAAAAATAATGAAAAAGGCCGTCACACTTCAAGAGTTAGATCAAGCTTTAGAGGACTATAGGAACTCCGGCAAGACAATCGGCTTCGTGCCGACTATGGGCGCGCTGCATGACGGGCATTTATCTCTCGTAAATTTAGCTAAAGAGAAGGCCGATATTGTGGTTGTGAGTATTTTTGTCAACCCCACACAATTCGCCCCGCATGAGGATTATGACGCCTATCCGCGCGATGTGAATGGTGATATTGAAAAGCTTAAACCATTGGACGTAGATGTGGTATTTTGCCCGACTAAGGATGATCTTTATCCCGATGGAACGGATAGTGCGGTGAAGGCTGGAAGTAACGCCGAAGGGCTTGAAACCATATTCCGCCCCCATTTTTTTGATGGTGTGGTAAATGTAGTATCCCGCCTGTTTGATGCCGTAAAACCGGATGTGGCCGTGTTCGGAGAAAAGGACTTCCAGCAACTTATGGTCATCCGCGAGATGGTTGAAACTCTCGGTCTTGATATCGAGATTATCGGCGGAGAGATTGTGCGCGATGAGCACGGCCTGGCCCTATCCTCCCGTAACGCGTATTTGAGCACCGAAGAGCTGGAAATCGCAAGGCAGCTCAATAAAATTATCCGCAACGCCGCAAAAACCAAAGATTTGGACACCGCGAAGGCTGAATTATTGAAGACCGGATTTGATAAAGTCGATTACGTGGAAAAACGCTGGAACCGGATACTCGCCGCTGCTTGGCTTGGAAAAACGCGGTTGATTGATAACATTCCTGTCATCTCGACCGAACGTTAGGGAGTGGAGAGATCTTATAGCTGTCGTCTATTCATAAGATTTCTCGACTTCGCTCAAAATGACAACCACAAAATAAAACCGACCCATAAGAGCCGGTTTAGAATTCTAATTTCCTTGGCGTCATTCCCGCGAAAGCGGGAATCTAGTTCTTAATTCCGGAGATCCTGCTATCGCAGGGATGACACCTATAGAAAAATTAAGCTTTCGCCGCTTTCTCTGCTTCTTCGGTTTCGAAGCCAAAATCACCGTCTTCATCAAGGAAGTTCACCGGACCGGAATCCTGACCCTTGGCATCTTCATCACGATCAACAAGCTCGATAATCGCCATTGGCGCGGCATCACCATAACGGAAACCCGCCTTCATAATGCGAACATAACCGCCCGGACGGCTCTCATAACGCTCAGCCAGAACATCAATGATTTTCTTGGCCTGAACTTCATCACGCATTTTCGCAATGATCTGGCGACGCTTAGCAACCGCTCTTTCAGGATTAGCAGCAGCCTGCTTGCCCATTGTGATCAGTTTTTCGACATAAGGGCGCAAGGTTTTTGCCTTAGGCAAAGTCGTTTTAATCTGCTCGTGTTTTACCAAAGAAGCCGCCATATTCGCCAGCATCGCCTTACGGTGAGTAGAATCGCGGTTTAATTTTCTATGTGCTTTACCATGTCTCATGACATTTTCCTTTCACTTTTGCCGATTGCTTAAGCGGCATTTCTGCGGCTTCATTTTGCTTCGCCCGAAGCCTCCATGAAGACCATAAAACAAACCATTTGGCACTAACCATATTCTAAGCCGTTTACCAAACGGGGCGGACACTACGTCCTTTTTAAAGTCTTTCCCCTAAACATTCAGGGAAAAGATAAAATCTATAATCGTCTTACTTTTTTTAGGAGCGAAGCAACGCTGTACCAAATTAAAGTGGACGATTAAAATTGTTGATCATCCATCTTTCTGGCCAGATCTTCGATATTTTCCGGTGGCCATCCTTCAACCTGCATACCAAGATGCAAGCCCATCATGGATAGAACTTCTTTGATCTCGTTCAATGATTTACGGCCAAAATTCGGCGTACGAAGCATATCACCTTCGGATTTTTGAACCAGATCACCAATGTAAACGATATTGTCATTTTTCAGGCAATTCGCGCTACGTACGGAAAGCTCAAGCTCTTCCACCTTACGAAGAAGATTTTTGTTAAAGGGAAGCTCCTGAGCTTCTTCTTTTTCTTTCTCGTCTTCTGGATCATCGAAATTAACAAACACTTGAAGCTGATCTTGCATAATACGCGCAGCAAAAGCTACGGCGTCTTCCGGAGAGATCGCGCCATTTGTTTCTACGGTCATTGTCAGCTTGTCATAATCTGTAATCTGACCAACACGTGTGTCTGTAACTTCATATGTCACTTTACGCACAGGCGAAAACACACTATCAATCGGCACAAGACCAACTGGGCATTCTTCGGGGCGGTTCTGAGCTGCCGGACGGTAACCTTTACCTGTATCGACAGTCATTTCCATAGAAAGCTTAGCCCCTTTATCCAAAGTACAAATCACAAGATCAGGATTCATAATCTCGATATCTGCACCGGCTTCAATTTGAGCTGCCGTTACTTCACATGGACCTTCTGCACTAAGGCGCATCTTACGCGGACCTTCAACATGCATACGCACAGCCAGAGCCTTCAGATTAAGGATAATATCTGTCACATCTTCGCGCACACCTTCAACAGATGTGAATTCATGCAGCACGCCATCAATCTGAACAGCTGTTACAGCCGCACCATGTAATGAAGAGAGCAAAATACGGCGAAGTGAATTACCAAGTGTCAAACCAAAACCACGCTCAAGCGGTTCGGCGATAACTGTTCCTGTATTAGGACGCGAGTTTCCAGCTACTTCAAGCTTCTGGGGCTTAATCAATTCCTGCCAGTTTTTCTGAATCATTAGGTCTTCCTTTTCTTTTCTATACTTTGATTATACACGACGTCTTTTTGGCGGACGGCAACCATTATGTGGAATGGGTGTAATGTCCTTGATCGACTTAATAGTAAAGCCAATTGCTTGCAACGCGCGGAGGGCTGATTCACGGCCCGAACCCGGACCTTTGACACGAACATCCAATTCCTTCATGCCGTGCTCCTGAGCCTTTTTACCGGCATCTTCAGCAGCCATCTGAGCGGCATAAGGTGTGGATTTACGCGAACCTTTAAAACCCATCATACCTGATGAGGACCATGACACTGCATTGCCCTGTGCATCTGTAATTGTAACCAAAGTATTATTGAATGTGGAATTCACATGCACAATCCCCGATACAATGTTCTTCTTCTCTTTTTTCTTAGCTTTAACTTTAGGTTTAGCCATAACAAAAATCCTTCCCTACTTATTTCTTTTTACCGGCAATCGGCTTGGCTGGTCCCTTGCGAGTCCGCGCATTGGTCTTGGTTTTTTGACCACGGACAGGCAGACCATTTCTATGACGAAGCCCGCGATAGCACTTCATATCCATCAATCTCTTGATGTTCTGAGATACGTCTCGGCGCAAGTCACCTTCAATTTTGAAGTCACCTTTTTCGATTTCAGTACGGATCTTATTCAAGACATCATCATTGGCCTGACCCATGCGCATTTGCACATCGATTCCCAAATCATTACACATCTTGAATGCTGTTGTGCGACCAATGCCATGAATATATGTCAAAGCAATCGGAATACGCTTATTATCAGGGACATTAACCCCGGCAATACGTGCCATATCATTTTCCTTTCAAATTTCCATGGTTTTGAGAACACCTCAAAAACCAAACCAAACCGTTGATACTCCGCGCGTTAAGCTTTCACATCGCCGGTTTGTAAACAAATACACTTCTTAAAAATACAAGAAGAACGGGCGCATTATAGGTATTCAGCGCCCGGTGTCAATTTTTATTTCATAATAACAAGAAAAATATCTAAATCAGGCCGCTTTAGCCTTTAAATAGCCGTCAATTTGACTTGTGACCTCTTCGATAGGCTGCATACCGTCAACCTTATGCAAAACTCCCTTAGCTTCGTAATACGGTAAGATTGGTGCTGTTTGCTCCTGATAAACCTGCAAACGATTCTTCAGTACGTCTTCATTATCGTCACTACGCGCACCACCTGTTTCTTCTGCACGTTTTTTAATCCGCTCCAGCAAGGCATTCTGATCAACTTCCAGAGAAAATACGTGGTCTATCTTACGCGCCATATGCTGCAGCATGTCATCCAGAGCTTCTGCCTGCGCCACAGTTCTTGGAAAACCATCAAGAATAAAACCCTTCTGGCACCCAGGCTCGCTTATGCAATTGGCAATAAGCTCGATTATAACCTCATCTGATACAAGTTTTCCGGAATCAAGGATTGATTTAAGCTTCAGGCCCAATTCACTTTCACTCGCCACTTCCGCGCGAAGCATATCCCCGGTCGATAGCATTTTAATATTATACTGCGTCTGAATATGCTCTGATTGCGTTCCTTTACCTGCTCCCGGCGGACCAAACATAATAATATTCATTTTCCAGATGCCTCTCTTTTATAATCTGTGTATTACCGTCTTCGTCCACGCAGTTTAGTATTCCTGACAAGCCCCTCATATTGATGAGCGATAAGATGGGAATGAACTTGAGCAACCGTATCCATCGTCACCGACACAACAATAAGCAAACTTGTTCCTCCAAAGTAAAAAGGAAGTGAGTATTTGGCAATCAAAAATTCCGGTAACAAACAGATAAAAACCAGATAAATCGCACCTATTGTACTGATACGGGTCAGGACATAATCAAGGTAATCCGCTGTATTCTTACCCGGACGCATCCCCGGAACAAAACCGCCATATTTACGCAACGTATCTGCATTTTCTTCTGGATTGAATACGATCGCCGTATAGAAAAAGCAGAAAAATGCAACCAAAAGCCCATAGAGAATCATATAGACAGGCTGGCCATGGGCAAGATTACTCTCAATAAATGATCGCCACTCTGTATTTTCAAAACTCATCATACCAACTACTGTCAACGGCAAAAGCAAAAGAGATGAGGCAAAGATCGGCGGAATAACACCGGCAGTATTGATTTTTAAAGGTATATGACTAGACTCCCCGCCCATCATCCGGTTACCAACCTGCCGCTTGGGATACTGAACGACCACGCGTCTATGGGCACGTTCCACAAAAACGATAAGGGCAATAACACCCACAATCATGACAAGCAAACCGAACAGGACCATAGGATGTAACGTCCCTTCCTGCCCCAGATCAAGTGCCGCCGCAATAGCGCGTGGCAACTCGGCGACAATCCCTGCATAAATAATCAGGGAAATCCCGTTCCCAACACCGCGGCTTGTAATCTGCTCACCAAGCCACATAAGGAAAACCGTACCGCCAACAATCGTGATAACAGTAGAAGCGCGGAAGAACATACCCGGATCAATCACCGCGCCGCTCGCCTCAAGGCCGATCGACATGCCGTAAGCCTGAACCGAAGCCAATAAAACCGTCAGGTAACGCGTATATTGATTGATCTTCATGCGCCCGACCTCGCCTTCTTTCTTAAGCTCTTCAAGCTTTTTGGACATTGCCGAGGCAAGCTGCATGATAATCGAGGCAGAAATATAAGGCATAATGTTCAGCGCAAAAATCGTCATACGCGACAAGGCACCGCCAGAGAACATATTAAACATCCCCAAAATACCGCCGCTTTTAGAAGGATCAGAGAAAAACTGGCTCCATGCCTGAATATCTATACCAGGAACCGGAATATACGTCCCCAGCCGATAGACAATCAACGCCCCAATCACAAAGAATATGCGTTGTTTTAATTCAGTCGCCTTGGCCAAAGCCCCCAAATTTGCATTTTTCGCAAGCTGTTCAACAGCAGAAGCCATATTTGATATTCCTCAAACCTAAGTTACTAAAACAAATTATCTAAAGGAAAAGTCATAAAGAAAACAGCGCCAACGCACAAGCCCATTTCGACAAAAAAGGAAAAAATGCAACCTATTTTTCAGATACCTCAGACCGTCCTACCAATTATCACAGCGAGCGGCTGTTCCTCTATATTCTTGCGGACTGTCTATTTTATCTTGCTCTTTTTGAAGCAAAGCCGACGCTTTCATAATAAAATCGCTAAATTCAGTTAAATAGTGCTTTTGGAGTTGCTCTTTAACAAGATCAACATTGCCATATGGAACAGGATTTGGAACTGGCAAACCACGTGCAACCCGCCCTAGATGCGCTTCAAATCTAGGGGCATATTCTTCATGAAAATCTTTTAACGCCCGTAAGTGTCGTTTTTCATGTTTAAGTATAACCTTATACTCGCAGCTACTTTTCTTATAGTCTGTTGGTAAAAAAACGCTTGGATTTTGAATAAAATAAGCTCTGGCATGAGTCATACGAACACAATACTTATTTGGTCCCAAACTAACAGTCTCATATTTAAATTCAAAATCAGTTGCCAATAATGGATGCTTATATTGAACAAAACCACCCACAAACCCCCCATCTTCTGTTCTTGAGTGTCCTCTAGTATATTCTGTAAACCCGTTTGTTGTGCCTTTAAATACTCTTGTTTTATTAAGTTTCCGTTTCATAAAGGTCTTCGTATCATGCCGCGGACAATAATCCTGATAGGCATAGGCTTGCTGGGCGGCACTGAAAACAAACATAAATGCGAGAAAAATAGAAAGAAGCCGAAGAATTTTCATTACATAAGTTACCTTAAATATAGTTACTAATATGAATTTACGCATTTAATAATGTCCTGTCAAACAAACAAAGCCCCTTATATTTAAGGGGCTTATGCGCAATTCGTAACACAACAATATGATTACTTATTTTTCTCGCCGCGTTTTTTAACGGGCTTTGGCGTTTTATCAAGAAATTCAATCTTGCCACCGGCTTTCTCTACAGCTGCCTGAGCGCCTTTTGAAGCCTTGGTTAGTTTCAATTCCACCTTGGCGTTCAACGCACCCGTAGCAATCAGCTTGATACCATCTTTGTTACGACGGGCAACGCCAGCCTTAACCAGAGCGTCTTCATCAATCGGCTTTTTTGCATCAATTTTTTGGGCATCAATAGCATCTTGCAACTTGCCCAGCGTCACCTCGGCAATATCAGTTGCAAATTTTGTGTTGCTAAAACCGAATTTCGGCAAGCGTTGGTATAAAGGCATTTGACCGCCTTCAAAACCTTTAATCGCTACACCTGAGCGTGCCTTCTGGCCTTTTTGACCGGAGCCACTTGTCTTGCCCTTACCGGAACCAATACCACGCCCTACACGCATGCGGCCTTTTGTCGATCCGTCTTGTGGTTTTAATTCATTGAGTTTCATTGCTCTAATTCCCTTAAGCTGCATCAACAAA
>JAOUOR010000106.1 GCA_029880245.1 Alphaproteobacteria bacterium
GGATAATGACCGCACCATTGTCACGCTTGAACATGCCAACCGCTGGAAATATGGCGATTTTTACGCATTTCTTGACGCGACATGGTTCGATGACGGCGGCGATGATGCCTATGCTGAATTCACGCCGCGCCTGAGCCTTGGCAAGGTGACGGGGCAGGATCTTTCGTTCTGGATTTTCAAGGATTTTTATCTCGCCGCACAGATGGAGAAGGGTGAAAGGGATCTGCGCCGTTACATGACTGGCGTGGGAACTGACCTTGATTTACCCGGCTTTAAATTTTTCAAGGCCAATTTTTTTAACCGCAACAACCCTGAGCGGGAGGACCCCACCTGGCAGGTGTATCTGGCCTGGAATTATCCGTTTGAGGCCGCCAGCCGAAAATTTGTGATCGAAGGATATTCAGACCTGTTCGGGGAAGAAGGCGGAACAACTGTGCCGCATCAATCCTTCGTGCCACGTTTTCTGATGGATGTGGGTGACATCATAGGTCAGCCGAATGGCAAGTTCTTTGCCGGGATTGAATGGCAATACTGGCATAACAAATTCGGTGTTGATGGAAAAACTGAGTCTGTACCGCAACTTCAATTGAAATGGGTGTTCTGATGAAAAATTTATATAGGTTCCTTTTATGTTTTATTCTGGTTCTGATCGGTGGCACTGCCACGGCTCAGGACAAGGTTCTTAAAATCTACCATGATGCCGATTATACCAAACATACGGAGTCGGCACATGCGATGGAAATGGGCTTTAAAACGGCACTGGATGAAATTGGTAATAAAATCCAGGGATATAAGATTGAATTCGTGCCGAAAGATCACCGGGGAAACGCGGTACGCAGCAAGCTGCATATGGATCAGTTTCTGGAAGATCCGCAAGCTCTATTTATTCTCGGTGGATTACACTCTCCTCCCTATATCAAATATAAAGACTTTATCAATGAAAGCGGCATATTGCTGATGGTGCCCTGGGCGGCGGGCGGGCCGATTACGCGCTATAATAAAGGCACGAACTGGGTTTTTCGCCTGTCGGTTGACGATACCAAGGCCGGATACCGAATTGCCGAATATGCACAAAATGATCTTGGGTGTAAAAACCCGCATTTGCTTTTGGAGGAAACACCTTGGGGCCAATCCAATAAAAAGACCATGACTAAGGCGCTTGAAAAGAATGGAAGCCCGCAGGTGACATGGTTTGGCTGGAATACCAAGGAAAATACAGCAAAAATCATGTTGCGTGATATTGTTTTGTCCGGATCGGATTGTATTTTATTTGTTGGCAATGCGGTTGAGGGCGCGGAATTCTCGCGGGCTATGCTCTCGTTGGAAGAGAAGGAACGCCTTCCAATTATTAGTCATTGGGGTATCACAGGCGGCGATTTTCACGAAGTGATCAGCCCGGAAATGCGTGAAGGTTTAGGTCTTCATTTTATTCAGTCCTGCTTTTCCTTTGTTTCTTCACCGCAAACAGAGCTCAGTAATTCAGTTTTTGCGCGCGCGCAAAAGCTCTATCCTGATCAAATCAAAAAGGCCGAGGACATTCCAGCTCCGCCAGGTTTTATTCATGCTTATGATCTGGGGCACATTACATTGGCGGCGCTTGGGCAGATTAAGCTAACTGGCGATGTGAAAGTAGACCGTACCGCCTTGCGTACAGCGTTGGAGTCCCTGAATGCACCGGTTGAAGGCTTGATTAAAACATATAAAGCGCCTTTTAGCCCATGGACAAGCGATCATGACGACGCACACGAAGCCTTGGGGCTGGACGATTTTTGCATGGCGCAATACGGGCCGGAAAATCAGGTCTTTGTCAAAGCTAATATGAAAGGAAACCCGTAATGGTATGGCTGTCTAAAATAAGGCAGTTTTTATCCTCATCCTGGATATTTTACGGCTTTATTGTAGTGAGCTTTAGCCTTTCGCTCCTGATCAGCGCTCTGCTGATAGGGCCGCGGGCGGAGCGCGCAATTTTGCAAATGCAAAAGGAAAGCAGTGAAGCGCAGATTGAATTGACAACGGCCTATCTGTCGCAATTCCTGGTAACGCGCATTAAGATTATTCAGGACCTGGCGCATTATCCCTTGGTGATCAACGGCGTCATGGGATCAGGCGCATCGCTGGCTAACCTTTCGGATTTTTTAGGTGACTATAAAATCTTGGGAAATGAGGAACATATCCGTCTTTTTAATATTCTGGGCGAGGAGATTTATACTAATCATGCCCATGAGGCAGATAAACAGGCGGAAGATAAAAACGCTTCGTTAAATACGAAGGAAAATTGGTTTCAGCAATTGCTCAGCGGTAAGAATTTATACGCTATTAGTCTTGTTGAAAATGAGCGTGGTGAAAATATTTTCCAGTTGAGTGTCCCCATAATCTACGGCGATGCTACTGAGGGTGTTTTGAGCGTTGGTATTCATTCAGATCTGGAGGATGTTCTTGCACCTATTATTTCCGATAAAGAGCGCGCGGTTGTTTTAAGTGCGGAGACAGGGCGGTTTACTACGCTTTCTGATAAAGACGTGTTGCGGGATTACAAATCTCTACAGAAGCAGAAAATAGATGATACGGGCATTACATTTGAATATCTGGTGACGAAAGCTCTGTTGGAAAACCAGAAGAAAGGTTTTATGAGCGATATATCGCTTGCAATTTTGCTGGGGCTTTTTGCCTCTTTTGGCGTGCTGGCCGTATTCGGAAGAAAGCTTCTGCTCAATCCCTATAAAAAGTTGGAGAGTTCGGAAAAAGAACTCAGGCTTTATGAGTCCGCCTTTTTATTTTCAAATGATGCGGTGATGATTACTGATGCTGATTTGGAAGCCGGCCCAACGATCGTTAAGGTCAATGACGCCATAACGAAAATAACCGGTTACACAAAGAATGATCTTATCGGTGCTACGCCGCGCGTTTTGCAAGGACCGGAAACTGACTCGAATGAACTCAAGCGTATTGGAGAAACTTTAAGAGCCGGAGAACCCTATAGTGGCAGGATTTTGAACTACACGAAAACCGGGGAGGAATACTGGTTGTCGCTGTCTATTTTCCCGATTTACGGTAATAACGGGCAGATCATCAATTTCGCAGCGATTGAACGTGATATCACAAAACAAATTGCGCGCGAAAAGGAACTGGAAGTTGCAAAAGATACCGCAGAAAAAGCTAGTCAGACCAAGAGCGATTTTCTGGCCACCATGAGCCATGAAATCCGCACGCCGATGAACGGGATTATAGGCATGACGGAACTGCTGCTGGAAACAAAAATGACACAGAAGCAGCGCAGATTCTCGGAAACCATTTTAAATTCTGCAGAAGCGCTGCTGATCATCATCAACGATATTCTTGATTTTTCCAAGATCGAGGCCGGAAAGCTGGATTTGGAGCCGGTGTCCTTCAATTTAGCGCGTGTGGTAGAGGATGTAGCGGCGCTTCTCTCCTATAAAGCGCGGGAAAAAGGTGTGGAAATGATCGTGCGCTATGTGCCCGGCACACCGCAACAGCTGATCGGCGATCCGGGGCGCATCCGCCAGATCATCGCCAATCTGGCCAGCAATGCCGTCAAGTTCACCGATAAAGGTTTCGTGTTGATTACAGTCGGGGTAGATGAGGAGATAAAGCCGCAAAGCGGCAAGCATAGAATAAAAATATTGATCAAGGATACGGGTATTGGTATCCCAGAAAGCAAGCAGCAGGCGATTTTTGAGAAGTTTTCTCAAGCTGATTCCTCAACCACGCGCCAGTTCGGCGGCACCGGGCTGGGGCTGGCGATTTGCCGCGAGTTATGCGCGATGATGCGCGGCGATATCGGCGTTAAAAGCCTGCCCGGAGCTGGGTCCACTTTCTGGTTCGCGCTTGAACTGGAAGAGGATACGGAATATGAAGAGAGTATCACGTTGCATGCTGACGGCCTTAAAAATCTGCGCACGTTGATTGTCGATGATTTGCCTGTCAATGGCACCTTGCTGGAAGAGCATCTGAAAGCGATGGGGATGCGCCCGGATGTATGCACAGACGGTGTTGAAGCGTTGAGAATGATGCAGGCGGCGGTAAAGGAAAACGATCCTTATCAAATGGCTGTTATTGATTATCTGATGCCCGGTATGAACGGCGAATATCTGGCTAAAGAGATCAAGGGCAATGATGCGCTTAAGGATGCAGCGCTTATCATGTTGACCGCCGCAATTGATAAAAGCGAGGCTCGCCGCTTTGCCAAGGCAGGTTTTTCCGCTTTCCTGACCAAGCCGGTGCGCGCGGCTGAATTGTCTACCACACTTTCGAAACTTTGGGAGGCTTATGAGTCGGGCAATACAGACAGGATGATCCTG
>JAOUOR010000053.1 GCA_029880245.1 Alphaproteobacteria bacterium
GCTTTTGTGTTTTAGAAAAATGTAATTGATCTAGATATTCAAAGACATTCATTACATTATCTACAAGCTCTTTTAACTCTGTTTCTGATAAATATTCTAGGTGGGTGATTTCTTGAGAAGTCCCATGACATTCGGGATTAACCTTATTCTTTATTTCTTGCAAGATTGTTAGTAAGTCTTCTTTATTACTAATGTTCCGAATTGTTTTAAAACTAGAAAAGTCTTCTACTTTAAGTCCGCTAATTAATTTATCTAGCATTGCTGGTTTGTATTTATCACTACTGGCTCCTTGCTTTAAACGTGCAAACTTGAAGCTTATAAATGCCTCTAGACATATCCTTATATAATTGGGAAGAAAATCTTTAACCTCTTCATAATCAATGGAATTCTCAAAAAAGCTCTGGATTTTAGAAAGCTTGTAAAAGTAAGAGGTTTGATAATTTCTTAATGCAGGGGGAAGTTCATGTAGCTCACCTTTTTCTAGGTAGAAGTCAGCTCTATCAAGACTTTGATTGCTTTCTATGAGGTTGTTCAAAAACTTCAAGAAAATTAAATTGTGACTAAATACAAAAATTTGTTGGCAGCCGCTCCATGATTTAACATATTTTTTTTCGTTTTTGTTTTGATCTATAATTTTATCGGTTTCTAATGCTTGTGGGAATAAAACCTTGTGTATCAAAAGGGCAGTGGAAAACAGTCTATTTTCATCTAAGCTAGAGATAGGATCGTCTAAGACAATGATATGATCTTCTGGTGTTACATTTTGATCTTGGTTATCCAGAATTTCGTATTGATATTTGCTTAGAAAGTAAGCAAAAGCTAGCGCAGTCTTCTCTCCTTCACTCAAAGTATAATGAATTCCTTTTTTGGGTTTTTTGCCTAGGAAATTGATAACGATAGCCTTATCATCATAACTAATCTCAAAGTGAGAAATCCTAAGCTGTGATAAAAACTTATTAACGTATTTAGATTCCTGCTTAAGTTTTGCAAGTTCTTGCCCCCGATCATTCTCATATTTAATAAGGTTTCTTTGCAAAGCTGCTTCTGCTTCTTTTAGAAACCAATAAAATTCAATTCCGCCATGATTTTGAGGTTTGTCTATTTCTTTTTCTGTTCTAAAAGAATCTGCTATTTGGCTTCCTTCGTTGTCAAATCTTTTCCAAAATAAGTCACCACAGATTTTTTTTGCCAAGGATGTATCAAATAAAGAGGCTTCAAGTTTTTCAATAAAGGATTTTTGAATTTTAGAAAATGCTTCGATGTTTTCATTATATTGTTCAATAAAAGAAGAGCATTCAGTAATTATGCTTATGTGTTCTTCGGTGATTACCTTTGTAATGTTGTCTTTCTTATCTTGTACCAAGGCTTGGGCTGTTTTTACCTGTTTTTTAATTTCCCCCAAAGTTAAATTTTGAATAATGCCTAGCTCTTTGGAAGATAAATGCTTTTGATATCTATACTTATTGATAAGGTTATTAGTATTTATAGCTAATGTTTGCCAAGTTTCTATTCGTGAACAGTTTTTTGTATATATATCAATATGTTTCTGGAGGGTCTCTAGGAGCAAAGCTAATTCATCACTGAAATAATCGTTATAGCTATTTATCAATTCTTCTATATTAGGAAGTTTACTTGAGCAAAGAGGGCAAACTTTGTGATCCTTGGCATGTTCAAGAAGGGTTTTTCCATCTTCATACCAGTTCTGAATTGTTGTGTGTTCAAGATCGGCATCCTGAAACAATGCCACTTGTTCTTTCAGTTTTTCTTTTGCATTTTCAGATACGGAGCTAGAAATATCATTTTCTACATAGACAGGTTTTTGTAGAACTTCATGGGTTAGATTTTTTAGTTCTGTAATATCGTTTTGAAGAGCTGTTTGATCTTTGGATATTTTGAATTTCTCAAATTGTTCATCAAGTTCCTTTTCTAGAGTTTCTTGATCTTTTTCCGGTGAGGTTTGAATGCAATCTTCAATTTTTAAATTTGAGGGAAGTCTTCGTCCCTCAATGTTATCATTCCATTTGGTCGATAAACTTTTCTTGACAGAAACAGCCAACTCTTTAAGCAATTCAAGCTGCTTTATAACATCTTTTTGCTTGTCTTGTAATTCAATGATTTTATCAGTTAAACCTTTGATAGTAGCATTAGAAAGCTGTTCTTCCGTAACGACATTTCCTTTAAATGACAAAGGCTTTGATTGTGTGCCGTTATAAACATGGTCTGCAATGAAAGCAGAATTGAATACCTGTATTTTTTTATTTTCCTCAAAAGATTTTATTGTTTTTCCATCCCAATCAAGTTCTATTTTGTAATCACGAGTGTCATCTGCACGTAATCCATCAATTACTTTTTTACGGCTGATATCATCATGTTCTTCAGAGAATAACCCAAGGATATTTGATAGGGTAGTTTTGCCACTGCCGTTGTAGCCATAAAGTATATTTATTTTCTTAAAAGATATATCGGCAGGGTTTTGTGGCCATTGAAACGGGTCAAAAAAGCCAAGATTTTCAATATTATTAATTTTGGAAATACCCATGCTGGTTTTCCTTCGAAGGCAATCAAAATATAAATATAGTGATGGTTGTATCAGAAAATATAAGTTTAGGGAACTGCAAGTTTCTATTATGTCGTATGCGATGAATTCAAATATCAAAAAATATAATATTTACATACACTTATAGCTAAAAGCAAAGGTTTCAATAAAGCAGATTACCCTCTAACTGTTTGTTTCATATAGGAAATTTTTATCATACAATTTCTGCATGAATCTATAAGCTATTATAATACCTTCATATTATCAAGCTGACTAAAAGTTTTGGAATGACTCACCTCAGGTAAGGCTTTAGCCTTTCTGTATTCTGCCTATAGAAATCTTAAGCTTTGCATCCCCCCGCACTTTTGGTGCAACAGTTGCATTTACCTTCTTGTAAGTTCCATAGGCCATCTATCGGTAACACGCATCGAGTTTTCTAAATGTCTGTTATTTTCTATAGGCACACCTTCTGAATAAAAAGTATTTTCTCTGCCAAGCCATTGCCTCATCAGCATAGCATAAACCCTTGTAGGCTGATAAGCAGGATTCCAGTGCATTATATGAAAGTGATTGCCGTGCTCTTGCCAAAACCTGCCTTCTCTAGCCCATCTTTGATATAAATTGATCAATCCACCCATATCAACTTCAGAAAGGGTTCTACGGGCTTCATTTGTACGATTGTGAAATTCTCTACCTTGCCTTTGGCTCTCTCTGGTTACTATGTCATTTAATAGGATACCTGCAAAAGGATAGCTTCGGCTTCTTGTGATACGATCACCCACAATTATAGTATTCAAATGATGCCTTAAATCACCTAATGTCGGAGCAGGTCTTGTTCCAGAATTACGGCCTGTCCTGTTCCAGATACGGTTAATGATATTTCTTTCCGTTAGGCTGACCTCTATTCGGGTTTTTGGTGGCAATGCTTGTAATCTTTCCAGATTTTCATGACGGATATCTTCTGGAGTGCTCCTGCTGTTTCTTATTCTGTTAATTTCTTCAAGTCTTTTATCGTATATTTTGACAACCTTATTTTTCTTGCCAATACGAAAGCTGTTAAACTGTCCTCTTTGCCAGAAATATTCCAGATAAGGGTTTTCATCGTCCATATCGGTATAAGCATAAAAGCTTTGCCCCCGTTCGATATAAAGACCCCTCATTATTGTCATTATGTCGGTAGCATAGTCACAGGCATAATCAATCCTTGTAATACGCCCTCTTCTCAATATTAAGTCCTGATTAGAAGGGCTGTATCGGTTTTGAGTATCATTCATAGCCTCTATGACCTGCCAAAAATCAGACCACAGCCCAAAGCTTAAAGGATTACAGGTAATTTTGGTAAGATAAGCATAGTTTCCATTTCTACTGCCTATAGCTATCATTTCCATAGCTTTCCGATCTTGTTCTGTCCTTATAACCAATTTCAGCTTGTTATAATTGATTGTAATAATCTCGGGATCATATTCGTATAAGGCTTCAAGTATTGTATAAATATCTATGCAGATTTGGCCTGCCATAAGACTATCCCTGTCATTTATTCTTTCTCTGGTATCATATTTTATGACCAGTTTATCTATTGGCATTTATGTGCATCCTCTACCTGATATTGGTTGTGATGAATGTTATTATTAGTGTTTCTATCTTCTAGGGTTACTATAGGAACAGAACTAAAGCCCTGAAACGCAAAACCCTTGAAACACAAGGCTTTCAACTTATGCAAAGTTTTGTATCTGTCCAAATTAGCCCCAAAATCATCAAAATTTTTAAAAACTCGTGTCGTATTTTCCAGTGCAACAGTTGCATTTAATCATCAATGTATAAGTGGCTCAGGTCTATGCCATAGTCTACCTGCTCCAGATATTCATTGAGTTTTGTAGCCAATAGGGGAGTGCCGTATGAAAGCCGAGTACTATAAGATTTAGCTGTTCCAGCCTCACGCCCGTCCAGAGCATCCATGATTTCGTCTGTTATGAAGGGGATGTGCCTAATCTGATCTACAAAATTATGCCGAAATGAATGAAAGACAATTTTCTTGTCTTTGATATCGTGTTTTTTCAGATAAGTACTAAATTGCCTACTGTAATTCTTTATCATGTCATTTTTTTGGTATGTGATATTATCTTCTAACAAAAATCTATTATGTCTTTTGCAGATGTCTTCCCGTTTTTTGCAATATTCAATAAACCCCATTTTTAAAAGCTCGGGATGTATTGGTATCTTCCGTTTGCTGTTTTCAGTTTTAAGGTGTTTTCTTTCATCATTGTCGTTTACATCGAAATACCAAGTACTTTTTTCATCTTGTTTAATATCTTCTGGCAAAAGTTGTAAAATTTCCCCTAAACGCATTCCTGTAAATAGCCCGATAAGAGGTAGCCAGAAATACCCGTCTTTAAACATTAATTCTCCTTGTTTCCAAAGTTCCTTTATTTCATTTTTACGCCCTTTATAAATAGCAGATGTAAATAAGGTTTCCAGTTGTTCTTTGCTAAACGGTAATCTGTCTCCTCTTACATTTTTCTTTTTATATTTGAAATTCAGGTCTTCTAACGGGTTACTATGAATAAGTTTGTCATTTTTTAGCCATTTAAAAAAACTGCAATATGCTCCCCAATATAAGCCTTGGGTTTTCTTTTCAATTTTATCGTTATTGTCACTTTCAAGGGCTTTATGCAGCTCTATACCTTTGTTTTTGTATTTTTGGATGTAGTTTTTAGGAAGTCTGAAAACCATGTCTCTTAAATTTGCGCCATGTGGCTGGGGCTGTATGCTGGATAGGGGGGTGCTGTCACCCAAAAATTCAAGCATACGTTCCAGATATGCTGTTTTAGATTTCAGGTTTCTTTCTGTTATGCCATTCTTGATTTCAAAGCTAAGATATTTTTCTACGGCTTCTCTGAGTGTCAGTTTCGTAGGGTCTGTGTAATAAGGGTGATCTTCATTGGCAAAGAACAAGTTTGCATCCGGTGTTTCAAAGAAGTTCTTACAGTCCTTAAAATAGGGGTCTGTAATCATGCCGTCTTGCTCATTGCCGGACAGGTAGGCATATCTTATACGTTCTGCTTCATGCTGTGCCCTAAGAATTGCATGACACAGGGCATGGTATTTTTCCTGAGCATTTCCTATGTCAATTTGCTTGGCTTTAATCAAATCATTAGCCACTTTTTCTTGCTCAGGCCCATAGGTGTGCTGGGTCTTTGATTGTTTGAGTAGCATAAGCCTGTTATTGCTTTTTTCGGTCAGTCTTATTAGGATTTGAGGGTTAAAACCACCCTCGACGGGATCATCTCTAACAATGTCACGTTCAAAGATCAGCTCCTCGGAAGCATCTAAGAGACATTTCTCAAAATGATTTCTGGCAACTTGTTGGATTTCATCCTGTGCTTTTGTTTTCGTCATTTCCTGTATAATCTCGAATAATTCTTCTGCCACATGGCTCATAATACGGCTTTTACGTCGTGCAACCATATAATCTTTAGTCCTTAAGGATTTCTTATATTCAGTAAAACCTACTATGGGTGCAAGGTTTTTCGGGATGGCAATACGAAAATAATAGGTGTTTCCACGTAATTGCAGGTGTGGTTCAATCATAATTGCTTTCATTTACAGGCCTCACTGTATCAGTCAATGTACCAAACTGACCGCCTGTAATTTTCTGCTCTTATAATTACCTTTTAAATCATGTATTTAAAAGGTAAATGGTGGGCGGTACAAGGATTGAACTTGTGACCCCTTGCGTGTCGAGCAAGTGCTCTACCGCTGAGCTAACCGCCCACATGAACTGCGATCGTTTAGCTTGAATAGCGTCACTCATCGTTCACGTAGGTTTCTACGTTTTACTCTTCGTTCCTAATTCAAACAAAACGCTCTTTGCTCAGGACTTTAGTTATTAGGCTTGATCTTCGTCACTTCATCGCTCGTGTAGGAATACTACGCTTCGCTCTTTGTTTCTGGATCAATCCAAATACCCTTTGTCCGGATTAGCGATATAATGGCGTAGTTTTATAGGGAAGCTGCGTACGTTTCAAGGGTTTTATTGCCAAGGGGCCTTAAAAATTATGAAGCCAGTAAGGTTTCGACCTGTTCGATCAGATCATTTAAGTGGAATGGCTTGGAGAGCATGTTATCAGCGTTGATGCTTTCTGTTTTACTCTCTTCAACTTTTTTTATGGCGACACCTGCAAAGCCGGTGATGAACATGACTTTTAGGGCAGGGAATTTCTCTGTTGCCTTTTCTGCCAGCTCAATGCCGTCAATGCCAGACATGACGACATCGGTCAGGAGAAGATCAAAGTTTTCTTCTTTATCCAAAAGGACAAGAGCTTCTTCTCCGTCTGAGCAGGAATGCACGTCGTGACCGGCACGTGAAAGCGCCATGACCAAAAAATTGAGCATTGATTCATCGTCTTCAGCCAGTAAGATTTTGGCCATTATGGTTCACCCCTTAATATTTTTCTTTAGTTATAATAAGTTTTTCAGGTCCTTAAATGCAATAAAATTTTGGGAAAGCGTTATTCCACGGTCACGGATTTGGCAAGGTTACGGGGCTGGTCAACATCTGTGCCTTTGATGACGGCAGCATGATAAGACAACATCTGCACGGGGAGTGCGTAAAGGATGGGCGCAACAAAGGGGTGAACCTCGCCCATAGCAATACACCATGTGCTGTCTGCTTTTAGTGTCGTGCTGCCTTTTTCATCGGAAATTAGGAAGACTTTCCCCCCTCGGGCTGTGGTTTCCTTGATGTTAGAGATATTTTTTTCAAACATCGGGTCATTGCCCGGTGCGATGACTACTACGGGTACGTTTTCGTCAATCAAGGCAATAGGGCCGTGCTTCATTTCTCCGGAGGCATAACCTTCTGCATGAATATAAGAGATTTCCTTGAGCTTTAATGCACCTTCGAGAGCAAGTGGATAGAGACTGCCTCGTCCAAGGTACAGAACATCTCTGGCCTTTGAAATGTCACGCGCGATTTTCAAGATAGCTTCATCATGTTTAAGAATATCGGCAGCAATGGTTGGCACATGGCGTAAGGCTTCGGCCATCTCATGTTCTTTATTCGCATCTATTGTATTTTTGGCAGACGCGGCAGCCAGAGCAATGCAGGCCAAGGTAGTGAGTTGGGTCGTAAAGGCCTTGGTTGAAGCTACACCGATTTCCGGACCAGCCAGAGTGTGCATAACAAAGTCTGATTCACGTTCGATTGTACTTTCGATTGTGTTGACGACGGACAGGATTTTTTGCTTTTCACGCTTGCAGTAGCGCAAGGCTTCGAGTGTATCCAAGGTTTCGCCCGATTGAGAAATAAACAAGGCCAGCCCGCCTTCAGGCATTGGGGCTTCGCGGTAGCGAAATTCGCTGGCGACATCAATTTCGCACGGGATGCGGGCGATTTGCTCCAGCCAGTATTTGGCAACCATGCAGGCATAATAAGCCGTGCCGCAAGCGATTAGTGTAATACGAGGGACGGTTGTTACGGCTTCGAGAATGTCTTCGGGAATGGTAATTTTTCCTGTTGAAGGGTTCACATAGGTGTTTAACGTTTCGCCGATGACCGAAGGTTGCTCGTAGATTTCCTTGAGCATGAAATGCTTGTATTCACCTTTACCTGTAACGGCAGCAGATTGCTCAGTGATGCGCGTGGATCGCTCGACGGATTTTCGTTTTGCATCATAAATCTCTGCTGAGGTTCTGGTGACGGTGACGCGGTCGCCATCTTCAAGGAAGCAGATTTTTTGTGTTAAAGGTGCAAGGGCATAGGAATCAGAGGCTACGAACATCTCACCATCCCCATAACCAACGGCCAGAGGTGTGCCCTGACGGCAACCGACCATCAAATCATGGTGACCGGCAAAAATCATGACAAGTGCATAAGCGCCTTCAAGCCTATCCATTGTGGCATTGGCGGCATCCTCCGCGCTCATTTTCTTCTTGGTCATGTAATAGGTGACAAGATGGACAATGACTTCGGTGTCCGTTTCAGTCTCGAATTTTGTGCCTTTTTTCTCAAGTTCCTTTTTGAGAGCAGCGTAGTTCTCTATAATTCCGTTATGGACGACCGCAACTTTTTCCGTTGCATGGGGGTGGGCATTGCGCTCATTAGGAAGACCGTGTGTTGCCCAGCGTGTGTGACCGATCCCAACGTTTCCCGCTAAAGGCATGTCATCTAGCTTCTGAGAAAGGTTTATAAGCTTCCCTTCGGCGCGGCGGCGACTTATATGCCCGTTGTCTAGTGTGGCTATACCAGCAGAGTCATAGCCGCGATATTCAAGGCGTTTTAGTCCTTCGAGTAAGCGGGGAGACGCGTCTTTACTGCCGATAATTCCAATAATGCCACACATTTATTTATTTTTTCTTGGGTTGGTTACAGTAGGAAGGTTTTCATAAATTAAAACTCTAGCAAATGAACGATTGATCTCAAGTCACATAATTTTTCAGATTGTTTCACGAAGCAGTTTCTTTTTTCGCGAATTTCTGTTTTGCGTAATTTATACATGGCATTTCCACTAGTTCATGTAACAAGTAAGCCGGAATGAGACAAAATCCGAGATATATGGGGAGAGCAATAAGCCAGCACAGCATGTAGGATTCAAAATGCTGGAATAAGGTTTTGATTAACACTTCATTGAGCATCATTCCAAAAGCATGGGTCAGGTACAAAGAGTAGGAAATTTTAGCTATAAACCACAACACTTTGCTGCTTAGGAAATTACTTGCAAAACAGCCCTTTACAGAAGATATAAGTATGAGGCCGAATGCCAGATTTACGAGTGGAATCTTATATTTCTGTTCAAAATCCGAGAGCAAAATGTCGCTTTGTGTGAAAGCAGATAAATAGGCTGTGCAAAGAAAAAATAAAACAAGCCCAGCGCAAAACACTATATTTAAAGTTTTATTGCCGAGATCTTCGAAATGACGTGTTTGGCTGTAATAGGCGCAAATAACACCTATCCATAAGCCATCAAGGCTAAGGTGGAAAGGCAGTCTGACGTTATTCGAAAAGTAGAATAATGTAACGGACTGTCCTTCGAATATCATGTCTATATTTATGGTTCTGGCAATCACATAGATTATATAACTTGCGACTAAGATCAGGGTTTTGGCTTCCGGCGTTTGTATTTTATTCATCGTAAGGATTATAAATGGTAAGATGAGATAGAATTTCATTTCAATCGGGATACTCCAGAACACCCAGTCTATATGTGGTTCACTCCAAACATAGTCCTGCAAGAAAATGATATGCGCCAAAAATGGCAGACTATAGAGTTGCAGTGTTTGCAGAAATGTTCCCTTGAAGATCGCAGGTAGAAGGTGCAATCGCAAAAGCGTCAGGCAAACACAAAAATAGTAAGCCGGTGCAATACGGAAAAAACGTTTAATTATGAATGTCTTAAGATAAGAGATGTTAATATAGTTCGTGAGTAACTTTGATCCGATTAGAAATCCGCTCAGTACAAAGAATAAATCAACACCGACCCAACCCGAGAAAATAATATGTTTGATATCAAAATGGGCTTGATGGTTCAGAACCCATTCAATATTTTCTACATTGATAAGACCATGGTACAAAATAACTAAAAAAATTGCAAAAGCCCGAAGACCATCCAGAGGTTTAATACGGCTTGGCGTGTTCATTTACTCTGTTTCTTTCTGTTCTTCTCCGCCCAGTCTTTTATTGTGTGTTGTTCGGGGCGGGTGAGGGAAAGGGCATCTTTCGGCACGTCCTTTGTGATGGTGGAACCTGCAGCGATGAAGGCTCCTTTTTCGATTGTGACGGGGGCAACCAGATTAACATTGCTCCCGATCATTACGCCATCTTCTATTTTTGTGGTGAATTTATTAAATCCATCATAATTAACTGTTATTGCCCCGCATCCAAAATTTACATCCGCGCCCATGTCGGTGTCTCCAACGTAGCTAAGATGGCTGATTTTGCTGCCCTTACCGATAGTGGATTTCTTGATCTCGACAAAATTACCGATACGCACATTTTCTCCGATTTTTGTATCCGGACGAATGCGAGCAAAGGGGCCGATAGTTGTGTCTTCACTGATAGAGCATTTCTCGAAATAGCAAAAAGCTTTGATGTGAACGTTTTTTCCAACTGTAACTTCGGGGCCAAAATAAACGCTGGGCTCTATAATAGTTCCACTCTCTATTTGAGTGTCATAACGGAAATAGACAGTACAGGGGTCTTGCAGGATCACTCCGTTTTCAATGTTTTTTTTTCTTAAAATGTCTTGTGCGGTTTTCTCCAGCAAAGAAAGTTCATAGGGCGTATTGCATCCCTTGGCTTCGTTTTCGTTTTTTACAAGGGCTATAGCAGTTTTAGAATTGTCTTTAGCGGCAATTTCCGGAAGATCGGTTATATAATATTCACCTTGGGCATTATTATTGGTCAGACTGGCAAGCCATGCGGATGTTTTTTCAGCATCAAGGCAGAATGCTCCTGTATTGACTATCTTTATTTGTTTTTCCTCATCGGAGGCGTCTTTTTCTTCGCGGATAGATTTCAGGAATCCCTCATTATCCATCAGGAGACGGCCATATCCGGTTGGATCTTCTAATGTCACGCCTAAAACCGAGAGGTCGGTTCCGTCTTGTTTGTGGCGGGCTTGCCTTAAGGATTCCAGTGTTTTAGAAGATAGAAAAGGAGTGTCGCCAAGAAGTACAAGAAGATCGCCTTTAAAACCTTCTAGTGCGGGCATAGCGGTCATGAGGGCGCTGCCTGTTCCAAGCTGTTTTTCCTGAATGACTGTTTCGTGGGGTTTGCTGGCTTCGCGCAAATCATCCATATCAGGTCCTGTGACTACAATAACTTTATTGGGTGAAAGGCCTTCGGCTGTGTTTAAAACCCAGTTAATCATGGGAAGCCCCGCCAGTTTATGCATGACTTTGGGCAAAGACGAATTCATGCGTGTGCCTTTGCCTGCGGCGAGGATGATAACAGCGAGTGGTGGCATATGTGACATTTATAGGCCTTATGTTATTTTTGATAAGAGGCTTCAATGACATCATGCCCGCTTTGATAACGTGACATATGCATGAACATTGTGCCATAGGCTGTTCTTACTCTAACGCGTACCGGTACAGCTACGGCGTAAGGGGTGACTTGTGCAATCCAGACTGTGGGCATCATACCGCGATCACGCCCTTGTTCCTGTATTGAAAGCCAGCCTCTTGGCTTTTTGTGCCATGCTCCTGCGATCGGGACAACTTCGACGGTGCATTCTATGGCAGGACCACTATAGGCATTATAACGGGTTCTTTCTAGCATTACCTGACGTTGGTGGCGAAATATCAATTCATAGCGTCGTTTACCGTCAAAAACGGCTGACGAGCCTTCGCACTCTCCGCTATTGGCTACTTTTTCAAGCACTAAAATAGTGGCAGTCAGGGCATCGGTTGTATTTTTAGTAAGCTCCGGGTCGGGTTCTTCCACGCGCGGTTTTTTATGGGTGTATTGTGTCACTAAATTTTTAAATGTTCCATTGCGTTTGTAATTATAGGATTTGACTTCTTTCTCATCTCGCCAGATTGCAATGGATTCATGAAGTTCGGGCTGTCTTTTATCTTGCCCCATAACCCATCCGGTAGATTCGAAACTTCCGCTCCAAGGCGCAAGGCTGCCAAGAAGTCCTCTGGTTTCTGCTTCAAAAAATATTTTGTAACGGCCATATTGAGAATAATCGAGTGTCATATTAGCTTTGACAGCATGAAGACCACCTGCATAGACATCAAAATTCATCTTCTGTAAGAGAAAATCCTTGTTTTTGGACTCTGCTGTTGTGCTTTGTGGGGAAATCATCATAGCCGTAATGACAAGACTAACCGATAAAAATACCCGGTGTTTCGAAGGTCTTGCCACCCATACCTCTTTTAAATTTTGAAAACCCATCATTCTCTCCGATAATACCACCCAGATCAATCTCACAAATATTCCTTTCTTTTAAAATCTCAATGGCATACCACAGTAACGCGTTATGCGCATTTTTTTTTCGACCCAAATCTGAACTATATCCTATTTGATAGGTCGCAGAATGCCCATGAATAAAAATCAATATAGCGGCTATTGGCGTTTCGTCAAATAATGCATAAAGGGTGAGTGCTTTTTTCCCACTAGAGAATTCTCTTGTTAAGGTTGTTAACAGATTGAGAGAGGCTCCTTGATAGTTCCGCTCGCGCTTATCATGTTTATAAGAGCTTAGAAACCATGCCAAAAGGTTTGGATCTTGTTTCTCTATGATTTTAAGCCCCTGTTTTTGTGACTTATTAAGGGCATTTCGCCATTTTTTATCAAGATTTGCCTTCAGGGCCTCAAGATCCGAGCGTATATCCAGCCAGATTGTTTTATAGGGTTCACCTTTTTTCTTAAAACCGTTTTTGGTAAGGATATTTACGATGTTTTCCTTATTTTCAATCTCAGGAATAAAGCGGATTCTTCGTCCAAAACGGGCAGGGAATTCATGGCGGAAAGCTTGCAGGAATAGGGCAAATTCTTCTTCATTGCCAAAACCCCCAAACCAAAGCGGGCCCCGATCAAGTATAACCCCGTGGACGGACTTGTTCAAAAATCCGGCTTCAAGGATTTGCAAGAGGGCTGCGGGTTGATTGTCGATGATAAAAATTCCTTGCCTGAGAGTCTGGTAATTCATTTTCGCGCAAGTTCGACCATAGGCAGAACTTTGTAATAAATTGGCCTTTTTGATACTGGAATAATAATTTTCCCAATTGAGGGTTGAAAAATCATTCCACGCAAGTCGGGTCTGATATTCTGGAAAGGGTTTATTTCTCAAGATCATACTTGATTTTGCCGTGGCTTCATGGTGAATTGCAAATAGTTTATGGCTTGGACGACTTGAAAAAATGGGAAAGAAGAATGACAGCAGATTATAACGCCTTGGAAAAAACAATCGATCAGGGATGGGAAGATCGTAATTCTCTGAATACAGAAACCAAAGGCGAGGTCAGGGATGCTGTGGAGCAGACGCTTAATCTTTTGGATAGCGGGGAGCTTCGGGTTGCTTCTCCCTCTGATTCAGGGTGGGTTGTGCATCAATGGCTGAAAAAGGCTGTGCTTTTATCTTTTCGGCTCAATGATATGCAGATTATTTCCGGCGGACCTGGTGGAGCAAATTGGTATGATAAGGTGCCGAGCAAGTTTGCTAAATGGGGCGCTAAGGAGTTTTCCAAGGCAGGGTTTCGCGCTGTGCCGGATGCGATTGTGAGGCACTCGGCCTATGTTGCACCTAGTGCCGTATTGATGCCGTGTTTTCTGAATGTTGGTGCTTATGTTGGCGAGGGCACAATGATTGACACATGGTCAACTGTCGGGTCTTGCGCACAAGTGGGTGCTAACTGCCATATTTCGGGCGGTGTTGGTATTGGCGGTGTGCTTGAGCCATTACAGGCCGAGCCTGTGATCATTGAGGATAATGTATTTATCGGCGCGCGCTCCGAAGTGGCGGAAGGCGTAATCGTAGAGGAAGGCGCAGTGCTTTCGATGGGGGTTTTTCTAAGCGCATCGACCAAGATTATTGACCGTCAAAGCGGTGAAATCTTTATGGGGCGCGTGCCTGCTTATTCTGTGGTTGTGCCGGGCAGTCTGCCGGGTAAACCGTTGCCCGATGGATCGCCGGGGCCGAATCTAGGGTGCGCCGTGATCGTAAAACGCGTGGATGAGCGCACAAGAAGCAAAACCGGTGTGA
>JAOUOR010000006.1 GCA_029880245.1 Alphaproteobacteria bacterium
GATAAGGGTCTGGATTTTGTAAATGATCCATCCAATGACTTGGAGAATTTTGCACGTGTTCGTTTGCGTAAATCTATACCTATTCTGGAAAGAGAAGGTTTGAGTGCAAAGCGCGTATCTAGGACGGCAGCGCGTTTGAAACGTGCGGAAGAAGCTCTGGATGAAATTTCAGAAAATATATTAAATAACAGTATACTAGAGATAGAAACAAACCGGATAGTATTGGATTTTGAAGCCCTTGAAAATCAACCCTTGGAAATTGGGTTTCGTGTAATCCAAAAGGCAATGGAAAAACTTGGAGATCAGGGCAAGTCTTATGCCCCGCGTATGGAAAAAGTGGAAGCCCTTTTTGATGATCTGATGAAACCTTCAGGTTTCAGGAAACGAACTCTGGGTGGCGTTATCTTTGAGCAAAAAGTCAAAGAAGGGCAAAAGACTATTGTTTTAACGCGCGAGCAGTAATAAGATCAGGCAATAAATCCAACATTTTTAAATAATAAAGAAGAGAATATAAGTGAATAATACAAACCGGAATTTGCTTTTTTGGGCCGTGATAGGGCTGTTTATTGTTATGCTCCTTTCAATCGCGCAAGAAACTCAGAACAAATCTTTCTCATATGCCGAAGAAATCCATTACAGCAAGTTTCTTCAGCGGGCAAAAATGGGTGATGTTTCCGAGGTCTTGATTAAGGGAAGCGAGCTATACGGTAAATTCGGCAATGGAGATGAAAGTTTCAAAACGCATATTCCGCCAGAGGAAAATGTTGTTGATCGTCTGGAAGGCACATCTGTGGAAATTATGGCTGATGATCCTGATCCGCCGCAGGTTAGTATGGCTTTTATTTTCTGGAATATTTTTCCAATTATCGTGGTGATTGGCTTTTGGCTATTTATTATGCGCCAGATGAGCGGTAAGGGTGGCGGTGGCGGCGCGATGGGTTTTGGGAAATCCCGGGCCAAGATGCTGACTGAAAAACAAGGTAATGTAACCTTTGCCGATGTTGCCGGTATTGATGAAGCTAAACAGGATCTTGAGGAAGTCGTTGAGTTTCTGAAAGACCCCCAGAAATTCCAGCGTTTAGGAGGAAAGATTCCGAAGGGGGCTCTGTTGGTTGGACCGCCAGGAACAGGTAAGACACTTGTGGCACGCGCTGTCGCAGGAGAAGCCGGTGTCCCGTTTTTTACGATTTCAGGTTCTGATTTCGTCGAGATGTTTGTCGGTGTAGGCGCTAGCCGGGTACGCGATATGTTCGAACAGGGTAAGAAAAATGCGCCTTGTATAATCTTTATTGACGAAATTGACGCTGTTGGCCGTCACCGCGGCGCAGGATATGGCGGCGGGAATGATGAGCGGGAGCAAACGCTAAACCAGCTTTTGGTTGAGATGGATGGTTTTGAATCCAATGAAGGCGTGATTATTCTGGCGGCAACAAACCGTCCTGATGTTCTGGATCCGGCGCTTTTGCGTCCGGGCCGTTTTGACCGCCAGATCACAGTGCCCTTGCCTGATGTAAAAGGGCGAGAGGCTATCTTGAATGTTCATATCAAGAAAGTTCCTTTGGCTAATAACGTCGATGTCTCGATTATTGCGCGTGGAACACCGGGCTTTTCAGGTGCGGAGCTTGCCAATTTGGTCAATGAGGCAGCTTTGCTGGCGGCGCGTAGAAACAAGCGCGTGATTGGCATGGATGATCTGGAGGAAGCCAAGGACAAGGTGATGATGGGCGCAGAGCGCCGTTCTATGGCCATGAATGAGGAAGAGAAGAAGCTCACAGCGTATCACGAAGCTGGTCATGCGCTGGTAACATTGCACGAGCCGGAATCCGATCCGATCCATAAGGCAACTATCGTACCGCGTGGTCAGGCTTTGGGAATGGTTATGCGCTTACCCGAAGGTGACCGTTACAGTTATTCTCTTGCCAAGATGAAGGCTAATTTGTCTGTCGGCATGGGCGGGCGCGTTGCCGAAGAGGTGATTTTTGGCAAGGACTTTATAACCAACGGTGCGTCCGGCGACATCCAGCAGGTTAGTTCAATGGCAAGAGCCATGGTTATGCAATGGGGCTTGAGTGAAGAAATCGGTATGGTCAATTTCAGTGATGACCCAAACACATATCACCCAAGAAGAATTTCCGAAACCATGGAAAATAAAATTGATGCGGAGGTGCGCCGTTTTATTGATGAAGGATATGAAAAGGCCAAGAAAATTATTACAGAGAATATTGATGATTTGCATAAAATTGCCAAGGCTTTGCTTGAATATGAATTGCTTTCCGGTGATGAAATCAAAGCGATTTTAAAAGATAAAGCTATCATTCGTGATACACCTTCCGATACTGTCATTAAACCAAGGTCTTCTGTGCCGACAAGCGCGCCATCTGAAAAGGCTTCTGAAAAACCTAAGGATCCACCTAAAGATCAGAAAGAAAAGAAGACAAAAACGGATAAAAAAGAAACCAAGGGCAAAAATGATAAGAACTAAATCTACGCTGGGTTTCCGGTCAGCCGGTATTCTATGCTTGTAAAACCTTACGCAGCCCCATAAGGTGCACAATATGTCTAATAGTAATAAGAGCACAAAGAAATATTTCGGCACTGACGGGATTAGAGGTCAGGCCAATACTCCGCCTATGACGGCTGATATGGCGCTAAAAGTGGCCATGGCAACAGCCAGTGTTTTGCGCAGTGCACGCGGGGGTAAGCATATGGATCGCGTGGTTATAGGGAAAGACACGCGGGTGTCGGGCTATATGCTGGAACAGGCGATGAGCGCAGGTTTTGTTTCTATGGGCATGGATGCCATTTTAATCGGGCCAATACCAACACCGGCGATTGCGAAGCTGACCAATTCTCTGCGCGCAGATGTCGGTGTTATGATCTCGGCATCCCATAATGCGTATGAGGATAATGGCATTAAACTTTTCGGGCCTGACGGTTATAAACTTGCCGATGAAATCGAAGCAAGAATCGAAGCCAAAATTGATGCGGATTTGACCGGTGAGCTTAGTCCGCCTGCTGAAATTGGAAAAGCTAGCCGTCTTGATGATGCTCTGGGCCGCTATATCGAATCTCTCAAACGATCTATCCCGGGCAGAGGAACTCTGGAGGGGCTTAAAGTGGTGGTTGATTGCGCCAATGGTGCAGCCTATAAAGTCGCCCCGCAAGTTCTGTGGGAATTGGAAGTTGATGTGATTGCTATAGGGGATAAACCTAATGGCCGGAATATAAATGACGGGTTTGGCGCCACGGCAACGGGGCAGTTGCAAGAAGCCGTAGTCGATCATGGCGCGGATATAGGAATTGCATTGGACGGGGATGCAGATCGTCTGATTATGGTCAATGAAAAAGGCGATAAAATAGACGGCGATCAGATTATGGCGGCAATGGCGCTTTGGTTCAAGGAACAGGAAATTCTAAAAGGAGGCGGGCTGGTCGCTACAGTTATGTCTAATCTGGGGCTGGAGCGGTTTATGTTACAAAACGGTTTGACTTTGGAGCGAACAGCCGTAGGTGACCGCTATGTTGTCGAGTATATGAGAGAACATGGTTTTAATCTTGGCGGCGAGCAATCCGGCCATATCGTGATGGGGGATTATGCGACAACCGGCGATGGGCTTCTGGCCGCGATACAAGTTCTGAATATTATGAAAGAGACAGGAAAAAAAGCGAGTGAGGCCCTGAACTTATTTGAACCATGCCCGCAATTTCTAAAAAATGTAAGGTTTGCAGGAGAAAATCCTATGCATAACGATTTGGTCCGTATTCAAATAGAAAAAGCGCAGGAACGCTTTGCCGGTAAGGGGCGTATTCTGGTTCGACCTTCGGGAACAGAACCTCTGGTGCGTGTCATGGCGGAAGGTGATGATGGCGAGTTGGTAAGAAATATCGTTAATGATGTTTGTGAAGTGATTGAAAAAGTTGCAAAGGCAGGGTAGGGTTCTTTCTCGGTAAAAGAGATGGTGAAACGAACTGAAAATCTATGACTGGAATTAACAATAATCCTGCCCTGTTACCAAAGGGCTTTGCCGATTTGTTGCCACCCGAAGCCGAGGGTGAGGCACGCTCTATCCTTACATTGATGAAACTGTTCAAGGCTTTTGGGTATGAACGGGTAAAGCCGCCATTGGTCGAGTTTGAAGATAGCCTTATCGCGCCAGGGCCGGGTGTGCGCCACTCTACAGATACATTTCGCGTTATGGACCCGCTTTCTCATCGTATGTTGGGTCTAAGATCGGATATGACGGCTCAGATTGCCCGTCTTGTCACAACGCGTTTTGATGAAAGTGATATGCCGATTCGAATGGCTTATGCCGGAGATGTTTTGCGAACAAAAGGCAGTCAGCTTAGAACGTCTCGTCAATTTTGTCAGGCAGGCTGCGAAATTATTACAAATAAAAGTGACGTTGATGCAGATATCGAAATTTGTGTCCTGTCTATTATGGGGCTAAAGGCTCTGGATATAAAAGAAATTACGCTTGATCTAAATATTCCGGGTTTCGTTGATATGTTGACCAAGGATGTTGATGAAGATGACAAGCCGGCCCTTAATGAGGCAATTGACCGGCGTGATCAGGCTGGCATAAAAAGCATCAATTTTAAGTATGCAGACGAGGTTTTACAGTTGATTGCCTGTAATGGGGACGTTGACCAAACTCTTAAGTGTCTTGGTAAAATATCTAAAAAAATGAAGATTAAAGACCACGTTGCGCATATAGATAATTTTAGCCGTAAGCTCAGGCAGGCGCTGGAAGATTATGGTGTGTCGGATGTATCGGTTTCCATCGATGTTTTAGAACAAAGTGGTTTTGAATATCACAACACAATCGGCTTTACCTTGTTTTCACCGCAGGTAAGAGGCGAGTTAGGGCGGGGCGGGGCGTATGATGTTTGTTTTAAGGAAGAAAACAAGGTAAGAAAAGGGCATGGATTTACGCTGTATATGGACACAATAAGCCGGACATATGCCTATACGAGAGATCAGAAAAAAATATTTGCTCCTTATGGAGTAAGCTGGGGTGAAATAAAGAGCCTGCAAGAAGACGGGTGGACTGTTATAAGAGGGTTTGAGACAAATAATAAACCGCCACAGTCTTGTTCACACACATGGATTGATGGACAAATAACGCCTATTGGCTAAGAAAAGATAGATTATATTTGATGGTAGAGAGGAACTTTTTATGAGTAATGTCACAGTGATAGGTTCACAATGGGGTGATGAAGGCAAAGGCAAAATCGTTGATTGGTTGTCTTCACGTGCCGATGTGGTGGTGCGTTTTCAAGGCGGCCACAATGCGGGGCACACGCTGGTGATTGACGGCGTGGAATATAAGTTGAATTTACTGCCTTCCGGTATTGTAAGGCCTAATAAAATCTCGATGATCGGTAATGGTGTTGTCGTGAATCCTTGGTGCTTGCTTAAGGAAATCGAAATGCTCAAGGAGAAGGGGGTTAAAATTAAGCCTGATAATTTGATTTTGGCTGAAAATGCTAATTTGATCTTGCCAATCCACCAAGCGCTTGATCAGGCGATGGAAGTTACGCGCGGGAAAAATAAAATCGGGACAACAAACCGTGGTATTGGCCCGTGTTATGAGGATAAAGTTGCGCGCCGGGGTATTCGTGTTTGTGATCTTTATCATCCGGAGATGCTGAAAGAAAAGCTTTCTAAGATGATGTTTTATCACAATATTCTTCTTAAAGGTATGGGAGCTGATCCGGTAGATGCGGAGACGACCTATGACAAGCTTATGGAGATTTCTGCCGATATCTTATCCTATACAGGTGTTGTCTGGAAGGAGCTTGATAAAGCCAGATCAGAAAACAAGAAAATCCTGTTTGAGGGAGCGCAAGGAACAATGCTGGATATTGATCACGGCACATATCCTTATGTGACGTCTTCGAACACAGTGGCTGCACAGGCTGCTTCAGGTTCTGGTATGGGACCGGATGCTATGAAGTTTGTACTAGGGATAACAAAAGCATACACAACCAGAGTGGGCACCGGCCCATTTCCTACTGAACAGGATAACGAAATCGGCCAGCTTTTGGGAAAAAAAGGTAAGGAATTCGGAACAAATACAGGCCGAAAGCGTCGTTGTGGCTGGTTTGATGCAGTGATGGTGCGTCAAGCCGCTAAAATCAATGGAATGAAAGGGATTGCCCTGACTAAGCTGGATGTTCTTGACGGGCTTGAGGAGATTAAGATTTGTGTAGGCTATACGTTGAATGGTGAGAAAATAGATCATTATCCATCCTCGCAAATTTCTCAGGCCGAAGTAGAGCCTGTTTACGAAACAATTGAAGGGTGGAGTGACAGCACATATGGTGCACGAAGCTGGACTGATTTGCCGGCAAAGGCTATTAAATATGTTCGCCGCATAGAGGAACTGATTAATACGCCTGTGACTTTGCTTTCGACCAGTCCCGAACGTGATGATACGATTCTGGTGCACGATCCGTTTATTGATTAGGGACCAAAAAATATAAAGCAACATGTTTTTAAAATGCTGTTTAACGACAGCGTTTTACATTTTATGTGTTTCGATTTACACTTCAATAAAATCTCTGTGTCTCCTGTGTTTTAATTTTTTTAATTTTTTTTGAATCTATTGGTTTATGATGGATGGAATAAATAACATTTTAAAACAGGTGGTTGATGCCGGACGTTGATGGGAAAACGGCGTCTATAGGGCAATCGCAACTTGTTAATTTAAAGGACAAGTTTGCGATTAATCCGGGCAAAAGGATGCCGTTATTTGATAATGGCTCTTCATTGGCTTATGAAGCCCGTGATTCCAGAGGCGAAATCCAAATAGCAATTATTTGCGATCCTAAAATGATAGCCAGGTTTACTCAGCTGGTTGCATATGGATCGTTGATCGATACATCTTTGTTTCATTTGACTGACCATGGTATTGTGTTTTGGCCTCCGGATGAGGCCGAGCGTTATGTGCTTATTTATAGTTGTGCATGTAATCAGGCAATCTGCCATGATAATGGTGGTATTTCTTCCAGAGTTCAGTGGCGTACATCGGATATAATGTCGGTTTTCATTAAGCCGATGATCAAAGTAATGGAAGAAATGCATAGTCATAATTTTGTGCATGGTTCCATTAGACCGTCAAATATTTACTTTTCGACAATCCGTCCGAAAGATCCGATTGTTTTGGGTGATTGTCTTTCTGTCCAGACCGGCAGTACACAACCTGCCATATATGAGCCTATTGATCGTGCTATGGCACATCCCCTGGCAAGAGGGCCAGGAACAGCAAGGCATGATGTGTATTCATTTGGCGTTACTCTTGTGATGTTGCTTCGTGGAAAAGAATATTTTGTAGGATTGAGTGATGAAGAAATTGTAAGGCAAAAGATTGAAAAAGGAAGTTATGTTACTCTGGTTGGGCATGAACGATTTCATTCCTCTTTCCTGACGTTGCTTCGTGGTGTTTTGCATGATGATGAAACTCAAAGGTGGGATATCGAGGAAATTAATTCGTGGTTTGATGGCGGGCGCTTGTCCCCACCACAGACGAGGAGCAGAAAAAAAGCATCCAGACCATTTCATTTTATGGGAAAAACCTACTACCATAGAGTTTTGCTTGCATTTGATCTTCATAAAAGCCCAGAAGAATTGTATGACGTCGTTAAAGATGAAACGCTTGGGCAATGGTTAGGAAAAGCGCTTGGCGATAAATATGTTTATGAGCGATATGTTCAGGCTATAAGTAAGGCTGAAAAAAATGGAAGTGGCGATAAAGAATTTCTGGTAACCGCAGTACGAATGGCACTGGCGCCTGATTTCCCTGTTATGTATAAAGGGGTGTCGTTTTGTCCGGAAGGTATAGGAGCATTAGGAGCATCCTATATCTATCAGGGTAAGGATGTAAAAAAAATCAAGGAGATACTGACTAAAAATATCGCACTGGATGCATTAAAGCTAGATACCACGTCAACGGCTCTTCCTGCTGTAGTCATGCAGCAAGTAAAATTGCTGGAAGTGGCCCGACTTGAGGCATCACATGAAAGATTAGGTTCAGGAGTAGTGAGATGTATTTATGCCCTTTGTAAGGATTCAATTTGTTTAAGTCCTAAATTTAAAAGAAATATAGTGCAATCCAAAAAGGATATTATGCGTTGTTTTGAAGAGCATAGTAAAAATGGTGAAGCTATCGCCCTTTATGTAGACAACCATGTCAGCTGTTTTTTATTTTCGGTTGATTCTTGGGCTATTGATCGCGCTATATATGATATAGCTTCGGATAATAAAGACGAACAAATCTTTGGTAATCTGCTGTGTCTGGCTAATTTACAGGAATCAACCGGAAAATTTTATCCAGAGATCGCAAAGGTGTTATTGGGAAGTATGGATGGTGTGTATAGTCGTTTTCATAACAAGAACCTGCGAGAGAAAATAAAAAAGACCGTTGAAAAGGCTGCGAAAGAAGGGGATTTATACGCCATGTTTACGGCGTTTGATAATCCGAACGTCAATGCCAAGGACAAGAAAGCCTTTAGAATTGTATGCGGTGAATATGCAGCACTTGAAAAGGAAAAGAAAATTCTTATCAAGCGGATGTCGAATAAAAAGTTTTTTGGTTTGAAAAAGGGACGTGATATGTCGGCCGTCTTGGCCTGGATTATAGCAACGGTGATAACATGCTTGTTTGTTATAGGCTTTATTGGCGGAAAAGCTTTATTGTAAATATTTTAAAAAGTGCAACGAATATGTCAGATACCGAAGAAAGAAAGAAGAAGAAAAAAACCAGTGCATTAGGGGGAGTGTTCCTTCTGTTTTTGGTGTTTGGCGGGCTTGTCTTTTTGCCAACATCTATGATTTTATGTATTGGAATGCTTCCCAGTATAGTAGCTCTTCTTACAAGTTCTATTGTAACAAGGTCCAGAGTATCAACCATTGCAGCCCTGAATTTTGTGGGATGTGTCCCTTTTGTCTTTGAATTATGGTCATTGGGGAATGATTTCGAAACAAGTTTTGAAATAATAACCGAGCCTTTAACAATTATTATAATTTATGGCACTGCAGCATTAGGCTATATCTTTGATTGGGTTGTTGTTGGTGTTGTATCTGCCTATCTTTATCAAAGATCGGAAGCCCGTTTAAAAGCAATAAATAAGAGGCAAGAGCAATTAGTCGAAGCGTGGGGCGAAAAAGTGAAGGGTAAATTTCAAACAAAAAAGAGCCAGAATTAAGGCTTTATTAACGCTAAAATACGTAAAATGGTGGAGTGAGGAAATTATATATTCCTTTATGGCCTTTAGGTTGGTGTGGTTGCGGGAAACCGCTTTTTTTATGCCTGAAAACAAGATGGCATTAATGATAAATGTAAATAAAATTGAAACATATTTTTGGGTGGAGTAACAGATGTTTGGCTTGATAAAGAAGTTATTTAAAAAGAAAGAAGGCTCTGTTATGCCTTTCGTGGCACTTACCTTTCCGGTTGTACTCGGGATGGTCGGGCTTGGTGTGGATGCCAGTTATTGGATGGCTCAAAGAATAGATCTGCAAAAAGCGGCTGATGCGGCTGTGATTTCAGCTGGATGGGAGATGGCCCAGTCAACAGAAATATATATGGAAGACTCCGCCCTTAGAGAAGCCATAAGAAACGGGTATGATGTCAGTGCTAATGGTAATCTGACTTTGACAGAGCTTGGCACGACAACAGATGGAACAATAATCAGTCTGATACTTGCTCAGGATGCTACGACATATTTTTCAAGAGCCATAATGAGCAATCCGGTGAGAATTCAAGTAGAAGCGCAAGCTTTGGTAACAGATGTAGATGGACTATTTTGCGTTTTAGCTTTGGAGCAATTTGATACGGCGACCATAGATACATTTGGTAGTGTTAATTTTTCCATGCCGGATTGCGGCATTGCCGTTAATTCGATTCACGATGAGGCATTAACAATATCCGGTAATGCAAGTGTTGTGGTTGATAATGTTCGTATCAGTGGCGGATATTCTATTGATGGCGGTTCGGCAAATTTCCAATATGGTTCACTAAAAACCGATCAATCAAGATTAGAAGACCCATACGAAGATCTTGAAGTCCCGGCTTACTCTGGTTGTGATCAAACCAATTATAGCACAGCCGCAGATACGGTTTTTAGTCCGGGTGTTTACTGTGGCGGTATTACAGTGACAGGTAATAATAATATAACCTTTGCGCCGGGCGTATATATTATTGATGGCGGATCTTTGAATATATCCGGAGGCGGTAGCCTGTTCGGAGAAGGTGTCACGTTTATTCTGACAGGTTCCGGCACTGATTATGCTCAAGTTGATATAACCGGTAACAAAAGCGTACTTCTTTCTGCGCCCCTTGCCGGAGAAGAATGGGAAGGTATAACATTTTTTCAAGACAGAAATGCGCCTGTAGGAGATAATACATCTAATAAAATTTCCGGAACAAGTGATCTTGTGATCAATGGCGTGGCTTATTTTCCATCACAAGCAATACAGTTTTCAGGCGATGCGTCTTTGGCAGGCGCAGCAAGTCCGTGTACGAAGCTCATTGCAAGAGCGGTATCTTTTGGCGGAAATCCCAGCATGGGCAATAATTGTGACCCTTATGGCGTAAGAGAAATAGAAATTCCAAAAGTACGATTAATTAACTAAACCTTTAAAGAATTTTATTATGGATAGAGTATGTTAAAAACAATCAAAGCATATCTACTAAATACAAAAGGGGCCTCCGCAGTCGAATTTGCTCTATTGGCTCCTATTCTCATAACGCTTTTAGTGGGAACCATAGATTATGGTTATTACATCGTCCAGCGTATGGAGCTTCAGAGTGTCGCAACTTCTGTGGCTGAGTATGTGATGATAAAACAAAATGATGATAATCTTGTTACAGTCGCCGGAGAGGTCTATTCGGGAAATCCTTTGGATATAACAGTCACATCATCATATCAATGTCAGTGCGAGGGTGGAGCGCCGGCAGCTTGCCCGTTGAGTTGCCCGGGGGATGACTATCAGCGTCGTTATGTTGTCGTTACGGTTTCCCAGATGCATAACATTTTATTTCCTTATCCCGGCTTTGATAGCTCGGTGAATTTACAATCCACGGCAAGAATGCGGGTAGACTAAAATGATAAAGAAAATAGCAAGACTTGTAAGATCCTATAAATCCGAGGAAAGCGGGGCGACTGCTGTTGAATTCGGACTCGTTGCTCTGCCGTTTCTTATGGCCATTTTAGGGATTATGGAGGCAGGTCGTATTTTGTGGGTGATGAATAGTGTTGAATACGCCTTATCGGATACAGCACGCTATGCCTCGCTTAATAGAGGGCTTGGCGATGGTGACTTTACAGTATACGCACAAGGTGTACTGGGGGATATGATGGTTCCGCAAGCTGGAACGTTTCAATTAATAACCCAGCTAAAAACAGTAAATGACATTGATTTCATTCAAATGGATGCCAGTTATGAGGTTTCTACTCTGTTTTCCGGTATTCTTCCTATTGCAAACTTTAATATGTCATCAAGCGTAACCCGCCCGTTAATTGAATAATATTTATTATCTATTACTATATAAATACTTATATATTTAGCTATATTTACAGTAAATATAGTATTTTTGCTGTAATAAATAAATAGTAAATTTTATATAAAATTTTATCTAAATAAAAAAAGTCTGTAATATTTAAATTTATTGGTGGTTTTAAGCATTTGTTAAGTAAAGTGCGATATTCTGTATATATCGGTTAGGTACTTCAATGAGAATTGGGGTCAGGGTTAAACCGGAGCGAAGATAAATCAATTCTTAAAGGAGACAGAAATGTTAGATTTGATGAAAAAATATCTTAAGAACGAAGATGGTGCAACAGCTATTGAATATGGTCTGATTGCTGCCGGTATTTCAATCGCGATTGCTGCTACAGTATTCCTGGTTGGTGGTAGTATTGATGGTTTATTCAATCAGGTTGTGGCTGCTTTGGCTGGATAGTCAATCAGTTCTTTACCAGATTATCATTAGAAGCCCGCTTGTTTTTACGGCGGGCTTTTTGATGCAAAAAAGGTACACTGGAAAAAATTGCCGAATCGAAATTAATATTGGTCAAGTTTTTCCATCGATTTATCCACAAAAATAGTTTATAGTGCAGTTAATATGATCGTTCTGATTATTTTTCTGATTTGCGTTTTTATAAGTTTAGGGGTCGGTGTGCTGGCAGGTGCATCCGATATCAAGAGCATGACTATACCGAATAGCTATAGTGTTTATGTGGCTCTGAGCTTTGCTTTGGCTTACGCGGCTGTGGCATTTCTGGGTGTGGACGGTGTGTTTTCAAGTCTTTCATCGCATCTTTTATCGGCCGGGTTAATGTTTGGTTTTACCTTTATGTTATTCGGATTGCGTATGATCGGGGCGGCGGATTCTAAATTTGGAACGGCTTGTGCGCTTTGGTTTAGCGCGCGGGATTTACCCGTCTTTATCGTTTATATGGCGTGTGCGGGTGGAGTATTGGCGCTCGCATCCTTGGTGATACAGCGCAAGAAACCTTTCGCAGCACCAGCGCAGGGGAGTTGGATTGAACAAGTGCAAGGCGGCGCCAGTAAGGTGCCTTATGGTGTTGCTATTGCCATTGGCATGGGATTTGCTTTTGTTAAGGCAGGATATTTCAGTACTTCTGTTTTATCATCTTTTTTACCAGTCGCAGGGGAGGGGCAGGCTTTATGAATTATTAAGGAAACAGAGATATCATATTAGATAAGACTGCTGTCAAAAAATAATAATTCGTGGGTTTGAAAAGTTCTGAATCTGTCAATTTGCTGAGTTTTCAAAGTTTTATAAGTTTTAAGTCCTGTAAAAGGGGGCATAAGAAATGAACAAAAATATATTAATTGTGCTGGGCGGAGCTGTTCTAGCAGCTGTATTGGTTGCTGTACTTATACAGGTTATGGTTGGTGGAAATTCATCCACTATGCCGTCAGAAGGCTCGGTTATGGTTCTTGTAGCCGCGCGTGATCTTAAATCATCAGTCGAGACAAAAGATGGCGACTTTATGTGGCAGGAATGGCCGGAGGATAAACTCTTTCGCGGAGCTATGGTGCGGAAAGAAGATGATCAAAGTCCTGACGAGGTTCTGGATGGGCGTTTTGCACGGGATATCAATCAAGGCGAACCTGTTAAGCGTGATGCTATGCTAAAAGCCAAAACAGGAAATTTCGTAGCAGCCAGTCTTGCCCCCGGTGAGCGGGCTATTTCGCTTAAAGTTAAGCCTGAAAGCATTGTGGCAGGGTTTATTGGTCCGGGCACTTATGTCGATGTTATTTTGACCTATCAGGAAAAAATTCAAATGGGCCGTGAGACTGATCCTTTAAAGAAACAAATGGTCGAGTTGAATATCGACAAACTTGCAACCGAGACAATTTTACAAAATATCCGTGTTTTGGCGATTGACCAGACAACCGAACGTGAATTTGACGACGATGTCGAGATCGGTAAAACTGTGACTTTAGCAGTGAGCATAAGAGATGCAGAGAAAATTGCTCTGGCCGACAAAATGGGCACGATTACACTTTCAATGCGTGCCATAGGGGATGATTCAACGATCGATCGTTCCGAAGTGCCGGTTATTACCGATGTTCGTATGACGAATATTCGTGATGAGCTTCAAAAGGAATATTTACGTATTTTAGGGCTGAAAAGCGGTAAAAAGTCCTCTTCTGCGTCTTCTACCCCCTTACCAAGTATCAAACGAGGATCGGGTGAACTTAAAATTATTAGTGGGTCATCCGTACAGGAAGCAAAGTTTTAACATATGTGTTTTTGGCGGTTCATTGTTTTGAACTGCTTTTACTGAGTCAGTTTTTTTTAGCAAAGTAACAATATTGAAAGATAGAACCATGATGGGTTTGAATAAAAAGTTTTTCAAAATAACAACTCTAGCTCTTGCTGTGGCTACGGGTTTGGTGATTTATGGATATGCGTTTGAGGCAAATGCTACGAAAGGGGATCTGGTCCCCTTGCAGGAAGTCAAAAAGACGCCGGCGCCTCTGCACATTACATTAGGTAAAGCCGATATTATTAAATTACCGGGCAATGTGTCCGATGTCCTTGTGGCTGATCCGGATGTTGTGGATGTGCAAGCCGTGCAATCCGACAAACTTTATATTGTGGGCCTTAATATAGGCGATACGAATATAATCGTTTTGGATGCTGAAGGGGAAGTTCTAAAGCGAATCGATATACATGTGACATATGACTTACAAGCGCTGCAGAGCCTGATAGAAAGATTATTTCCTAACGAAAACATAAAGGTAGGATCCATCAATAGTCAGATTCTTTTGACCGGGACAGTATCGAATCCAGAAACAGCTTCAAAAGTAGCCAATATTGCAGGTCACTATGTTAGTGAATTACAAGAGACAAGTGGTCAAAGCATTGATCAATTAATTTCCAATTTGATGGAAGTCCGCGGCGAGCAACAAGTGATGCTTCAAGTTAAAATTGTCGAAGCAAAACGCAGCGTATTAAAAGAGCTTGGGCTTGAAACCGGTGTCAATGATCCGGATGAGCTTGCGACAACAACGATTTTTGGTAAGATGCCCCCGACAAGCAGCATAAATAATGGCAATGCTTTCCACATGGCTGGTGGCCCTGGCCTGACTTTATCCGAGGATGCAGTTGGAACAGCAGGTTTGCTCTTGAACTCGGAGCGTAGTCCATTTGGTACAATTGGCTTGTTCCTAGAGGCTCTGGAGCAGGAAAATCTGGTTAACATTCTGGCCGAGCCGAATTTGACAGCCGTATCAGGGCAGCAAGCCGGATTCTTGGCCGGTGGTGAATTTCCTGTACCGACAGGCCGCGACCAGTTTGGCAATATTACAATTGAATTCCGTGAATTTGGTGTGTCACTTAATTTCAGACCAATTGTATTGTCGGATAAACGAATTAATTTACAAATGAATACCGAAGTGTCCTCACTGGACAATACAAATGCAGTTGTATTGGCTGACTTGACGGTTCCGGGTCTGGATATTCGCCGCGCCGAAACAACTGTTGAATTACCCAGTGGCGGTAGTTTAATGATTGCCGGTCTGTTGCAATCTGAATCAGCCGAAGGAATGAGAGGACTCCCGGGTATTGCCAACACGCCTATTCTCGGTGATTTGATTTCTTCGGATAGTTTCCGTCGTGATGAAACCGAGCTTGTGGTTATTGTTACGAGCTATCTTGTAGAATCATTTGCCGATAAGGAAGTCGTAGAAAAAGAAGAGAAAAAGGAAAACACGTCAATGGCTAATATTTTTGCCGCTAATATCCGCAAAATGTTTACGCCAAAAGATGAAGAATTATTTGCCGCATCTTCCGGTCCTTATGGATATTTGCTGGATTAGAAAATTTTATATCAAGGGATTAAATCGATGACATTTTTGAGCATAATTTCAAAAAAAACTAAATTAACTCTGTGCCTGTCTGCTGTGGCTTTCTCTCTTAGTGGCTGCGGGGCGATTTCTTTGCACGAGCCAGGCACAATCACGCAGAGCAAAATAAAGCTTAAAGAAGGTGTCTATCATAAGGAAATGAAAACTGCGGATGTTTCTAATGAATATCTGGCCCAAATAGCGCGCCATCACGCGAAATACGGGGCTTCGGATATGGATGTGATCGTGACCTATGATCCAAAATCCTACCGAAACACAGCTATGATAGCGAGTGAGAAGGCTGCTGATTTTGCAACATATCTGCGCGATAATGGCGTAGGAGAAATGAACCCGCGCATATTACCGGTTAATAAGCAAGGTGATCAGTCTCAATTCATCGTATCATACGAATATATGACAGCGCATAAGCCAGATGACTGTAAATCTATGCCTGGACTAGATAATACAGACCTTAGCCATGATCCTGATTATGAGATGGGCTGTAGCACAAAAATATATATGGCAAAACAAATTGCCAGACCAAAGGATCTCATGGGACAGGAGAACCCGAATGTCGTATCAGAAGGCCGTTCGGCATCTAATATCGTTGAAGGGTATCGCACCGGAGCCAAGAACGAACCATTAGATGGATTTACGGCATCTGATATCAGGTAAACTCATATATTCGAAGAAGTTATTAGTACATTTTTAAGGCTTGAATGTTAGTCTTTGCATATAGAATTGGACGGTTTCTCGTCAATATCAAAGACTATTAGGAATAACAAATAGATGAGTGATATAGAGCCTCAAACAACGGATATTTTGCTACCGGGCGCTTCTGTTTCTGTGTTTTCCAAAGACAAGGAAACATTACAATCAGCTGCATCTTTGCTACAGGATTGGCGGTATTCCCGTGTCAAGGTTAGTTCTCATGAAGGGGATGTTGATACTGCAATACAGTATTTTAGTCAGGATGGAACAACACCTGAACTGCTTATAATCCAAACAGAGGACGTCGGAGATAGCTTTATCGAGAAACTCGGTGAATTGTCTCAATATTGCAATGAAGACACTCTGGCCATTATTATCGGGCCGGTTAACGATGTTTATTTATATCGAAAATTGATCGAAATGGGCGTGAGTGACTATCTCGTAAAGCCAATTACTCCAGATGCATTATCCGAAGTTGTTGCCAAAGCCCTTATTAATAAGCTTGGGGTTAGCGGCAGCAAGCTTATCGCTTTTCTTGGCGCAAAAGGCGGAATAGGGACATCAACTCTTGCACAGCTTTGTGCGTTATGCGCAACAGAAAAACTAGGGCAAAGAGTTCTGTTACTTGATGCATCTGGCGGGAGTTCCTCGCTAAGTGTGGGTATGGGGTTTGATTCGGCTGCCAGCCTGAGGGATCTCTATAAAACGATTGAAAGCAATAATGAAGAAAGTCTCAAACGCATGCTTTTCAAAGCTAGTGAAAAGCTGACAGTGGTGGCAGGCGGTAGTGATGCTATTTTAGATTCAAGTATATCTCCGGAAGAATTTGAAGCCATTTTGGATTTTTTTATGGCCAAGTTTCCGGTCGTTATAGCGGATCTTTCGGGAGCTGAGGCATCTCTTAAGCGCCGTGTTATTTCTCGTGCCCGGCAAACAATCATGGTGACCACGCCAACAATTACGTCTCTGAGGCTTGCGAGAGGATTGATCAAGGAAATATCCGAAGTTCGGGGTGATAATAAGGGATCAATGTCGTTGCTTGTCAATATGGAGAATTTATCCAGAGCAAATGAAGTAACAGCAACAGATATCAAAGAGGCACTGGAGTATGGTATTTCAGCTGTAATTCCTTTTGCACCGAATATTTTTATCAAAAACGAGAGCGAAATTAAGTCAATTATGGGGGATAAAGAAGGTTCCGCCATGATTGAAACCAAGATATTGCCCTTTATGTCTAGATTTTTGTCAGAAAGTGGCGAAATAGATGAAAATTCTGACAAAAATTCTGGTGTTATTGGAGGTTTTTTAACCAAATTCAAGTCAAAATAGGTTTGGTAACAACAATAATAACTCCCTTGTCTGAGTATCTTATTTTTTAATTTCAAGGCATATATACAATGTTTGGTAAAAAACAATCAGGGTCTAGCGAGAAATCCGCACCAGCTAAAAAAGCTGCTAGTGCGGCGCAAGAGTCTGAAGAAAAAAAGAAAAAATCAGAAGAAAAGAAAAGCACCAAAACCCCTGCAGAAGCAGTTGCTAAGCCTAAAGAAGAAAAGAAAAAAGATGCGGCTGTGGCAGTTAAGGCAGATGATGATGCAGGAAATATTCTTGAAGGCATCGATGAGGCATTAGATACAGGAAAAGAAGAAAAAAAGCCGGCGTTTGACTTAAAAGGGGAAGGATCTTCGGATAATAAAAAAGCTGCGAATAAACCTCTTAAAGATATGGATGACGGTATTTTAAAAGGGGTAGAGGAAGAAGAAGAGGAAGAAATCAGTGCGACTGACTCTATTTCTGATTTGCGCCTTCAACGCTGCAGAAATCGTATATGGCTGGATTTGCGCGACGGTATTGATCTAAAAGCTTTGGCTCGTATGGATGCCAAGGCTGCACGCGAAGAAGTCTATTCAGCTGTCGAGGAAATTTCTCGCTTTCGAAATCTGGATTTAACACCTACCGAGCTTCAGAAAATTGCCAAGGAATGTGCCGATGATATGCTCGGCTTTGGTCCTTTGGAAGAATTGCTCGAGCGAGATGATATCGCCGATATTATGATCAATGGACCTGAAACAACCTATATCGAGGTTGGTGGTAAGATTGAACGTACCAAAATTAATTTCCGTGACAATCAGCATCTTGTAACAATATGTCAGCGTATTGTGGGGGCTATTGGCCGCCGTGTGGATGAGGCTTCACCGATTTGTGATGCGCGTCTGGCTGATGGTTCACGGGTGAATGTGATTATCCCGCCTTTGGCTGTGGATGGGGCCTGCATGACAATTCGTAAGTTTAAGAAGGATAAGCTTACGCTGGAAAAACTTCTTGAATTCGGTTCTATGAGCCCCTCTTGCGCGAAATTGATTATGGCCATCGGTAGATGCCGTGTGAATGTTTTGGTCTCTGGAGGTACGGGTTCCGGTAAAACAACGATGCTTAACTGTTTAACGCGTTATATCGAAGCCGGAGAGCGTGTTATTACGTGTGAAGATGCCTGTGAGCTTCAACTTCAACAGCCACACGTTGTGCGTCTTGAAACACGCCCGCCTAACCTCGAAGGGGTGGGGGAAATTACAATGCGTGATCTGGTAAAGAACTGTCTGCGTATGCGCCCTGAGCGTATTATCGTTGGTGAGGTTCGCGGACCTGAGGCTTTTGACTTGTTGCAGGCTATGAATACAGGCCATGACGGTTCTATGGGAACAGTTCACGCCAATAATCCGCGCGAAGCTATTTCCCGTATGGAAAATATGATTGCGATGGGGGGGCTTAACCTGCCGCAAAAAGCCGTGCGGGAACAGATTGCTTCAGCTGTGAACGTAATCATTCAGGTACAGCGTCTGCGTGACGGTTCACGAAAAACAACGCATGTGTCCGAAATCACAGGGATGGAAGGCGAAGTCGTGACAATGCAGGATCTTTTCTCGCTTGATATAGAAGGGGAAGATGAGAATGGTAAACTGATCACCAAGCAAAAATCATCAGGACTCAGACCAAAATTCTTTGATAATGCCCGTCAATATGGCGTAGCAGATATGGTAATGAATGCAATGGAGGAGGCCTACGGGTAGATCATGTCTTTACTTGCCATCATCATCATTGCTTTTATAGTTTTTATTATTATCGGTATGATTTTGCTTGTCGTCACCGGATCCGGTGATAACAACAAAAAGAAAAAACTTGAGCTAATTCGCGGAAATTCAGTTGCCGAGAAGAATATTAATGAAACAGACGTCCAAAATAAGCGGCGCGCCGAGATTGCTAAAAACCTTAAGAGATCAAAACAGGAAGAGCAAAAAGAATCCGGCAAAATTACGATTGCTTTGAAGATGCAGCAGGCAGGCCTTACCATACCTGTCAAATATTTCTGGGTTGCTTCTATTGTTCTTTGTCTGGCATGTTTAGGAATAGCGCGTGTGATGGAGATGAGCCCGCTAGTAACTATATTACTGGGCTTTACGGGACTATTTGGCCTGCCAAGGTTTGTTTTGAAAAAACTCATTCAAAGGCGCCAGAAAAAATTCTTGCAGGAATTTGCCGATGCGTTGGATGCAACTGTTCGTTTGCTTAAGGCCGGTATGCCTGTTTCTGAGGCTATATTAATGATAAGTCGCGAATTCGAAGGTCCGGTAGGCGAGGAAATGTCTATTATTTATGATAAACAAAAAATCGGGATTCCATTACATGAGGCAGCCGTTGAAGGAACTAAACGTATGCCGATTCCTGAAATGCAAATGTTTGCAACCGGTTTGGCCATTCAAGCGCAGACTGGCTCTAGTTTATCAGAAATTTTGACCAATTTGTCCGGTGTGATTCGGGCAAGATTTCGGCTAAAAAGAAAGATCATGGCACTTTCTTCCGAAGCTATTGCGTCAGCCTCGATTATCGGCGCGTTGCCGCCATTAGTGGCTCTTGGACTATGGGCCGTTAGCCCGGGTTATCTGGACCCGCTATTTGAAGATGAATTTGGTAATACTTTGCTCACCGGAGCGATTGGCTCAATGGGGGTAGGGGTCTTGGTTATGAAACAAATGATTAACTTCAAGATTTAAGGACTAAGGCGAAGACATGGAAGATTCTTTACTTTTAACAATTTTTGCCTCTTTAGGTGCAGCCTTGTCTTTTGCCGCGCTGGCCTATCCATTATTGCAAAAGTCTGATAAGAAAGAGCGCTATAAGTCCATTATTGAAAAGCGTCGTAAAGATCTCATGCAACAGGCGCGTGAGGGACAAAAAATTTCCAAAGAAGAAAATGTCTCTGCCCGTGATTCAATGGCGCTTCACTATAAGTTCCAGTCTTTGGCGGGGAAAATGGGCGAGCGCGCCCGCGACAAAATGTTGCAAGCCGGGATTAGAAATCCCAAGGCACATATTAAATTCTTGATGATCAGGGCATTTTTGCCATTGGTTTTTATTGGATTAGCTTTTCTCTTTCTTATGGCAGCATCTAAAGAGAACGAAATTTCGGCAGTGACGCAAATACTCATCCTCATTTTTAGTGGTCTTGTCGGGTTTAAACTGCCTGATATTTTAGTCAAAAATATGATTCTTAAACGTCAGCAGGAATTAAACCTGAGCTTTCCGGACTCGCTTGATATGATGCTGATTTGTGTGCAGGGGGGGATCGGTCTGGAACAGGCGATCGAACGCGTTGCCAGCGAGATTTCCGAGCATTCAGAGACTTTGGCCGAAGAACTTGGCATCCTTAGTGCCGAGATGGCTATGCTTAATGACCGAAGACAGGCTTTGCAGGATTTTGCGCGTCGCGTTGGCAGTGGAGCAGGGAAGAGCTTCGCTACGGCTCTTATTCAGGCCGAGCAATATGGTACGTCTGTATCACAGGCTATGCGCGTTATGGCTGATGAGCTTCGCGATATGCGTATGGCCGAGGCAGAACGCAAGGCCGCGTCTTTGCCCCCCAAGCTGACAGTGCCAATGATTCTATTCTTCCTTCCGGCCCTTTTTATTATCATTCTGGGGCCAGCAGGAATTGCAGCCTCTAATCTCTAAAGGAATGAATAACCCCACCCCAAGAGGCGAGGTATCAAGCCGTGCAATGACGACAACGCTGCAAGTGGCGAGGAATTAAACCCGAAAGTAAATAAAGTTTTTATTACCAAAAAATCTATGGAATTAACGCTCGTTTAGCGTTCTGATGATACGCAAGTTGCGCTCGATCTCTATACGGTCAGGAGATAGAGCCTGAGCACGCTCCAGAACTTCTATGGCTTCGTCTATAAAGCCTTGAGTAGCCAGATTAAGCGCAAGATTATTCATGATCGTTGTAGGATCACCTTTCCAATGCTCTAGCCCTTTGCGGAAGGCACGTTCGGCTTCAGGGTGCATTTCTTTGGCATCGAGAGCAATCCCTAAATTTTGATAGGCTGTATAATCCTGAGGGTCCTGAACGACTGCTTTTTGAGCATAATTTTCTGCAGAATCATAATTGGCCATAGCCAATTCAATCATGGACATTTCATTTAAAACCCCGGCTTTAGGATCCTCACTATCTGCAAAAGGCTTTAAAACCAAAGACGCTCTGTTTAAATAGCTGGCTTGACGAAGCGCATGGGCATAATTAAGGGCGGCAGTTGCATTCTGGCTGTCATTTTTATATTTTTTCTCAAGCATCAAGAGAGAGGCATTGGATCCTCCGCTTTTTGCCATAGCACGCGCAAAAGCGTCATCGGCACTAGCCTGTGCGGATACATCATGTGCAGACTTCGTTGTTTGACAGCCTGTAATGGGGAGCGCTAAACTTGCCAGTAAAACGATATACGCTGATTTTTTCATTCTTTTTTGCCCTTATTTATCTCTAGTAAATTACCAATTAAAGAGTACCAAAATCATTTTTATTCACCTTCGGCAGTAGATGAAGAAGCATTAGAACTTGAACTATCCTTGTTTTTTCTTGCCCCACCTTTTTTGTCACCGTCAACAGAGGGGGCAATATTATGGCACATATCCGGACAGTAATAAACGTCAGTTTCCGTGCAGGAATCATTCGCCTCTGATTCGCTACCCGTACAAGTTTTCCTAATCCTTACATATCCTTCTTTCGGACTGGCAACGATTACATGTCTTTGCATCAGGATTTCTCCATCATTATCGAGAATCGTAAAATAGGTTGCGCCCGGCATTTTAGGAACGACGACTAATATTGTGGGTGATTCTGCTAAAACAGAAACATGTTCCGGATTTCCCAGAATAACACTACCGGCGGCGTTCTCAAGCCGGATAAGTTCGGATTTATCCGGTGTAAGCCTTAAAGGAGGATGCGTAACATCTTCATTATCAGGCGCCATATAGTTTTCCTGCGATGCTGCCGGCAAAATATCGACGACCGAGTTACTTTCTGCGTTAGCAAAATTTTGAAACGGAAAAACAGATAAAGCACCCAGACATAATGCCAGCCTAAGGTTTTTTTGCGAATCTTTAAATTTGAATACTTTAGACATATGTCTATAACCTATTGTAATTTATGAAAAAAACACGAAACCCCTTAGGAAAGGGAAGATATACTACCCCATTATAACGTGAAGAGTATTAAAGATCACCTTCTTTTTGCTAAAGTTTTATCTATTCAGGTAATATTTATTCATCAAGCACACGTTTGGATACACGCTCCAGCTCTTCTTGAACAAGACGCTCAATAAGCTTGGGCAGATTTTTATCCAGCCAGTCACGCAGCATAGGCTTGATCTCACTTCTAACAATATCTTCTAATGTTACGCCGTTATGCTCAATTGCTGTTTTCCGCGCCAGTTGGGTAATAGCATCCAAAGCGGCACTTTCTGCCTTGTCGGTTAAAAGATGTTCCTCTTCCTCAAGTTCATCAAGTCCATCATCTAAATCGACCATATCGATTTCGATTGGAGATTCACTTTCTTCTTCAACTTTCTCGGTTAAATCAATGATTTCTTCTTCAGGCTCCGGCTCAGGCTCAGGTTCCGGCTCGGGCTCAGGCTCCGGCTCCGGCTCAGGTTCCGGCTCGGGCTTAGGTTCCGGCTCGGGTTCCGGCTCAGGCTCGGGAATAGGATCTGCAACTTCCTCATCATCCTCATCAGCAATGATTTGACGAATGGAATCAAGAATCTCTTCGATGGATGGTTCTTCTTCGTTTTCTTCAGCAGGTTCGGCCATAGTTTACCAGAATAAAGGTTGAGCTTAATATAACTTGTGACTGGTCTAAGAGAATCTTTGGACCAAGGACAGGATTAAGTCTGTTACATTATGTCTGTTTTGTCAAAGCGGTGCTGTGGAACAAATTGCATCATATCCACATATATATGTAGATTTTGATGTAGATTTTGCCATATTCGGGAAAATTAATGCGACTTTAGAAAACAAATTCCGCTTTCTTATCAAAATCATGCAGCGTTTTTATTCCTGCTTCAAAAAGATCGATACATGACAAACTACCGTCATTATTTTTTTCTATAAGGCTGGCTTTGCCCATCAATCTGCCTTTTTCCTTGATAACAGCAACAAAACGCCCCCCCGTGTTTAGCTGATTATGGAGCAAAGAATCAGGTATCTTTTCAACGGCACCATTAATAATAATAACGTCATAAGGGGCATGTTTCTCGGCGCCATCCGCCAGAGGGGCCTCCAGAGGAATAACATTGCATAGGCCAAGCGTTTTCCAGTTCCTTTGCGCAGCCGAGAGCAGGTTTTGATTTGATTCTGTTGCGATAATTGTACTGCCCAGCGAAGACAGGATCGCAGAGCTATATCCGCTTCCGCATCCAATATCCAAAACAAGGTCGGTATCACTGATGTTTGCGGCCTCTAGCAATCGCGCATGAACACAAGGCTCCAGCAAAAAACGGCCCTCGACATATTCCAGATCACTATCAATACAAGAGACATTCTTCAGCGCTTCGGGAACAAAAATTTCTCTTGGCGTGTTTTCGAAATTATCAAGGATTCTCTGGTCTATGACGCCCATCGTCTTGATCTGGGAATCAACCATAGTTTTGCGCGCCTGTTCGAAATTTGTCATGGTATTGTCCTAAAAATAGAAATTTACCGTGAATATACAGCGATTTATGCTCTGTGGCTAGGGGGCAAAGGACGTGAAAAAAGAAAAATGCGTGCTTGACGAGCAGGGCTTCAAAAGTCTAATGATAATCGGCACTCTACTGCACTCATGGATTTATAAAAAGGCGCGGTGGCAGAGTGGTTATGCAGCGGATTGCAAATCCGTGTACACCGGTTCGACTCCGGTCCGTGCCTCCAATATGTAGATTACTAAAACCCGAAATTGTGCAAGTAACGTATTAATTTGACAGGAAAACCCATATTCTGCTACCCTATAAGCGGTTGAAATGAAAATATAAGAATTAAGTTTAAAAGGGTAGATACATGCTGGGATTTCTAGCTCCATTAGTAACAGGAACAGGCGCAGCACTAGGGCGTTCGGCATTGATCAGAGCTGCCCCAAAAGCCATGAACTCGGCTTGGAACTGGACTAAGTCTCTTTTGAGCAAAAAGCCTACTTTTGCAGGTTTGATAATGGCTTCCGGGTTGCCCACTATCGCGGCCACGATAGACAATGCAACAGGAAATAGGATTTCAGGTGCTTTATTAAAAACACCGATTGGTCCAGCTCTGGAAAAATTTCTGAAGTTTAAAGAGTTTTCTAACGATCAAGAAGCCACTGTTGTGGCTAATTCGGCTACTAATTATCTGGTAGAAAATGGTCGTTTAAAAGAAAATGCCCCCGATTATGATCGCTCGAAGTCTATAATAAAGGCCTTGGGTCATTTGGCTATTGGTGATGAGTTCGGCGCAGCAACAAAAGCGGCCGAGCTTGGCATTGAGACATCGGATCTGGTGGCGGCTTTAAATCAAGCGAGGGAAGAAAACCCCAATGGAGCGCCGAAGGATTTAGGGGTAGCAGCCTTCCAAAAATTGCGTGAGAAATTAAGGGAAAAAGATTCAAAATTAGAAGCTGCTAAAGAATTTTCTACCGCTGCTGCCGCCGCCCCTGCCGTAGCGCCTGCTACCGCTTCTGTTGCGACGCCTGATGCTGTGGTAGAGCCTCAGGTGACAAGATCTGAGACGCCAAAGTCTGTGAAACAAAGAAAAAGGCTTAGCCTTGATGATGTTTCGAATGAAGGAATATCGACAATATTCGAGAAAGCTGCAGATAATGCCGGATTTATGGGTATGATTATGAGAGGTATCTCTTTTATCTCAGGCCTGTTTGGACAAAAAGCAAATTTCCAAAGATGGGCACTTGATAATGTTATGACAAAGGCAAAGTATAAGGCCTTGCAAGCAGCCAATGGAAGAGGTAACGTTGTTTCTAGGATGGGTGGTCTAGAGCAAGGTTTCAATATTCCAGAGCCGGCATACTGAACATAGGATATTCACAAAGTCTTTTCCATGACACAGCAACCCAAAACAATTCTGGATATTATGGTTGCCGATATTTTCCTGAATAAAGAAGATAATTCCCTGACGATTCTCCACGATACGGCTTTTGATGATAATCTTTTATTATTTGAATATGATTTAACTAGCGGCGAATTGCTGTTTAAATTTGAAACAAAACAAATGGCTTTTGGCATAGAGCTGCGCGGTGAATTCTACGAAGGGCTAAAAAACGCACAAACCATTACGGTCCTTCAGATTGATATGGACACAAACGAGCCTGTACTTGGTCTGGAAGTGCCATTAGTGATAAAATAAATGGAAATGGCTATACAGGATTAAAGTGCGGCCATAAACTGTTTCCCTGCCGCTTCCCAGCTATAATGATCCTTGACATGCTGGATTCTGCTTTCCATGTCACAATTTTTCATAGCCCTGTCGCAAGCCTGTTTCAAATCCGTCTCTTCTAATGCGCCAAGATAATCATGAATAATGATATCCTTTGGACCCGTGACATTATAGGCTGCTACAGGAAGTCCGCTGGCCAGAGCTTCTATTAAGACAATCCCGAATGTATCGGTGCGTGACGGGAATACAAAAACATCGCTGGAGCGATAGCAATCGGCAAGGTCTTGGCCGGTTCTTTTCCCTATAAAATGAGCGTCGGGGTATTTACCTTTGAGCTCTTCCATGATGGGGCCGTCACCCACAAGGACTTTGCTGCCTTCCCAAGGCATTTCAAGGAAGTCTTCAAGACTTTTTTCTATAGCAATGCGCCCGACATAAAGGCTTATGGGTTTGGGCAAATCCTGAAATAAATTAGCAGGCCCCGGCTTGAAAATGTCAAAATCAACGCCCCGTGTCAAAAGCGCCATATTATTCTGAAAACCCCAGTTTTCCAGTTGCTGGTGTAAGCTTTGAGTGGAAACCATCACGGCGCTGGAGGGCTTATGAAAATGCTTAACGACACGTATGCCCAGATTATGAACGCTCTTATATAAAGGCGGTATCAGCCACGCAAACCGCTTGGCAACGTAATCGGGAAATTGTGTATGATAGGATGTAGAAAACTCAATCTTATTCCTGAGGCAATATTTTCTCGCCGCCCAGCCCAAAGGACCCTCAGTGGCGATATGTAAACGATCAGCGCCAAAATCCTCAATAAGGCTTTGCAAATGTTTGTATGGGGATAATACAAGCTGGATTTCAGGATAAAACGGCATAGGCATAGTGCGCTTGAAATCGCTTGGCCCAATGACTTTTGTGACATAATCCTTCTTATCAAGCTCCTTTATGATATATTCATATGTACGGACGACCCCGTTGATTTGAGGGTGCCACGCATCACTGATAATAAGAACTTTCATGGACATTTTAATGGGCAGAATCTAAAATAGGCGCGTTTCTTGCTTCTATAGTCTCGCGTATTATACGAATTTATTTATTTTAAACAAGGGAAGAGCCTAAACGCAACTATGGCAATGCTCAATAGATTTTTTTACAGCTCGATATTTTGTCTGGGATGTTCTTTGGGAACGCTCACGCCGTATGCATCCTATGCGCAAAATTGCAACGCCCCGCCCGAGATGATCACACAATTATTCTATCCCGAATTGGGATCTTATACGGTGTGGGATAAATCGTACGGGGAGGCGCGCAGGAGAGAAATTTTTACAACCTCAGCGTCTCTGGAGGATGGCTCGATACTGGCTGTGGGTGAGATGCGGCATTTGCCGGAAGTTTCTCCAAGCTTGATGGTCGTCCTGTTTGACAAAAGAGGACGAAAAGTCTGGGAAAAATATCATTCTATAGGACGTATCAAAAATGTCGTTAAAGTTCTGTCTCATGAAAAAGGATATGTTGTTCTGGTAAACAGGGCAGGTGATCCCGATAAAAAAACAAAAGATTATGCAACACTTGTGTTTCTTGATGAACAGGCAAAAGTTACAATCCAGAAAGACATTGGCTCCAAGTCATACAATATTACAGCAACAGACATATTATATACAAAGGAAGAGACAGGAAATATTGTTCTTTCTGTAACAGAAAGTGAATTGATAGGAAAGGGTGACGAAGCGGTTGAAAGAAAGAAAGCAACCATCAGAATCCTGGACAAAAAAGGAAACGATCTGTCTCGTCGCGAATATATGCTGGGAATAAACAGTGAAATTTTATCAATCAAAAGCCTTGAACTTTCAGAGAAAGCAAATAACTATATTGCTACTGGGTATTTCGAAAATGACAGTAAACAGAAAATAGGCTGGGTTTTAAGGCTGAGCAGTGATGCTGCCTATATCTGGCACAGAGAATTTTCGCGCGGTAAAAATGCGATCATTTCGGATGCTTTTGGCTATAAAAATGAGGATATTATTGCCGGTGGAACAATTGATGCGGCTAATTCTGACCAGACAGGCGCGTGGTTAATGCGTCTGGGCGGCATTGATGGCGAGGTAAAGTGGGAGAGATATTACTATAGTGAAAAACCCCATTATTTATATAAAGCGCAAGATGTTGTTGTTAATAAAGATGGTTTAATATCCTTCCTTATGCAGGCAAAAAAAATGGAGAAAACAGATGATGAATTGGAAAGGGATCAGTCCGATGTTATGAGCTATGCTCATTTACTGAACGTGTCTCCAAGAGGAATTACACTGAGCGGAGATGCTTATTTTAAAGGAAAAGGCGCCTATGTTAATGAAATGAAACTTGATATTGGCGGTCAATATGTGCTTTCTGGTTATGCGTGGCAAACGGCTCAGAAGGTTTTGGAGGAGTATACCGAAGAAAATAGTAAACCTGCCTCAGAAGTAATGTTGCCTAAAGTGGAAGTATCACAAAAAACCAAGGATGGTTTGGCTTTGCTTAGGGGAAAAACGGAAGAGAAAAAGTTAGAAGAGGAAAAACTTGATTCGGATAGTATAGGTCATGGCGATAAAGATCAGGATCTGGACCAAAATGCGTGGATTATGATTGGAGCGGCTCCAGACACGTACATAGATCCGTGTAAGTAGAAAAGTAATATATATCATAAGGTTATAAGAAAAATTTCCAGCAATTTATTAAAATATAAGGTCGGACAGAGTGCAGGGCCGATAAGGGTTGATAAATTTCTTGCGGAGCAGGGAGATTTGTCGCGCGCCAGAATTCAGGAATTGATTAAGGATGGCTGCGTTAATCTGGATGGAAAAATATTGACCTCGGCATCACTGAAACTTAGGGGGGGAGAGGTTCTGACACTTGAGGTGCCTGATCCTAAGCCGACAATCCTAAGGGCTGAGAATATTCCGCTGGACATTATTTACGAAGATGAAGAATTGCTTGTGATTAATAAGGCTGCGGGGATGGTTGTTCACCCGGGAGCGGGGAATTATGACGGCACTTTGGTTAATGCGCTTTTATATCATTGTAAGGATAATTTATCAGGGATAGGCGGGGTTGAGCGGCCCGGAATAGTACACCGCCTTGATAAGGATACTAGCGGTTTGATGATCGTGGCCAAGACGGATCATGCACATCAATCCTTGTCCGCGCAGCTTGCTGACAGGACATTAAGCCGCGTTTATCATGCTATAGTCCTTGGTGTGCCTATGCCGTTAAAGGGAAAAGTTGATAAGCCTATTGGGAGATCGCCCTCTAATAGACTTAAGATGAGTGTGAAAGGGAGGGCTTCGAGAGAGGCTATTACATTTTATAAAGTTTTACAGGATATTAGGGGTGATTTTTCTCTGGTTGAGTGTAAATTGCAAACGGGCCGGACGCATCAAATTCGTGTGCATATGCAATCCATAGGCTACCCTTTGATTGGTGATCCTTTATATGGTCCGCAGCGAAATATCTTAGAGTCAAAAATAAATAAATCTGTAGAACATATTGATAATAAAGAATATATTATGAATTTTGACAGGCAGGCATTGCACGCAGGATTCATTTCTTTTTCTCATCCGGTCACTGGAAAGATTATGGATTTTGCCTGTGATATGCCGGAAGATATGGCCCAGCTATTGAAAAATCTAAATAAATAGTCACCCGCCTTTTATATAAAAACAGTACGTCTTAGAATATAAAACCGAACCCGTAAATCTTATGCCACCGAGCGGCCTTGATTGCGATGTTTTTTTCTTAATATAAGGCTAATCTAGAATCGACTTAAAGTTTTCAGCAAGGTGGTGCAGCATAATCTTGCTGGTTCGCTCATACAAAGAATTCTGTATGTCAATTGACTGTCCGTAATTTCTGCCTAGTGGTCTGGCGCTGAGTGTATAATGACTGTTATCGGGTATAAAGCGCAGAGAACCAATTGGCATGACAAGATTTAAACTGTGATATCTATGCGTAGAACCACCGAAGGCGTCATGATCACGTTTATCGGATAAGACAATATTTCCGCTGAGTTTCGCGCCATTTTCAAAACTTTTATAGGCGCCGAATTCCACCCCTTTATCACCGGCAAGAAAACGCCCGGCTTTGACATTAAGGGTGACATCATAAACAGGAACATCATACCATAACCCCATATGACCGCTCAGGCTTGTCTCATCCGCCCAGCTCATATTAAGCGGCGTATGAGGATCGCGCCTGACAACATCCCAAATCTCGCCCCCTAAGGCCAAACGGGAGGTAAAAGGACGGAATAAAACCTGGGCGCCTGCTCCGATATAAAATTCCTCCAAATAGCCCATATCAAACGATCCATACCATGATGATCCAAGATTGCGGCTGTAATTCACATAGGCATGATCAAGCGTTAGAAATCTGTCTGCAAATAAATCTAGGTCACCTTTTGTGATATCTGTACCAGCGGACCTGAGAGCGTTCAAATCTTCGAGATTATGGGCAAGATTAACGCGCAGAGCCTGATTAATGCTTAAAAAACCTAGAAATCCATCTTGCTGATGCTCTAAAATCAGGGAAGTTCTATGTAATAATCCGTGATCTTTTTCTGCCAGACTAACATCTTGCTCCAGATGAAGACCGAATTTATGCTGGTTATAAGGGCTGTTTAGCAGTGTAGCGCTTTCATTATATTCTAAAAACTCGGCATCACTAACTGTAAACTCTGTGTTTTGCCAAATTTCCTGAGGACTCCCGTCATGGGTGATAAACGCGTTTTCAAGATCAGAACGCAAAAGCGTTATTTTTGGGCCTCTGATATTGGTGATAAAGGGCGTTATCTCTATGACCTTGACGGTTTTATCCGTATCTTTAGCCATAATGCGGGCGGCGCGACCAATTTGATTCATTGTGGAATGGCGGGAATCCAGTTGCAGCGATGCAGAAACACTTTGATCGCTAAAACTCATATCACGTAAAACAATGTTTTCATCTCTAAGTTGTGCCACCTCCTCATCCTCATCCTCATCCTCATCCTCATCCTTTCTTATATCATGAGTTGTGTTTTTTAGACCAAAAGAACCAGTTAGGAACGGACTGTCAGAATAACTTTTTGCCATGCATGGCTGGGATGACATGCATAGGAGAGTGGTGCTCAAAAAGCGCAGATGCCTTATATATTTTTGTTGCATGTCCAACTTACAATCTGTCGGATAGAGGAGGGGTGGAGCCGTCAGGCCCATTATGGATTGTGTCTTAAATACACTTGTGTGTCAAATCTATGATGTGGATAAGTTGTACTTTACACGTAATACCATCCTAAGTTACAATCACTGAGTGTAACCATTCTGGTCTTCTCTCCTATGCAAAGTTCATACTATCTTTTTTTTATTGCTGAAACAGCCTTGATACTCATTCTTCTGCCGCTGATTGCTCTTCTTGTGATCAACTTACGAAGAAATGATCTATTGAAAGATGCCATTGAGGACATAATCGAGTCATCTGTAGGGGGGTATATTGTCTTCGATAAAAATGGCCACTTCCTGAAAACAAACAGAAAAACCGCTGATTATTTTCCCTTCTTAATAGAGGGGCAAGATAGTAAAGCTAAGGGAAAGACCTATAGTGTGCATGATTTTTTTTCCTATCTGCACGATCATTCTGTCGACTTTGATAAATCCGTAAGAAATGCCGTTTCGGGTTTGGATCAAAATGGAGCAGAATTTGGTTTTTGTGAGGTTGTAAAAGGTGATAATGGCAGCCTATGCTACGTTTTTGCTAAAAATATCGGCAAAGAGTTTACAGTTTTTATTGTCAAGGATATTAGTCAGGGGCATCAAAGAGAAGCTCTTATGCTTGATATGGGGGAGCATAATAAACAGCTATTGCAGGCTGTACAGGCATCGACAAGCGGTATTCTTGTAACTGATCCGAAGCAAGGGAGTAATCCGGTTGTATTTTATAACAAGTCTATGAAAAATGTGCTGGGCGATTCTTATGATGAAATCGAAGAACAGGGCTGGCAGTCAATTTTCGATATTATGCAGGATAAAGAAGAAAAGAGAATACTTTGGAACGTCATATCCAATGCCATAGACAAAGAGGTCGAGATCCGGATCAAAAGGCCCAATGAAGAATTGCAATGGTTTAGTGCAAAAGTTTCATCAATTAAAAATGAAAAAGGTGAAATAGATCTGATTATTGGGACATTCAGTGAAACAACTTTATTAAAGCAGAGAGAAGCCGAGATTTCTCATGGCCAGAAAATGGATGCGTTGGGACGTCTTGCCGCTGGTATCGCGCATGATTTCAATAATGTCTTATCCATTATTGACGGCTTCAGAAAAATGGCCTCTATGGATGTGGACATAAACAGCAAAACCTACACATATCTGGATCGTATTCATGCGGCTTCTAAAAGGGGAGCGGCACTGACACGCAAGATGCTAACCTTTAGCAGGCATAAGATAGTTTCGAATGAAGTTATAGATATGAGTGCACTTGTGAGGGAACAAGCCGAGCTTCTAAACCCGTTGCTAGGCGGAGGAGTAAGCCTTGATATCAGTATCTCTGAAGACGAGGTACCTGTACTCTGTTCGGATGATTCAATAGAACAGGTTATGATGAATCTGGTTCTAAATGCCAGAGACGCCATGCCCGAAGGAGGGCAGATATTTGTGCGTTTGGACGTAGTAATGCCGGAAAATGTGCCCTTATCCATAAAGGAAAAAATTCCAGCCGAAGAATATGCTTGTCTTAAGGTTATCGATACGGGAATGGGAATGGAAAAAGAAGTGCTCGAGAAAATTTTTGATCCCTTCTTTACAACCAAAGGGGCAGGAAAAGGAACGGGGCTGGGGATGTCGGTTGTCTACGGCCTTGTAAACGAGATAGGCGGCGCAATCAATATCACGTCTACGCCTAAAAAAGGGACGTGTATGGAGGTTTATATTCCGGTTAGTGAAAATAAAGTTATTAAGAAAATTATAGGTGATGAAGGGGATCTGTCTTCAATCTCCCTCGAAGGTTACACGGCTTTAATAGCAGAAGATGAACCTGATTTAAGGCTGCTTGTCTCCAATATACTACAAGATTTAGGGCTGAACATTTTGGAGGCCGAGAACGGAGATGAGGCCCTTATCGTACAGGAAGACTTTGAAGGGAATATAGATATTCTGCTGACCGATGTGGTTATGCCGGGAATGAATGGCGTAAAGCTTGCGGAATTGTTTCACTCAATGAGACCGAAGACAAAAACTATTTTCATGAGTGGTTATCCTGCTAATGGAGATATGGCACCGGTGAATTTACCGGAAAATGCATGCTTTATTGCCAAGCCTGTGAATTACGACCATTTGGCTAAATTGCTATTAAGGCAGTTGCACGAGGAAGGTAACGGGAATGACGGCGACGGTGCGGAGGATGTAATGCGCTGGGAAACGGTCAAAAACAAAAAAGGAGATAAAACAAATGCGGCCTAGCACAAAAGCAGATGGTTCCATTGATTTCTCAAAGATAAAAATTCTGGTTGTAGATGACCAGAATGAGGCGCGGGCAATGATAAAAAACATGCTCACGGAAATGGGAGTTACGCAGGTTTTTGAAGCTCCTGACGGAAGGCAGGCTCTGGCTTTCATTGATACAGCATTTGATTTTGTCGATCTTATTATCTGTGACTGGAATATGCCCGGACTTACAGGGGTTGAATTACTAAGGCAATTGCGGACAGTCTATACGGATGTGCCTTTTTTGATGGTTACGGGGAGAAGTGATATGGCTTCTGTCTCGGAAGCTAAAAGTAGCGGTGTTACGGCCTATATCTGTAAACCTTTTTCAGCAGATCAATTAGAAACCAAGTTAAGGATCGTTATTAAGAAAAAGCTTAATAATCTCTAGCCCGTGCAGGACATTAAGGTACTTTCCGTAAATGTTTAATTCCTGTATAATCCCAATGGTATGAGCAATCTTCAATACGATTTATGTGTTATTGGTGGTGGGATTAACGGAGCAGGCATAGCCCGCGATGCTGCGGGGCGTGGATTGTCTGTTCTATTGGTTGAGGCCGATGATCTGGCCGGTGCCACCTCTTCAGCCAGTACAAAGCTTATTCATGGCGGTTTGCGCTATCTCGAGATGTATGAATTTGGGATGGTGCGCGAAGCTCTGAAAGAAAGAGAAACGCTCTATTATGCGGCGCCTCATTTGATACGCCACCAGAAACTGCTTTTACCGCATGATCCTTCTCAACGACCTTTATGGCTAATCAGGCTTGGTCTGTTTTTCTATGATTATCTGGGCGGGCGGAAATCTGTGCCGTCTTCCGGTTTAATAGAATTCAAGGGCAAGTCAAATCACCTGAAAACCGAATATAAAGACGGCTTTACCTATTATGATTGCTGGGGTGATGACTCGCGTCTGGTAGTTATGAATGCAGTAGATGCAGCTATTCATGGCGCCCGAATTATGACCCGCACCAAATGTGAGGGGATGACGTCTGAAAACGGAATATGGCACATGACCTTACGGGATACGAATTATGACACGGTGCAGGATGTCACGGCCCGAATGGTGGTAAATGCCACAGGCCCCTGGGTGCGGAAATTTCTGGATAATACAGGACTAAGCAGCGATGATCCGAATATCCCGAATGTTCGGTTGGTGAAGGGTAGCCATCTGATTTTCCCGAAGCTCTATGAGGGAGATAACGCCTATATCCTCCAGCAGCCTGATAAGCGCATTGTTTTTGTTATACCCTATGAAGGGCACTATACACTCATAGGTACAACAGAAGAAGCCTATGAGGGGGATCCGAAGGATTGTATGATTTCTAAAAGCGAGAGCGCATATTTATGCGAAGCGCATAACCGCTTTTTTAAGACACAGATAAAGCCTGACGAGGCTATATTTTCCTATAGCGGTGTTAGGCCGTTATTTGACGACGGATCATCCGATGCGCGTTGTGTGACGCGGGGATATCGTATTTATCGCCATGATCGCTATGACGCTCTGCTCCTTTCAGTGTTTGGCGGCAAATTGACAACCTACCGCGCTTTATCAGAAGCAGTTGTTAATAAGCTCATGAAAAGCACTGGCCGGTATGTCCCCGCATGGACAGCCCATAAGCCGCTTGCAGGGGGTGAATTTTCCGATAGGCGTTTAAATCCGGAAACGTCTTTCAAAGCGTTTAAAGACAGGCAAGCTCAAAAATACCCGTTTCTTCCCGAAGAGGTGCTGGAGCGCTATATAAGGGCCTATGGAACACGCATGGAATATATCCTGAAAAATGCTCGATCTTTGGATGATCTGGGAAAGAATTACGGTGATCAGGTCTTTGAGGCCGAAATAAACTATCTTAAATATTATGAATGGGCGCAAAGCGTTGACGATGCCGTGTGGCGACGGTCAAAGTTGGGCGTGCATATTTCCGATGAAACCTATCAAGCCCTCCAATCCTGTTTTCTTTAAAACCAATTCAAAAAAGGTGTTCATATGAGTGAGACATGTATCTTGGCCATCGATCAGGGGACGAGTAGTTCGAGAGCTATTTTGTTTTCTCTGGATGGGAAAATCAAAGCAATCCATCAACAGCCTGTGAATTTAATTTATCCACAGAATGGCTGGGTAGAGCAGGATGCGAAAAGCATTATCAGTACAACGAAGAAGTCAATTCACAATATTGTTGATAAAGCTGTGAAGAAAAATGTGGAAATTGGTGCTGTAGCAATTACAAATCAAAGGGAAACAACTATTTGCTGGAATCGAAAAACCGGAGATCCTGTCTATAATGCGATCGTCTGGCAGGACAGAAGGACAGCTGATTATTGTAAGGAGCTTCAGAAAACTGGCTGTGAGAGGAGTATACAGGCTAGAACGGGCCTTCTTCTCGATCCATATTTCTCGGCAACCAAGATCAAATGGATTTTGGACAATGTTGACGGGGCCAGAGCATTGGCAGAGCAGGGTGATCTGCTTTTTGGAACAGTGGATAGCTATATTTTATGGCACCTGACAGGCGGCAAAGTTCATGCAACCGATGTTACGAATGCGTCTCGTACAATGCTTTATAATATTATTGGCCAAAAATGGGATGATTATCTCCTGGACCTGTTTGATATCAATGATTCGGTTTTGCCAGAGGTTTTCGACAATATATCTGATTTTGGCCGAATCAAGTGTGAGGGGCTTAGCCTTAATTTGCCGATTCGCGGCATAGCCGGAGACCAGCAGGCAGCTCTTATTGGGCAGGGATGTCTAGGTAAGGGCATGACCAAATCCACCTATGGGACCGGATGTTTTGCCCTGACGAATATTGGAGACGCCTTTAAGGCATCTCAAAACCGCCTTTTAACAACTATTGCCTACCGTATTGATGGTAAAATTACCTATGCGATAGAAGGGGCCATCTTTAATGCAGGCACGGCAATTCAATTCTTGCGGGATAATCTTGGCTTGTTTTCTCATGTCAATGAAACGGAAGATATGGCCAAAAGTGTCAAGGGGAATGGCGAAGTCTATTTTGTGCCCGCTTTGACAGGATTAGGCGCTCCCTATTGGAATCCTGCGGCCAGAGGCATTATTTGCGGATTAGGGCGTGACAGTACCAAGGCCCATATCGTAAGGGCTGCTCTGGAGGCTCAGGCCTATCAGACTCGTGATTTGCTGGAAGCTATGCAAGAGGATAGCCGGTCGGAGATTGCCGTTATGCGCGCTGATGGCGGTTTGGTTGTCAATGAATTTATGTGTCAATTTCTGGCCGATATTCTGGGTGTAGCAATTGAAATTCCAAAGGTTACAGAATGTACGGCATGGGGCGCGGCGTGTCTGGCAGGCGTTGGCGCAGGGATGTTTTCATCCATAGAGGAAATCGGCAAAAACTGGAAGGCAGATCGTATCTACACGCCTTCTATGTCTCGCGATGAAGCAATGGCTCTTTATCACGGGTGGAAAAGAGCCATTGAGAAATCATTTTAAAAAATTATGCTAAAACTATACACATAGTTATACACAGATTATGGGAGGTCACTTCCTGCTGCCATTGCACCTTGCGTGCTGACCAGCAAGGTAATTGTGGTGTCTGTATAAATATTAAACGCTCCATCAGCTGTTGTACCATGATGGATAAAGGTTGTTGTCCCATCATTGACAAAGTCGAAAGTATCATTGGAATCCATTTCGATGACAATTCTATTATTTTCATCTGTCATGGCCAGAACATCCGAGCGGGATAAAGTAATGGCGTTATTTTGCGCCGAACCCTGCACAGTCGAAATTACCTCGAAATTATGCAGATAAGTATCATTTATGGCTGTGAAATCTATAGCTCCGGCACTGGCAAATTTAAGCTTGTCGTATCCGCCACCGCCATTAAAATACAAATTGCTGGTTCCAGTAGCTAAGTCTGCAATACCGGCTGTTGATTGAACTATAAATATATCATTGTCCAACCCTGCGAAAATATGATTACCTGTGCCAGAGTTATAAACAATAGTGTCCTGACCCTGATCGGTATACACATCATTCGAACTACCGGTTATAGTGACACTATCATTGCCATCATTTGTATAAAGACGGTTATTATTACCACTGATTGAAGCGCCATCATCGCCAGCACCTAATGAGACTATCTCACTACTGGCAAGACTTGTATTCGTAGTAGAAGTGGCATTAAATGTCTCAAATGTATAATTACTCGTACTATCAATTAGATTGCCATTCGCATCATAAGCATGGACAATCAACGTGTATGTATCAGTAGTCACGTTTCCGAAATCCAGATACATAGTACCGGAGATAGTGATGTTTGCATTTAAAATCGGTCCTGTCGGGAAGCCTGAAATCTGTGTAGACGAGCTATCATACAATTCATAGCTATAAGATGCAATTTTCCCACCCGGATCATAAAATTCCTTAGAGAAATCATGAGCCCAGCTATTATTATCCGATGCGGAAAATGCGTTGGGACCTGAAGGGGTAACATTTGGACTATGGCCAACAAACTGGGCTACTGACTCATCAATTATATTCAAATCAACAATATTTGAAAAAACATGACCATTAATATCTGTGGCTGTAAAATCCAGAGCTATAGGTGAGCTAGTGTCTAAGATAATATTCGGTTTGGTTACAATTTTGAAAGTTATCGGATCAATTCGTATAACGTCAAAATAGCTTTGTGACAGACCATTTAGCTGCAGTGTCATGCCGGTTGTAAAATGACCTTTAACAATAGCAACTTCCACGACACCGGTGTTGTGTTCTTCTACCGCCAGACGATTTACGGTGACGCTGAATATAGCGGCTATATCACTCGAAGGAGGAGGTGGCAGAGGTTCTTCCGTACTGCCATCCGCGCTCGTGACAAGAGGCTGAAGAATAGGATCATCTGCCAACACAGGCTCAAGAGAATCATAAATTTGTTCCTCTGTTCCGGACTTAACAATCTCCTCACTCGTGATCATTTCCATTGTAGGATCTAAAAGTTTTGTCTCATTTGTAACGTTATCTTCAACTAAATTCTGTTCTGGCTGTGTCTCTGCTTCAACAGGGGCTTGAACATTTTGTGTGCTCCCTTGAACATCCGAAGCACTATCTTGAATAGAAGAAAACAATGTACCATTCACGTTGGATACACTTGTGAATTTTGTAACAACATCATTCGCAGACATCTCGCCCATATATTCAATTGTATTGCTTTCAGGCATAAATCTGGCGGTTTCATATTGATTGGACAGCGTAACAAAGTTACCTGAAAAGTCCCGCAGGACAATCGCGCCCTCAATGACTGTAATCTCTCCTGTGTCAACATTACCGGCTATGATTGTTCCGCGAATACCGATTGAACCGGATGGAGTGTCAATCTCCACATCATCCGGATCATCACGCCCGATAAGGCCGGATGTAAAAACAAACACACCTTTGAGAACAGAAAAATTCGATGAGCCCGATTGTGTGGCCGGATCAAATACATATTCATCAATAGCCAAACGCGCATCTTCGGACACGGCAAAAGTGGTTTCATCAACAAACATAATATTGACGGCGCCGTCTGCGTCGGTCTCGATGACATCACCCTGATAGATCGGCGTGCCGATACTGGCTGTTTCAACTGTGCCATTTGTGCGTGTTACGGTTACATCACCGCTGATTTCCTGCACCGCACCAATAGGGGAGGCATCATTCATGGAATTTCCGGCATTGGCATATTGCTGCTCGCCATGGGTAAAGGAATTCACAAGCTCGGGAGTCAACGTCAGGCCATTTGGCGCCACAAGATTAGGGGGCGTAGCATCGGCAAAGTAATTTTCGATGACGATTGTACCGTGATCGGTTTCCAAAACCAAATCCATGCCATCACGTGAAAAATCAGCATCACGAATATAGCTTTCATCCGGCAGATTCAGAGAATCTTGTCCGTTTGAAGATATAACCTGATTTTGCCCGGATAGGCTCTCGTGATTGCTCTCGAATAAACCATTATTCTCAGCCGGATCAAATACCTTATAAGCCATTAGCTTCTACTCCCCAAATTCTATACTCTAAAATCTGCCATTTCCCACTTTTATCGGCAGATTATAATAAACTTTTGTATATCCCTGATATCAGAGTTATACATAGTAATTATAATATGGAAAGTGTTAATACTTTTGTAATATTCGGATAAAATTTAGGCTAAATTTTATGTATAGTCATTTGCGTTTCTTTTGTGACAGCGTTGCTTCGCTCCTTATGTAGGTTATCTACACGTCGTCGCTTGCGTCTTGTCACAAAATAAAGCCAAATAACTATATTTTTAGAAGTAAAATCAAAGAATTATACGATTTTTTATCAGGCTGATTCGGCTTCGATAAAGACTTTTTTCACAAAAGGGTGCCCGGCTTTAATGTCTTTTGTAATGGAGGCGATCACGGTTTCCATCTTTCCCGCAGGCAAATTATCATCGAAATGGGCGCTAATGGTGACTAATAAGAATTCCGGCCCCATATGAAGAGTCAGAACCTCGTTAATGTCTTTAACACAGCCATATTTCTCTGCCAGTTTCTTTATATCCTGAATAATTTCAGGGCTTGCGCCTTCCCCGATGAGAAGGCTTTTGGTCTCATAGGCAAGCCAGATCGCTGTAAACGCAAGGATCAGGCCGATAATAACAGAAGCCAGACCATCCCAAAACGGATCATGTGTCACTTGTGCCATAGCAACACCGAACAAAGCCACCAAAAGGCCAAGCATCGCGGCGCAATCTTCGAACAGGACAACAAATAAGGAAGGGTCTTTCCCTTTTTGAACCGCCTCGACATAGCCCATCGCCCCGCGCACCTTATTGAATTCCGTAAGGGCATAGTACAAAGCGCCGCCTTCAAAGATAATAGCCAGCCCCAGTACAATATAATTGATCATGGCATTATGCATATGTTCCGGCGGATGAATGATGTGCTGAATGCCTTCATACATGGAAATCCCTGCGCCCACTGCAAAAATCAGTATAGCAACGACAAAGCTCCAGAAATAAATCTCTTTGCCGTGACCAAAGGGAAACCGCGCATCGGGAGGCTTGGCCGCTCTTTTTAATCCATAAAGAAGAAGAATTTGATTGCCCGTATCAACAAGCGAGTGAATCCCCTCCGACATCATAGCCGCACTTCCTGTGATAGTAGATGCAATAAACTTGGTCACAGCAATAAGACTGTTCCCGATAAGCGCGGCAATAATGACTTTCTTTGATCCCGAGGCCATAGCGACTTATATATAGGGTAAGATTAGGACGCTGCAAAGAGGCCGTCCCTGTTGATCCACATTTAAAATAAGGCTCTAGCCTAGAGCCATAAGATTATACGTCAAGGACGGGAAGTTTGGATTCACTCCGGCTCGGGGGAGATTGTGTTAAAGTCTCCCCAAGCTCAGCAAGTTCCTCACGTATTTCCTTTGTGAGTTTTCTGATCGACGATCCCCCGGGCAAACCTCTACCACTGTTTGTAAGAGTGTTATCCAAATTAGCTACAGTTATCTGCCCGGCATAAGGGCCGTATTCGAGGACATAGCTACCACGTTTACCATTCGGAGCTTTAGTAGTGCTATACAGCCATGTGCCGGTGGCACGATAATGCGCCAGAAGACTGAGTTTAATCAGGAGAAAATCAAGATCATCCTGATCATGGATGTTTTTATAATCTAGACCATGTTCATCGGAGATTTCTTTATTAAGTATAGAAATGGACAATCCTCCAGGCAAACCTCTTATCCTTTGTCTAAGAGCGCTATCCAACGCACCTACCGTTATCTGCTCGGCATAGGGTCCGTATTTGAGGGTGTAACTACCTTTTTTGCCATCCGGGCCTTTAGTAGTGCTATGCAGCCATGTGCCGGTGGCAAGACGATGCGCCAGCAGGCTGAGTTTAATCAGGAGCAAATCAAGATCATCCTGATCATGGATGTTTTTATAATCTAGACCGTGTTCATCGGAGATTTCTCTATTAAGTTTAGAAATGGACGATCCTCCAGGCAAACCTCTTATCCTTTGTCTAAGAGCGCTATTCAACGCATTTACCGTTATCTGCTCGGCATAGGGTCCGTATTTGAGGATGTAACTACCTTTTTTGCCATCCGGGCCTTTAGTGTGTCTCGACAACCATTTGCCGGTGGCAAGGCGATGTGCCAGAAGGCTGAGTTTAATTAGTTGCCGATCAAGCGGCGGTTTTTTGCGGGCAAAAGCGGCAAGATTTTTGACTTTTGGCTTTATCTCTGCGCCTTCCAATATGGCTTTGATTTCCGACCACCAATAATCTTCGTTGTTAAATTTTATAGCTGTGATATCGGGTCGGGCCTTGAGTTGATCTTTACTAAGAGATTCCCACAGAACGGGGCCGATAATGCGCTGCCCCACAAAGGTTGTTTCGCCGACTTGATCGCACACGGCAATTTCTTTATCCAGATGCGGAATTTGTACCAATACATAGGGAAGCTGACGCACCATACGTGGATCAACAGTGCAGGGACGAATAATCAGATTATTCGTATGAGTCTTAGTATCCATCTCCTGAAGATGTTTGATCAGCATGGCCAGACGGGGCTGGGTTTCTATTTTAAAACTTTGCCCACCGCCGGAGGGCGGCTGAATTTTTCCTTCACCTGTTTGTACGAAGGTTTTCGCGGATGGTATGACCAGTGCACCGCCCTTGCGCAATTGTTCAAGAACGTCGTCCAACTCGGCGTTCTGGAGACGGTCATAATATGACGTAACCTCATTCAGGATATTGGAAATCGTTAGGTTTTCTGGAAGCAAAACTTTATAGGGCAGAGCGGCATTGGCAAAATTCTCTTCTAAATCTTGGGATTTAAGACCATTATTCATGCCCATAATGAATTTATCCATTTCAACCAAAGGCTCGAAAACTCTTTCATATGCCGCTTCCGAACCGTCATAAAGTCGCGCGGCGTCATAGGCACCTTTTAGCCATTGTCCATAGCGCTCACGATCTTCGGGCGTCTTGAAAGGGTTGGTTTGATCAGTCATGCCGGAATTATAAGTTAAGTATTATGAAAACGCAAGAATGGGATTAGCCTGTCTTTCTATAAGAATAGACGGGGTGTCTATATTCCGGCTTTTTGTCGGCTCATCCAGATAATGGCCATAAAAACACCTTTGGCCCGCGGCAGGATAAGCGCCACCAGTGTCAGGGCAGCCAGAATAATAACAGAGATTTCGCTCCAGAGTGATTGAGTGTCATGGCTCAGAAAACTATAGGATAGCGGCACGATAACATGCCCTGTGATAAGAATCGTTGCCCATGCTGGCCCGTCATCCGCCCGAAGCGGGGCAAAGTCTTCCTGACATTCTGAGCATTCACCAAGAGGCACGAGAAACCGCCGGAGTAATTTACCTTCTCCGCATTTGGGGCAGCGCATACGAAGCCCCCGCATCACTATTTCTGATTTTTCAGACATCTCATAACTTAAGGCTTTACAGGTTTTTCCGGCGAAATTTTACGCTTTGCATTTTTTTTCAAAGCTTTGCCAAAATCCGGTTCAAAGGTTTTTAGTTCCTCTGTCCCGGCCGGTAAAGTCATTTTCTCCGTCATCATATAGCAGGTAAGAGGCAGATCCAGAAGTTCCGGCCATTTATCGACCCAGCCCTTATCATGCGTGGCTTCCTGCACCATCAGATTATGAATGCAATTAGATGGCGGAGTAGCTTGAAGGTAGCCGTGAAGAACAGCCGGAGGCACTTCTTCGTCTTTACCGCCAATAAAGTGGAATTGTGGAATATCTTTAATTTGAACAGCAATAAGAGATGGATTTACGGGACCTTCAAAAGCCGTTTTTTCATGAATAGCAGAATATGTATCTGTGTCTAATATACCTGCAACGCTTCGTATCGATAATATATCGCTGCGTTTATCGGCCAAAAGCGCCGCAATGGTGGCACCACCGGAATAACCAATCAGGTTAAATCCTTTAATGTCATAACGCTTGGCCATATCATCAAGCACAAGGGAATAGGCATTAATGACATCCTCCGAATATTCCGCTCCGCCCCAGTATTTCTGCGCGCAATTTTCAGCGCCGATATAGTGGCAAGGCCGCGCTATATAGGCCAGATTATCCGCTTTGTCCTTAGTCGCCAGATGCAGGGCCACAGGATTTTCTGGGGCTTTATTAAAACTCACGCCAAGGGCGCCGCCTTCACCGCTTATATAGATATTGGCAGGCTTGCGCCGCTCATGCATCCGCTCATAGACCCTTAAGGGCAGGGCGCCAGAAGATACATCCCGCTCCACCATCCACGCCGCCGAAGCCAGTCTTCTGGCTGTTTCTTCCTTCATATAGGGAAGATTATTGGTCGTACATCCGGCTAGGATAAAGATAAAAAGGCTCAATATTAGGATATTGGAGGGAGTTTTTTTCATGGCATGCTTCTGGATTTAATATGAGGAAAACGCAAATTCATAATACTTTATCACGGCTTAGAAGAAAAATCATCACTGTTTCTTTTATGGCGTTAATTTTAGCGTCAATTCAATGGGCGTGTGGTCAGAAGGCTTGTCCCACCCGCGCGGCTCTTTGTTAATGACACAATTTTCCAGCTTATCTGCCATAAGCGGGGACAGCAGAAAATGATCGATCCTGATGCCATTATTTTTTTGCCACGCTCCGGCCTGATAATCCCAGAATGTATAGTTTTTATCACCTGTATTAAAAACACGAAAAGCATCCGTAAGCCCTAAATTCAAAAGAGACCTGAAAGCTTTTCTCGTCTGAATATGAAACAGGGCATCATCTTTCCATGTTTTTGGATCATGGCAATCTTTTCCCTCGGGGATGACATTGAAATCGCCGCCTATGATAAAGGGCGTATGGCTTTCCACCAAAGCACTCACACGGTGCTTCAATCTTTTCATCCAGCCAAGCTTATACTCGTATTTCGTCCCCGGCGCTGGATTACCATTAGGCAAATAGATATTAATATAATGCACGTCATCAATTTTAATTTCCAGATAACGCGCTTGCTCATCAGAGGCATCACCCTCAAGAGCCTCTTGCACCACGTCAAAGGGCGTTTTGCTCATAATAGCAACGCCGTTATAGGCTTTTTGTGCAACTATATGACTATGATAGCCCGCGGCTTCGATCGATTCTTTCGGGAATTCAAGACCTTTAAGCTCCTGCACCATCAGGATATCAGACTCACTTTCCCTCAAATAGCGCAAGACGTGATCGCCGCGCGCTTTGATCGAATTAACATTCCATGAAGCAATTTTCATGCATAAGAGAATAACAGTTTGAAGCTATTCAGCAAGGTGCTTTTAACGATTGAGAACATCGTCCTTGGTGCTTGCCACAATATCCATGATCTCATCAATCAGCCCTTGAGGCACGTTCAATTGATTAAGCGTAGCCACCAAATTCTCGCCCACAGCATTAAAGTCATCCTCGGTCAGATTAAGGTGCTTATGGGCTTCGCGCATTGATTTTCCTGAATAATTAGGGGCGCCGCCAAAGGCATAAGTCAAAAACACCTTTTGCTTGCCGCGCTGCTTGACCATATCGAGATTTTCGAAATAATGATTGATGCGATCATCCGCCATTATCTTGTCATAGAAAATATCGACCGCCGCGTTCACAGCATCTCTTCCACCAATACGTTCATATAGTGTCTCACTCATTTTTCATGGCTCCTTATTTTGAAATTGAAGTATTTTTATATCGTAGAAAAAGATGATCCGCAACCACAACCTGAGGATGCGTTCGGATTGTCGATTTTAAATTCTGCTCCCATTAATTTATCCTCGAAAGAAATCGTAGCGCCTGCAAGAAAGCCTATTGAGACATCATCGGTCACAATTATATCGTCAAAGACCAGATCATTTTCATCCAGTTCATCATCGGTCAGTTCTAAAACATATTGGAAGCCGGAGCAGCCTCCACCCTCGATTCTAACGCGCAATCTCAACTTATCCTTCGCTTGTTCCTTGCGAAGGTCATGAATACGCTTTACGGCTGTTTCATCAACGTTTAATCTCATGGATACTTGTATAATATATAACCCCAGTAAAAAGCAACCGCTATGAACCAACCATCCTATAATTATTGTGCGCTACCCTTGGCCCCTTATGCCTGCAAGCCGGAAGAATCTTTGGGCCGTGTTCATGACGAGCCGGAAAGCCGTCACCGCACGCCGTTTCAAAGAGATCGTGATCGCATCATCCACTCCAGTGCTTTCCGCCGCCTGAAATACAAGACGCAAGTCTTTGTCTATCATGAGGGCGATCATTACCGGACGCGCCTGACCCATACGCTGGAGGTTTCGCAAGTTGCCCGCACCTTGGCGCGCTCTTTTATGGTGAATGAAGATTTGGCCGAAACTGTTGCGCTGGCCCATGATCTAGGGCACACACCCTTTGCCCATATAGGTGAGGACTATTTACAAAAAGCAATGGAGCCTTATGGCCGTTTTGAACATAACGACCAGTCTTTGCGTGTTTTGACCACATTAGAGCGAAAATACCCGGAGTTTGACGGACTGAACTTAACATGGGAAACGCTGGAAGGTGTAGTTAAACATAATGGTCCTGTGAAAGGGCAGCCTCACATCGCTGCGCGGGAACTCAATGAAAAGTTTGATTTAAGACTTGATACTTATGCCTCAATGGAAGCGCAAGTTGCGGCTCTATCCGATGATATTGCTTATAATAATCATGACATTGAAGATGGCGTAAGGGCGAAGCTATTCTCGGTCGAGGAACTGGAAGAGGTTACATTGATGCGTGAAATTCTGGAGACGGTGCGCAAGCGATATCCTGATTTGTCGGAACGCTATCTGGTTAATGAGCTAAAGCGTAATATGATCGGGGCAATGGTTGATGATGTCTCGAATGAAACCAGAGCGCGTATCGAAACATTAAAGCCCGAATCATCAGATGATATTCGCATGGCGGGCATGCAGGTCGTGGCCTTTTCCGAGGAC
>JAOUOR010000054.1 GCA_029880245.1 Alphaproteobacteria bacterium
AGAAGAAGAAATGCGCAATGCCATAAGCCCTGATAATCTTTCTAAATTTCTGGATGAATTACAATCCCACTTACAAAACGGTGATACGAAATCCGCGCAGGAAATGCTCTCCCAGCTCCAGCGTATGATGGAAATGATGGACCCTTCTATGATGCATAATATGCCGTCTGATATGCAAATGATGCAAGAAGGGATTAACGAGCTTGAAGAGTTGATAAAGAGACAAGAAGCATTGCTTGAGCAAACCGAAAAGCAGGAAAAATTGCAGAAGATAACAAAACGGCAAAAACAATCTTCAGAACAAACTCAAGATAACAGCACCAGACAAGGAAATGATCCTTTTAATATGAAAGGATTTCCTCCATCACCAGAGCCGGCAGATTCTCCGACCCCTGAAACAGAAAGGATGGAAAAGAGTATAAGTGCGGATACGACAGAAAATAAAGCCGAGCAAGAAGCACTGCGCTATGTTCTGGGTCAGCTTATGATGAGAGCTGCTGAAAAAATCGACGAAGTTCCTGAAAGTCTTGGTAAGGCAGAACAGGAAATGCGCGGTTCATCCAAGGCTTTGGGTGAGAATGCGCCGTCAACATCTATTCCACATCAGGAAAAGGCCATTGAGTATCTAAAAGAAGGCCAAAAGGAATTAAGCCAACAGCTTCAGCAGCGTATGCAGCAAATGATCGGCTTTGGCATGAGTCGCGGGTCCCAGCAATATGATCCTTTGGGCCGTCCTTATGGCGGAGAAGATGATCCGAGTGGATCTGCACATGGCTCGGACGTCAAGATACCGGATGAGGCCGAACGCAAGCGCATTGAGGAAATTTTAAAAACTCTTAGAGAACGCTCCGGCGATCTAAGCCGTCCTAGTGATGAGCGGGAATATTATCGTCGCCTGCTTCGTCAGTTTTAGAATGATGTGAATCCTCTTTGGGATGGGTATCTTCACCATGATGCTCTTTTGTTTCATGGCCGGTATCATTGGCGCTATGCTCCACATCGTGCTTATCATCTTCCCCATGCCCTTTTTCAGCATGTTCTCCATCAGAAGACATATCCGCATCAGGTTTTTTCATGACAAAACGAAAATGAATATCATTGTTTTTTTTGAAATCGTCTTTTATAGGCTCTTTCACATGATATACAGAGGTGAAATTCATTTCTTCCTCCCCCGCGATAGATCCTTCTGGTACGACGATGTGCCAGATTTCCTTAGGATGATGATCCTTATCCCTGATAGAAGCCTCTATCAAAGGAATATCCCGTTCTTCATTGCTCAGGTTAACAATTTTACCCTTAATATGAAGTTCGTTCTTGGTCATGGCTGAAGTAACTTTGTCAAAGACCAGACCTTTTCCTGGTACTTCCATGCCTAGACCCAAAAGACTGTAAAACCCGTGCATTGAAGGATAGCTGCTCATCAGAGGATTTCTAATAATTAAAAGGATAATAAAGAAGAGCAGAAATACTGCGCCTGCAGCACCAAATGACACGACCCTTTTGTCGGGTATTTTGCCTTGGGCTAATTTAGCCTTATCCTCATTTTCCTTATTTTCAGTGCTCTTATGATCGTTTTTACCCTGATTTTCCTCGGCTTCTGATATATTTGTCTCATCTAATAGAGGTTCTTCTTCCTTATTTTCAGGGTTCTCAGCATTTTCATCAGGGCCATCGGTGTTGTCGAGCAGGTTATCAATCGAATCCTGCATTTCGGACTTATCTCCGGCCATTTCAAGCCCATCACCACTATCTAGATTTTCAGATTCTGTCTCCGATTCTGTCTCTGTCTCTGTCTCTGTCTCTCCATCATTAATATCATCCTGAACCGGAATATCATCCTCATCTACAGGATTCTGGTGCCAGACTTCAAAACATTCTGTGCAGCGTACTTTTACACCTGTTTCCCCTAAACCCTCTTTAGAGAAATTAAATCGAGTGCTACAGTTTGGACATGTGAGAATCATATTCTTAACAGTATAAAATCGGTCTAAAGAAATTAAGTGAACTCGAATAAAGGGATAAACAGCATTATGAAGTCTACAGCCTATCATAAAATATTGTTTCAGTTACCTGCTTTTTTGGTTTTTGTATGTCTCATCCACCCCAGCCATGCACAAACAGATGAAAAATGCGATGTTAAGGAGAAAATTTGTGTCATCAATACATTAATTTCTACGGCTGAAAAAATTGATAATACGGCTTGGCGTGATCAGGTTTACCGTGAAATAGCCAAAACCTTGGCGGCAAATAATAATTTTGATCAGGCCTATAACATGATTGAAAAAATACAAACGCCTGATACTCAGGCTATGACAATCAGAGGCATCGGCATGGCTGTGGCTGATCATCATTTTCCTTCCGAACATAATGAAAAAATATTTAAAGCTCTTAGGAATAAGGCTGAAAAAATTGATCATCCACCCTCTTATGCGATTGCCCTAACCTATATTGCAATGTCACAAGCCTTTGCTGGTGACAATGAGGGGTCTTGGAAAACAGCACATGATATGGAGAATCAAGCCCTTAGAAATAAAGCTTTCGGAGAAACTGCCGAGATTCAAGCCGAATTTGGAGATTACGTCGCAGTTAAAAAGAGCATTGGATTCATCGATACCGAATCCTTCCGCGATAAAGCTTATCAAACTGTTTCTAAAATTTTAGGCGATAAAGAGATGTATGAGGAAGCCTATGATTCATCTCTTATGATTGGTAATCCCTATAAAAAAGCATTGGCAATCCAATATATTCTGGACGTGCAGGATGCAAAGAATAAGATGCAGGATGCCCCTTGAGTACTTTGGGCACGGAGTAGTATGTCTTGATAAAGTTTGAAAATGTTTCATTTAACTATGAAAATGGTCCTGATATTTTAAAAAATATCAACTTTACGCTTGCCCCTGGTTCTTATCATTTTCTTTCCGGCCCTAGCGGCTCCGGTAAAACCTCGTTAATGAGCCTTTTGTATCTGGGTCATCGTCCCACATCAGGCAGGATTACCATGCTTTCGCAGGATACAAAGCATATGACCCGCGAAGATTTCTTTTCTCTGCGGCAAAAAATAGGTGTAGTCTTCCAGAATTATCGTCTTTTAAATCACCTCACCGCTTTCGACAATGTTGCACTTCCTCTAAGAATTCAAAACAAGCCTGAAAGGGAAATCAAAAGCAATGTCAGTGAATTGCTTGACTGGGTGGGTCTGGGAGATGCTCAAAACTCATTGCCTCCAACACTGTCAGGCGGGCAGCAGCAACGCATTGCCATTGCCAGAGCAGTCATTACACGTCCTAAGCTTTTGCTGGCTGATGAACCTACGGGAAATCTGGATAGTGAGATGGGCTATCGCCTGATGCGGCTTTTTGAACAACTTAATAAAATGGGTACGACCACTGTGATTGCCACTCATAATCAGGATATTATGGAGAGATACAAACACTCTAAATTACTACTTGATAATGGATCAATCTATTCAAATAGCAAAAAAGACCTTTTAATTAAAACCATAAGAGATGTGTATTAATATGAGTAGTATTAAGAGGAAAAATTTTAAGCTTGGATTAGATCTTTTTATAAAGATTATAGATATACGCTTTGAAAACATGCGCTCAGGCTATGATTTGCCTCTAGAGAAATCGCCGGATACAAAATTCCTGCTTATTCTTGTGACGCTGATGGTTTTTCTTGCCGTTTTATCGCTGAGTGGTTCTTTGGCTTTGCATGATATGTCAGAGCGTTGGTCTTCAGGTCTGGAAAATAAGGTTACTATTGAAATCCCGATCGAGACCAAAGATGGGCATTTATTATCGCAAGATACGGTAAAGCGTGAAACAGAAAGACTACAAATTAAGCTTGAAAATCACCCATTTGTCAAAAGTGCTGAAATTTTGGAAGATAAGGACATGGGTAAACTTCTGGACCCATGGATCGGTCAGGACTTACTTTTTAGCGAAGTGCCTTTGCCAGGACTGATTGCACTTGAAATCAAGGAGAATGCTCCAACGACTCTTGATGATTTTCGTATAGACCTTGCCGAGATGTCTTCTTACGCTAATCTTGAGGATCATCAGGAATGGCTCAGTGAACTTATTCGCTTTGCAGGTATCCTTCAAAGCTTGTCCTTAATCATATCAGTCATCATTATAGGCACAACAATTACAGCTATTATTGCTGCTGTGCGTGCCCGCATGGCCATTCATAAAAAGGAAATTGAGCTTTTGCATCTCATCGGAGCGCCTGATATTTATATCGCCAAACAATTTCGTCGTCATATGAGCATTATTGCCTTTAAGGGCGCTATTCTTGGTACTTTTCTGGGGCTAGTCTCCGTATTCATATTAATGATATTCTCACAACTTATAGACAGCCCGCTCATCCCGTCACTCGAAATTTCTTTTATATCTTTTTTGATGATACTGGCTTTTCCTTTGTTTTTTCCTGCCATAACTTCTGTGACCGCGTATCAAACAGTCTTGCGTTCCCTAAAGGATATGCTTTAAAACTAGAGCATCATGTTAGTATCAAGATTCTTGAAAACTTTGCTTTTTCTATTATTGCTCATATGGCTGGGCGGTTATGGATGGTTTGTTACTCAGGTCTTAGTAAATACGCATTCTGAAAATGTAGAAAGCAAGGACGGCATCATTATTCTTACGGGCGGCAAGAATAGAATTCAGGAAGGCCTAAAACTTTTTGCGAATGGGAAGGCTCCCAAGCTCTTAATAACCGGAGTCCATCCAAAATCACCGGATAAAGATATTCTTTCCTTATGGGATGATAAGGCCAAAGCTTTACCTCAATGTTGTATTACTTTTGGGCGCGAGGCCACCACAACAATTGAGAATGCTATTGAATCCAAAAACTGGGTTGAGAAAAATGATATCAAGGAAGTCTTGCTTGTGACTTCGGCCTATCATATGCCCAGAGCTATAAAAGAATTTAAAAACATAATGCCAAAGCTTTTGATAACACCTTACCCTGTTACACATGAAAATAATCTCACAAGTCCGTTCTTTTGGTCTGTGACCTTCAGCGAATACAACAAAAACCTGTTTCGTGATGCCACGATTTATGTAGAAAAGAATTTCCTGAAATAAGCTATGACCCCGTATTTTTTTAGATCAACAATTTTTAATATCTGTTTTTATATTATCACGGGCATTAGCTGTATTTTGCTGCTCCCTACTTTGTTTCTTCCTCGCTCTGTTTATATGATGGTGGTGTATTTCTTTGTTGGCATGACATCTTTGCTGGAAAAATTTATTTTAGGTTTAACTTATGAAGTGCGCGGCATAGAACATCTGCCTAGGCAAGGAAGCTTTCTGCTCGCAGCCAAACATCAATCCGCTTATGAAACATTCAAGCTTCATATATTATTTAATGATCCGGCTATCGTACTTAAGCAGGAGCTATTAAAAATTCCGTTTTGGGGGCAATATCTGGCAAAAAGCGATGTGATTGCCATTGATAGGTCTTCACCCAAAAAGGCAATTAAATCACTACAAGACGGGGCGCAGCGAGTGGCTAAACAAGGGCGGCCCATTATAATCTTTCCACAAGGCACACGGGTGAAACCGGAAACCACTACGAAGGAAAAGCCCTATAAGATCGGGATTATCCGCATGCAGGAAAGTACGGGCTTGCCGATTATTCCAATGGCTCTTAATACAGGTTTATTTTACCCTAAGCATAGCTGGTGCAAAAAACCGGGCCGGGTGATTTTTGAATTTTTGCCACCCATTGATATCAAAGAGAAAGCCGGTGATACATTAAAGGAGTTAGAAACTATTATAGAATCTCGCAGTAACGCGCTTTTGGAAGAAGGATTTAAATCTATCCCGTCTTCTGGCAATGCTTTACGTAGATTAGGAATTTTTGCAGCTATTCTTACAGCACTCTATTGTGCTTACTGGTTTACATCCGCATATTTTGTTCAAAAGGGCGTAAATAATTTCATAGAAGAGTTTAAGAAAAACCCGCAAATTACAAGTGCGGTTTTAACCTCGCCCGCCGCGAGCGGCTTTCCCTTTAAATTAAACCTTGATTTCCCGCAGCAATTAATAGGTCTGGAGGAAGGCAGTTTTACTTTCAAAAGCATTCATGCAGAGGGCTGGATGTTGCCGGCTATGCCCATTGAAATAACAACTGGAGAAGTTGAAATCCTTAATGATAGATGGGCTTCTGGTATGGTCTTCGATAGTCTTAGTTCTATATTTATCATAAAAGGAGATATTCTTTCCATTGAGCATATCACTCTGGCAAAAGATGTTTTACGTATAGAAATTGCCGGGGATGTCAAAATTCAAAAAGATCAGGAAATCCCAATCTTTGATCTAACATTAAAAATTATTGGCTATGATGATTTTGTGTCTTCATTGGAACAGAAAAGAATAATTAGAGACAAGCAAGCCAATATGGCGCGGACAATCCTGAATATGCTCAAGCAGGACGGCGTTGTAGAAACCAAAATTTTCAGTCGTGAGTCAGGTTTGTTTATTGGCGGATTTAAGGTCAAAACGTGGGATAAAGACGATTTCTCACCTACTCATCCAAAAATTGAATATAAGCGCAGAGAAAGGCCTCTCAAGCCTTAAGCTCCTAATGCTTCCGGGGTTTCATGTTTATTTCCACAATGTTGTAATATCTTTTCCGATAAGGCAGAACCAATTAGTACATCTTCTGCTATAGCATCAATATGTTCCAATTTCTCGAACATTTGTGTGTCTTCAATATTTTGAGCTCGTACGACAATTGGTATCGAAGCATTGGTGTTTCTTAACAATGTTACAATTCTTCTTATTGCCTCGAAATCATTTATCGTAATGACAACACATAAGGCTTTATCAAGCTGCGCTGCCTGAAGTGTAGATTTTCTGGTTACATCTCCGAAATAAACGGGACTCGATTTTAAACGCGCTATATGCACGCGCTCAATGTTCTTATCAAATCCGAGGATATCAAACCCTTCTTGGCTCAAAGTGTCCCCGACAGATTTTCCAACCCGACCAAAACCGAAAATAACAATATGCTGGCTTTTATTCTCGGCATGGCTGGCTTCATAATCACTGGCACTATGAGTTCTATGTTCAATAAACTCTCCGACTTTTCTTGCCAATGGGGCTATGATCGGCGATAGCAACATCGTCATACCCACAATAATCAGCATAAACTGACCGATATCTTCGGTCATAAGATTTGCTGCTAAAGCGCTTCCAACAACCAAGAGACCAAACTCTCCCGCCTGTGAAAGTAATATCGAGCTTTCAGCTGCTACGGCTGTGGATTGTTTCCATAGCTTACACAATATGAATATAATGGTGGCTTTTAACGCCATGAGGCCAAAAACAGATAAAAATAACCACAGGGGCTTAAGAGCAATAAAAGATAAATTTATACCCATACCAAAGGAGAAGAAGAATATACCCAAAAGCATACTTTTAAAGGGGATAACCAACGATGAAATTTCATGCCGATATTCTGTATCTGCAAGAAGCAACCCTGCGATAAAAGCGCCGAGTGCCATTGAAAGTCCGGCAATAGAGGCAATAGAGGCACAAACAACAATAACAAGAAGGCTAAGGGCCATAAAAACTTCGGAGCCGCCATGACTGTTTGCAAATTTGAAAACAGGTTTAAACGTCATTTTTCCTATAAAATAAATGGCCAACACAGTAAGACCCATTTTCAGCAAAGCAACTGATACAAATTCAAAGAGATTATCCCCTGTGTCTGAACTTAAAATAGTCAAGAGCAATAAAATGGGAATGACGGCTAAATCCTGAAAAAGCAGAATACTAAAGCTGCTTCGGCCCATATGGGTTATAAATAGCTTTTGCTCATGTAGCCACTGAATGACCATTGCGGTAGAAGACAAAGCAAGGCTCAATCCCAATAATAAAGAAACTTGCGGAGAGTTTCCCCACATCAAAGCAACTATGCCTATTATGCTTGCTGTGATTACAACTTGCGCCCCGCCAAGACCAAAAACCAGACTACGCATTTGCCAGAGCCTGCGCGGTGTGAGCTCCAGACCAATAACAAACAGGAGTAATACAATCCCAAGCTCGGCCATGATTTTGACGTGAGCAGCCTCTTTCAATGTTATAGCATCAATAACAGGGAGTTGAGGTGCCAATCCACCTAAACCATAAGGCCCTAAAGCAATGCCCGCAAACAAATAGCCGAGTGCAACCGGAACCTTGAAATATCGGAGCATTGGTATAACCAGTGCTGATAATGCAAGAAAAAAACCGGCATGCCAGAAAACATCTGTAAGAAGAGACTCTTTCATAAAGTTGATAATACAATAGCTATCAATATATGTTTACAGCTAATCCGTATGTTTGCTGTTTATCTTCAACAAAGTTTTGAAATCAACTTCCAACTTTCTGCTCTATAATCGCTTTACGGATTGCCCGTGTTTTATCGAAGCGTTGATAAAGATACTCTCCGTCCCCCTTACGGATTGCTTTTTGCATGGCTGAGAGATCTTCGTTAAAACGCTGCAGAACCTCCAAAACAGCATCTTTGTTATTCAAAAACACATCGCGCCACATTGTCGGATCGGAAGCAGCTATTCGTGTGAAATCACGAAAGCCAGAGGCCGAAAATTGAATAACTTCAGACTTAATATCATCGGATAATTCTTCCGCTGTACCGACAATTGTGTAGGCGATTAAATGCGGCAGATGGGAAGTAATACCCAGCACCAGATCATGGTGCTGCGGATCCATAATATTAATAACAGCGCCCATAGCTTCCCAAAATTCCGAAACTTTCTCGACAGCGCGAACATCAGTCTCGGGAAGCGGTGTGATGATACACCATTTCTTTTCGAATAACTCAATAAATCCAGATTCCGGTCCTGAGAATTCGGTTCCGGCTATCGGATGCGCTGGAACAAGTTCAACACCTTTGTGTAAATACGGTTTAATTTGCTCTATGACTGAAACCTTGACCGAGCCTGTATCACTGACTATGGCGCCTTGTTTTAAGTTTGGTGCAATGACTTTGGCAACACTTTCCATTGCCCCAACCGGCACAGCCAGAATGACAAGATCAGCGTCTTCAACACCTAGAGCCAAATCATCTGTGACAATATGTCCTAATTCCAGTTCCACCAGTTTTTCGCAGACATCTTTATTTATATCCGCTGTTACAAGTGTTTTTGCCAATTTATGCTTCAGCACATTTCTGGCGATAGATGAGCCAATTAGACCCAGTCCTATAATCGTTACTTTTTCAAACATAATAATACCTCTATTGCCTTATATCTAAGGCTTAAAAATTTTGTGATAATTCATTTATATTCAGGGGACTTTCCCTAAGATGCGTCTTCATAAATTTCCGGCATCGCCGGATAGCCGCCAATCATCACAGAATTATAATAATTATCTCCAAACAGCTTTGATATTTTTTTAAGCTGACTTTCACTATCCCTAATAAAGCCGACAAGTTCTACCAGATGTATTCTGTTTTGGCCTTGAACACCCAATATAGCAGAATAGATGTCAAGCACTTCGAAACCCAAAGTTTCCAGTTCTTCCTTTATTTTATCTCTCCGGATATCGCCCTTAAGCTCAAGGCCGATGATACTAATATCATTTCCCGAATCCATAAATTTAATTTTTGAAAGGATCAGTACTTTTCTTGACGCTAGCTCTATATTTTCTGCGCCATAAGGCAAGGCCGTGATAATTGACAAATCCTTATGAGAAAAAAGATTTCCCCACCAAGGGTTTTCATCACCCTGCTCAGGCCACGGCATAACGGCAAAGGACGTTTCATCCTCCAATACAGAGTTAATTGCCTCAGCGGCGTTACCTACACGCTTCATCGGTACGGCGCTACCAAAATATTGCTTGGCCAGTTCCCATGCTGTGGGGTCGTTTTCTTGTCCTGCGACACAAACACTCAGTCCCGTTTGAAGCAAAGCCACTGCGCCGACGAGCTCACGCCATATACCTATGATCGTTGTTTTGGGTAATGGGCCGGAATGACGCGTGAGTAATCTCCTTATCATTGCGGCCTCGCGTGCAGGCTGAACGATTTGCAGACCTTCTTTTTTCTTCGCGGACGCTACTGAGTTGACAAGCTCTGCTCTGCGCATAAGAAGATCATGCACATTTGTATCAATGGCATCAATTTCTTCGCGAATTTCGTTCAATGTCTTTGACATGTCGGCCTTTTTGCCCCTATTTTAGGTCCTGCCTTTTTAGCAGAATAGTGTTTTACAGGGAAATAGTTTTAAAAGCAAAGAGTTATTCATGCCGTTGGTTGCTTATAACGATTTGCCGACATTCGATCGGCTTAAAAAAGAAGGACGCACGATTTTACCTGCTGAACGTGCGCAGCATCAAGATATTCGCGAAATGCATATTGGTTTTCTTAACATGATGCCTGATGCGGCCCTTCAAGCAACCGAACGTCAGTTTTTTAGACTCGTAGGTGAAAGTAATCAAATTGCTCAGCTTTATATACATCCCTTTACTCTTCCGGAAATTGAGCGTGGCGCCGAAACTCAGGCTTATATCTCGCAATACTACGAACCTTTTGAAAAGCTTCAGGATGAAGGGTTGGACGCCCTGATAATAACAGGAGCCAGCCCGAAATATGATAATCTGGACAAGGAAATATTTTGGAATCCTCTCATTAAAGTCATGGATTGGGCATGGAATAATGTAACTTCAACCATGTGTTCCTGCCTTGCAACCCACGCCGTGATGCAATTCAAATACAATCAACGTCGTAGCGCTCTTGAAGGCGGTAAGCTCTGGGGTGTCTATAGGCATCGTGTTATGGATAGAACGCACCCGCTTGTCCGTAACATGAATACGGTTTTTGATGTTCCGCATTCGCGTTTTAACCAGATTAGCACCGAGCAATTTAAACAGGCAGGCATGAAAATTCTGGTCGAGAGTAAGGACGCGGGCACTCATCTTGCCGTAAGTCCTGATGGATTCCGTTTGATTTGCATGCAGGGGCATCCCGAATATGACACTGTCAGTCTGATGAAAGAATATCAAAGAGACTTAAAGCTATATGAAGATGGAAAGATATCCTCTAAACCCGCTTTGCCGCAAAATTACTGTGAGCAGGATTTTATGCAGAAGATATCTGGAGGCGATCTGGAAGACTGTCTGGAAAACACATGGCGGGATAGTGCCCGATCAATCCTTGCAAGCTGGATCGGTCTTGTCTATCAGGTCACAAATCTGGATAGGAAAAAGCAATTTATGGATGGCGTTGATCCGGATAATCCGCTCGGGATTTAAAATCTAAAACCCGTAACTATACTTTTTGGTCAATAGTTATTTTCATGTTGATCAAACTGTAAATGATTTTCGCGTCCGCCGAATTTTGCAGCCAGATCTGTATCAGGAGGCGGCATACCGCTCTTTGCAGCAGCGGAAAGTCTACGTAAATACCCCTTTATTACGCCGGAATCAGATATGTTTGTACCTAATGCATTTTCAAGTAACTTGTCCGGTGTTTCTTTGGATGCATGCTGGAATATCCTGTCTCGCAGAATCTGGCTATATGGAGCACTATACGATGCCAAGTTGTTTACTTGGTTGTCAGGAGCACTCCCCTTAGCAGCAATCTCGGTTTGCAAAGTCGTGGCTGTAAACACGCCCGTCATGTATGCCCAGAAATAACCACCCAGCCCTGAGAATATATGATCTTCACCTACTCTGAAATTCTTTGGATCATGCTCAATACCCGTCCACTCCATCATCTCCTTGGCCCAAAATTGCGGTAAATCCTTGAGCTCCAGCTGATCATCAAAAATCTTGCGGAAGGCATTAACCCGCCATGCCATGTTCGGAGTCAAGGCGAGTTCACTTGTACACCATTCCATATCCGAGAGGTTTGGACGGTTGGCCTGACGATGCATATTTTCTGCTGATAGAGCCGGATCATTCACATCGAACTCTGATGGTAATAACCCTTCTTGCTTGGCTTTTGCGAGTTCCTCGCGCATGATCGGCTCGACAACTTCATAAGCTTTTTCACGCAGACCCGTTTGTTCCATCATTATAGCTGCCGCCTCATGCACGCCGAAGCCGTTAAATGTTGCGACAGGCTTGTTGCGTATTTCCTGCGGTAACTTGTTCATCTCCAAAAGATACAAAAGATGGCCTGTTTCATGCCATGTATTACCCAATCCTTTGGTTATATCCTTCGGATAAGTTTCAACGGCCAGAACAATATCTTTGCTATGCCCCCAGCAAGTCCCCGTTGCACTGGTCTCGAATTGCAGGCTAACCCCCGCTCTGTCCAGCGCTTTCTGGTCATAACCTGCCCCTTGAAGGATATCATCCTTCACGCGTTCGAATATACGACGCTGGACTTCGGATGGTATCTCTGGCAAATCAAGAATTTGAGGCGCTGTGCCTGAATTGATCTGATGTTGTATTTTGCTTACAATGTTTTTGAAACCGGGTTTCATTTCTGCAAAAATCTTATCTACATCTTCATTCGTTACACCCGGATTTAATTGCCTGAGGGCCGCCTCGGACAATGCGACATGTCGCCCCTCCGATAAACTTAATAGTCTCGCAGGCTCTTTCATGGATTCTTTTAAAACCCCGAAAGCAGCTTCAAAAGCAGGTCTTTGCATCTCCCATGACTGCTCGGCATCTTCTATATCAAGAGATTCTAGCCAGGTATTGGAGCCGTCTTTTAATGTATTAAGATACCTGTCAATAAGACTCGGGTCCTTTTTGAATGCAGAAAGATAAAGATAATGATTTTTCATGACACGCAGATTGCCGCGCTCCCATTCATTCAATCCTTCTTTTTCTGCCCGGTCCAGCAAAACTGAAACATCATGATTGGCAACACATGTGACAGGATCAACCGCATGTTCTCTTGTAATAGCAATTTGTTTGCGGCGGATTTTATCCATTTCCTCGACCATTGACGTCGCTTCATATGATACAGTTGAAGGAAGCCATGTTCTCACCAGCAGAGTCTGGTATCTTTTTTCCAGATCCATGAAACTTTCACTTTGTTGGTTGTGTGTAAAAACTCTGTCAAGGACAGAATAAGCTTCTTTCCCAAGGCTTGCAGTCTCGTTAAAATGTCCTGCATCTTTTGGATCTCTTGGCAAATCATCTTGCATTCAATACCAGCCCCTAAACAATTATAGTATTTCAACCTGTTATTATAATTTAGTAAATATTGCCATATTGTTACTGATATAGGCAATGAAATTAATATGTAGTGAGAAAAATTAAAATCATAAGCCTTGACAAAGCAGGAATATTATCCCATTATGCCTGCATGTTTATGTCATCCACACAGCAGACCCCACAAACGTCATCCTCGAAAAGAGATGACGTAAGGTTTTTAAAAGTGCTTTCTCTTAAGTCATTGAAATTAAATGATAAACCAAAAAAAGCAAAAATGAAACGTTACGAACAAACTATTGGATTACGGGCGGGAATTTTTTAAAACGCGAAAACGAACTGTACAAACCAGAGAGGGCTTTCAACACACAAATAAAAGGAATATCTTTTAAAAACAACTAGTTAAGTCTATTTTTGAGGGATATTTCTCTGTGGGACAGCAGTGACAGGCTTACGTCCTCGAAGAATCTCTTTGGTTTTGGCGAAGACTGCCGAGCCTGAGCCTTTATCATTTATGGATGCATAAATTTCTTTTTTAAATTCAGCGATATAAACTCCGGCAGCAATTGGCAGTATTGTCCTGCCCATACGCTCGAATACACCGGAAAATTTTTGTACAGAACGGGTTTTAACGGGCGGCGTAAACAAAGCTCCCTTGCTTTGCACAGGTGAAAACAAATTATCTTTCATAAAATAGTTTAATTGATAATGACTGAAGGGAGAGCCAAGACCAAATGGCGACCAATCTGCATGCGCCCAAAAGCCATTACGGTTTGGAACGATCACCAAAATACGTCCATTAGGTTTAACAACGCGCCAGATTTCGCGAAGGCATGCTTTTAGGTCCTCGGCACATTCAAGATAGTGGACCAGAATAATTCTATCCATGGAATTACTTTCCAAGGGGAAACTATTCTCATAGCTGAGGCAAACCAGATTTTTCTTATCTTTCGGCCAAA
>JAOUOR010000055.1 GCA_029880245.1 Alphaproteobacteria bacterium
AACCCCGCCCCAAGGGGCGAGGTATCAATACGTCATTACCCGCCTGTTACACGCTTTATGCGTGTGACCTGTGCGGGTAATCCATGGATTGCACGGACAAGCCGTGCAATGACGAAAACGCCGCAAGCGGCGAGGAATTAAACCCGAAAGTGATTAAACAGCGGGAATGACGGTGAAATATTTACACCTTGGGAAAGCCGGTGCTGTTGGTCGTTAGTGACGCGGTGATATTTTTATCGTCTGGGTTTAATCCTGCCGCTTTCACACCATTGGATGTCAGCTCCCGGGGGACGGGCATTTCGCCCACAAGGCCTTTGATGTGATCACGAAATTCGGTGAGACTGCGGGGTTTTTCTTCTCCTTTAGAATTCTTTTTGAAAAATAATTCCGGGTTGGCCTTAACTACACTTGGTAGCACATAATCTAACGCACGATGATTCTGTTTCTCAGAATCAGCCAGAGCCTCCAGCAAAGTCGCCCCCCCACTCGCGCCACACACATAAAATATCTTGAGATCTATTGCTGTCATTTCCCTGTTTATTTCTGCCGTCATTTCATTAAGGCGCGGCTCCAATTCTTTATCTATTTCGACTGCTTTTATTTCTTCCTCTTTCCTTAATTCCTTTTTTAATAACTCCAGTTCCTCAGTAGATAAATTGGGTTTGGCAGCTTCTATTTTGTCCTCGGTCTCTTTCAAAATACCTGCATACCTGTTGAGATTCATCCATTTAATGCGATCCTCAAGGCGTTCCTTATAGACCCGTGTTCCTTCTTTAAGGCAAAAGAGCATGTGATCAAACCCCAGTACCAGAGCAACTTTCTTGTCTTCTGCCAAAGCAAGAACGGCCTTTTCCCTCTTTATTTTTTCTTCCTTTATTTTTTCTTTACTCTTGCCTTTTATATTCTCGACTTCTTTTATCCTGTACTTATACTCAGGGTGCTCAGCTTTAGGATCTTTCTTATATCTTTCAATATTATCCTCAACAATCTTTTGTGCGTAGTCCGGAAGCTTATCCTTACTTTTATAAAGACGCTCGTATAATGTATCGCCTGTGAATTGGCATATCCCTCTTGCGCCTGTCGTGCTTTTAGCATTTTTAAATCCGCTTTCACTTCCGATCAGATTGGCTGCCACAACATAGGGAATTCCGCTTTCCTGGCACAGTTCGAATAAAAGGTCACGTAAATCAGCAGGCACATTGTAGAGAAGATCCCCGCGAGCCTTCTGCACGTCTTTGGAACAAGACGATTCAGGATAATACTTATTATTGACTTTCTTCCAAGCAGTTGTGCACTGCTTGGATGCCCATTTATCACTAGCCATAATTATTCTTGTTTCTTGTTATCTTCCAATCAATATACATAAAATAATATAAATTTGAAAAGAAAATGTAAAAAAAGCATAGGTTTTTGATTTTCCTTATATTTATGCGGTTGATTTTAGGGCGAACACATCGTTTAATGCAGGCAGAATTTATAATATTTTGGAGAGCATAAGAATGGCCGTTTTAGTCAATAAAGATACCAAAGTCATCTGTCAGGGCTTCACAGGATCGCAAGGAACATTCCACAGCGAGCAAGCCATTGCTTATGGTACGCAAATGGTGGGTGGTGTGACCCCTGGCAAAGGCGGGAGCAAACATCTGGACCTGCCTGTTTTTGATACGGTTTACGAGGCCAAGGAAAAAACTGGGGCTAATGCTACGGTGATTTATGTTCCTCCGCCATTTGCTGCTGATGCTATTCTTGAGGCCATAGACGCGGAAATCGAGCTGGCTATTTGTATAACGGAAGGTATTCCTGTTCTGGATATGGTCAAGGTTAAACGCGCTCTTGACGGCTCGAAGACCAGATTAGTCGGTCCGAATTGCCCGGGTGTTATTACGCCGGATGAGTGTAAGATCGGAATTATGCCCGGTCATATTCACACTCGCGGCAAGGTTGGCATTGTTTCCCGCTCAGGGACATTAACCTATGAAGCCGTTGCACAAACCGGCGCTGTTGGTTTAGGCCAGACAACGTGTATCGGTATTGGCGGTGATCCTGTGAATGGTACGAACTTCATTGATTGCATCGAGCTGTTCATGGATGATCCGGAGACCGAAGCTATTCTTATGATCGGTGAAATTGGCGGTACTGCTGAGATCGAGGCTTGTGAGTTTTACAAATCTCTCAAGACCAAAAAGCCGATTGCCGGATTTATCGCAGGAGCAACGGCTCCTCCGGGTAAGCGTATGGGCCATGCCGGAGCCATTATCTCGGGTGCGGATGATACGGCGCCTGCCAAGATGGAAGCTATGCGCTCGGCCGGATTTGCCGTTTCAGAAAGTCCGGCAGGCCTTGGAAAAGCTGTTTTAGAAGCCATGGCGGCTTAATCGGTTTGGATAACAATACAAAAATCCATGCTTTTTCTTTTGTGAAAAACGCATTTGAGCAAAGTGGCTTTTATGTGTATAATTTTCCGAAGCAATATTAAATTGGTGACTATTATCGCATGAATTTCCTTGATGAACTAACCGCAGATCAAAGAGACCTTCTTGTCAGCCTGCCCTATCGGGTTGGTTTATATGTGTCGGAAAGTGACAAGACAGGCGGTGATGAATCGGAAGAGCGGGAAATGAACGCCCTTGAGAGTATCATTACCGGATATGCTCGGGAAGTGTTTGGCTCGGAAACGGTGCAATATGTCATCAGTGAAACTGTCAGACGTAAAAATGAATGGGACAAGTGGAGCCTGCACCTTGAAGGCATTAGTGCAGATTGCCATAAAGCTATTGATATTCTCTCGGAGCACGTTGATCCCAAAGAGGTCAGTTCCTTTAAAGCGCATCTTGTAGAGATCGGCGAATCCGTGGCTCTGGCTTTTAGAGAATATGGCAAAAACACGCCTTTTCTGGATAAGATCAAAATGTATTTTTACTATGCAAAAAGTAAAAAAAATGCCTTGAAGGTTAAACAAAAGCCAAAGACATGGGATCAGTTTCTCAACATCTCTTTGGATGAGCGAAAAGCCTTGTGCAATGTTGCCCATGCGCTCGGCACATCATATATATGATGAACTAAGCTGATTTTATATCAGATTTAAAAAGTAAATTATAAGGACTCCTTGCTATGACACAGATCTCTGATTTTTCCCCCGAAGATTATGAAGCCATCATCAGCCTGCCCTATCGCGCGGGTCTTAGTATCAGCTATGCCGAAGATGAAGAAGGAGAAAGAGATGATCAACTGGAAATGCGCGCCCTTGAAGCTTCGATCCGTGAAACGGCCAAAATGCATGGCCATGCACCCCTGATTCAGGATATTGCTGCCGAGACCCTGAAGCAAAGGGAAAGATGGTCATCCTGGGAAGGCGGGGTCTTTAACATAGAGCCGGCCTGTAAGAGCGCGGTTTTGGCTTTGGAAAAATATGCGAATGAGGATGAGGTCAAAGCCTATCGCAAAATGATTATTGAAATCTCGACATCTGTCGCGCAGGCCTATGGGGAGTTTGGAATTGAAGAAGAGAAATCCGAGGGTTTTTTTGGCAATCTTATGCAGAAAATCGCTGGCAGTATTTCTTCTGGCGGTGAAACTAACAATCCTATGAATGTCAGCGCCGCCGAAGATTCTACCCTTGAGCGGATAAAAACTGCGCTAAAGGGCTAAACCATTATAATCATTCATTTATTATATCTCGCAGCATCGCCAGAAACATTTTTTGCTGATTGAGGATATGGCTGAGTTCTTCGCCTTCCCGACTGCGCATCCCGTGTTTCAGGGCGTTATCGGCAATTTTTGTTTTTCCCTCATCGGATTTCGGGCCTGTAGAGTTTTTCCATGGCTGCCACTGGCGGATTGCCTCTGATTGCCTTTTTCTACGCTCTTCGGTCCACCCGTTTGTCTTACTCATTGCCTTGTAATCCATTAGTTTGTTCGTAACGTTTCAAAACAGCTTTTTTCACTTTATCCTTTTCTTTCAAAGTCTTAATAGTTTTGATTGTATTGCAAAACTGGCTTTGCGCCCGAAACGCTGCGTTATAGATTTGCGGCTTTGCTTCATTCTTATAGCCCTGATAAAATACGTCACCGTCATACACCAAACGGCGAAAGACGCTATCAAGCACTTGCGCCTGATGCGCTAAAATGTCTTCTAATGGTAAATTTTCATCATAGTTTAGCAAGCCTCGCACTTCATCGGTCATTTCATTAATGCGCTCTCGCCCTGTTTTTCTGGATTGTTCTTCCACGGCTTTTATCTCCTTGTCTACTTGTGCCAAGCGGATCTTTTCCTGCTCTATAAAAGTGCTGGTTTTCTCTATAAGCTTAGAGATTTCTTGGGTCCACGTTGCGTTGTTTTCATAAGTCATGGCCATATAATAGGATTATTTTCCTGTTTTTGTCAAGAAAAATTTCTTTTTGCCACACTTCCTTAATCCCTCTCCCCACGGGGAGAAGGGAAGATGCGTTAGCATCAGGGTGAGGGAATAAACGTCATTACCCGCTTTATGCGGGTAATCCATGGATTGCACGGACATGCCGTGCAATGACGTGAAAAGATAGCCTTTACTTAACGTCATTCCCTGAATTTCTGATAAAGAAATTCTAAGGGAATCTATAAAACTGGATCGCCTTAGAATCTGCCTTCGCAGATTCAGGCGATGACGTGTGTTATATAGGTATGCCCTCCTTGCATCCTGACGCAAGTCAGGATCTTTTTGCCGCCCTTATTAGATCCTGATTGACATCAGGATGCAAAAACGGGGCGCTGGATTTCTTTTGATTTTACTACAGAGATAAACAGAGATCGCAGAGTTTTTAGTTTTTGAAGGTTATCTCTGTGCGCTCTGTAGTTTTAATAGCAGATTTGCAGCGCCGCGGGAATGACGATAAGAAAAGCTCATTCATCCAAGGATAAATTTGTGGTGCTCTGTATCCTACCACATAAAAAAACAGCAAAAATCACAGCCCCAGAGTTTGCTCTGGATTCTGTTTTTCTTTCCTTCGTTGATTTGCCCTGCTACCTGCAAAACTGAGAATTGCCAGTAAATTAGCCGTTGTAACTCCACTCATTATATATTTTTCATATGGTGCGTTTTCATATGCCGCTTTCACCCTTGACGTAAAGTCTTCAAACATCCAGATAGCATGCTCTGAAAAATTAGGCGGCTCAATTTTTTTATCAGTTTTAGGGCTTGTAGTAGACGTTCGGTCTTTTTCTAAATTTTCGATATGTCCAACTTTAAGATCGTAATTGTTAACCTTATCGTCCAGAAAATTCGACCATAACTCCTTATCAAATGCTACCAAAGACGCAGCCATTGATGACGTTAATGTTACGGTTAGGACAAGTTTTATAATTTCAGGAGATTTTAGAGATTTAGAGACTTCGTCCAGCGCTTCCCTGAAATTCTGAAATTTCCCTTCATCGTTTTTTGTTCTCAACCAAGAGAAAGTTAATCCGGCTTCTTTTGCCACTTCTTTCAATGAATTGGGTTTACCTCTTTTTATCATCTTTAAAAATACTCTTATTTTACAAACATCAAGCATTTATTCCTACATAGTAGAGGAATGGATTGACATTAAAGATTTTAGGCTCATTTGTCCATATTTTCCGTATTATAGACACCCCTTCTCCCCGCGGGGAGAGGGAAAATGCGTTAGCATCAGGGTGAGTGACGTGTGTTATATAGGTATGCCCTCCTTGCATCCTGACGCAAGTCAGGATCTTTTTGTCGCCCTTATCAGATCCTGATTGACATCAGGATGCAAAAACGTGGCGCGGGAATGACGAATTGAGAGACCTTATAAGATCCCTCGACTTCGCTCGGGATGACAAGAGCATTAAGCTGCGGCGGCCTTTCCACCAAGGAGGTGCTCAACGGCGCTACGCTCTTCGCGCAGTTCCTTATCCGTAGCATCCATGCGGGAGCGAGAAAACTCGTTGATCTCTAGTCCTTGCACGATTTCATATTTGCCGTTTTTGCAGGTCACCGGATAGCCGTAAATAACGCCCTCTTCGATTCCATAAGACCCATCGGAGGGGATAGCCATAGATACCCAATCCCCTGCCGGTGTGCCCAGCGCCCAGTTGCGCATATGATCGATGGCGGCGCTGGCGGCGCTGGCGGCCGAGGACGCGCCCCGCGCCTTGATGATGGCGGCGCCACGTTGCTGGACTTCGGGGATGAATGTGCCTTCATACCAAGCCTGATCGACTTTGGACAAAGCCGCCGCTCCGCCGATTTTGGCATGATGCAAATCAGGATATTGGGTTGAGCTGTGATTGCCCCAGATTGTCATATTTGTAATCTCGGTTGAATCCGTGCCCGTTTTTTCAGCCAATTGAGAAATTGCGCGGTTATGGTCTAATCTGACCATTGCGGTAAAGCACTTCGGGTCAAGATCCGGCGCATTGGCTTGCGCGATGAGTGCGTTTGTATTTGCCGGATTTCCCACGACCAGAACCCTGACATCGCGGCTTGCATGATCGTTCAAAGCGCGGCCCTGAGGACCGAAGATCGAACCATTAGCCTCCAGCAAATCTTTGCGCTCCATACCCGGACCGCGTGGACGCGCCCCGACAAGAAATGCAAAATCCACATCCTTAAACGCTACATTAGGATCATCCGACGTTACAACATCCTTGAGCATAGGGAAGGCGCAGTCTTTAAGCTCCATCACGACACCTTCAAGCGCGCCCAGAGCAGGGGTGATTTCCAGCAAATGGAGGATTACCGGCTGATCCGGCCCCAGCATGGAGCCTGAGGCAATGCGAAAAAGCAGCGCATATCCGATTTGACCTGCTGCACCTGTGACTGCTACGCGGACGGGTTGTTTTGACATTTGGGAATCCTCTCCTTGATCAAATAAAAATCTGTGAGAAGAAGGTAGCCTGTTATGATGATTCGGGCAAGATCAGAACGTGACACTGCATTCAGCTGTGTCTTGATTTTTATATTTAAGGATAAGTATCGCTTTGCATCTCGATCAGGCGTGACACCGTGCGTTCGAATTCAAAGGCGTGATCGTGGCCGGAATAGAGTTTCTCCGGCGTGGTTTGGGCTGTGATAATGACGCGCCTGCGCCCTTCATAAAGCGCATCGATCAGATTCATAAAGCGTTTAGCTTCGTTCCGGCGGTCATATCCCATTTTGGGCACGCCTTCGATAAAGACCGTATGGAAGTTTCTGGTGATGGTGAGATAATCTTCCGCGCCATAGGGACGCTCACATAATTCGGCGAAGGTAAAGCGGGCAATGCCTTTGAGCGTTTCCTTCACTTTTATTTCCCGCCCCTTTACAGTCAAGGTCATCTCTTCGGCCATATTCCCTTGGGTTAGCTCGGAAAAAACCGAATCGGCTGATTTTTTAGCCTTACTATTGAGAGGCGTAAAATAAGTGCCTTCGATCTTGATGCCCAAAACGCGGTAATCATGTGGAGAGTCAAGATGCTGGGTTTTTACGCGCGATTTCAGGAGATCGATAAAGGGCAAAAACCGTTCGCGCTGCAATCCCCCTTCATAAAGTCGGTCAGGCTCCCAGTTACTGGTGGCGACAATGATCAGGTCATTTTCAAACAGAATTTTAAATAAGCGCCCCAAAATCATAGCATCGGTAATATCAGTGACATGAAATTCGTCAAAACAAAGGACGTCATATTGCCGTAAAATCAAATCCGCCAGAGACGGCAAGGCCTGCTCTACCATTCCAACTCCGCTTTCATCCATCCTACGGGAATGAATATAGTCGTGAACCTCAATCATAAACTCATGGAAATGAACGCGGCGCGCCTTAACTGTTTTAGGCAGGCTCTCAAAAAACAAATCCATCAGCATGGATTTCCCTCGCCCGACCCCGCCATACAGATAAACGCCTTTAATCGGCGGCTTAGAATTTTTCTTCTTTTCGGAACCGGTCAAGCGCTGGAATAAACTGGGCTTTGTTTTTTTTTGCTGTTTCTCTTCTATGAGCTTATCCCGCAAATCCTGCAGAATTTTGCAGGCTTTTTCCTGTTCCGGATCGGGGTCCAGCTCTAATGTGCTTAATAGTTTTTGATATTTCTTGTAGGGGCCTTGCGTCACTTCGATGCCTCTTGGGTGCCGCCGTCAGAGGATGATAGACGAATTAAAAGAATCGATAATTCGTACAAAGCCAAAATAGGCACGGCCAGCAAAAACTGGCTGATGACATCGGGCGGCGTGAGAAAGGCCGCCACGATAAAGGCAATAATGAGCGCAAATTTACGTTTTGAGGCCAGCCACCCCGCCGTGACAAGACCGGCCCTTCCCAAAAGCGTGAGAAGCACAGGAAGCTCAAAGCATAAGCCAAAAGCAAAAATCAATGTCATAATCAGATCAAGATATTCACTCACCCGCGCTTCGAGTTGAATCGGCAGGATTGTACTTTGCGCGTCGCTCTGGAAGCTCAGGAAAAACGGCCATGCCATTGGCAATACAAGGTAATAGACGCAGGCTCCCCCAAGAAAGAATAAAGCGGGCGTTGCCACCAAAAACGGAAAGAAAACTTTCTTTTCATTCTTGTACAGGCCGGGCGCAACAAACATCCATATCTGGATCAACAAAATCGGGAATGTCAGGAAAAGTCCTGCAAAGAAAGCAACTTTAAGATAGGTGAAAAACGCCTCGGTTAGCCCCGTATAGATCAAACGGTTCGTGTCGTTTTGTGTCATGGACTGCGCCAGAGGTTTAATCAGAAACCCATAGATTTCCTCAACGAAGACAAAGGAAACCAGCATGCCGATAATCATCGCGCCGATCACCCATATCAAACGGGATCGCAGCTCGACCAAATGATCGCTCAAAGGCATGGTTTCTTCCTCAAGAGGTGCTTTTATCGTCATCGCCGCCCTCTTTCAGTTCTTCACTTTGCAGAATTTCTGCCAGATATTCTTCATCGGCCTCGGCCTCGTTAAAATCCTCCGTGTTTAAATCCTTGTCCTCAAAATTCACGGATTTGCGGATATCATCCAAATCGGCTTCATGCATAATATCTTCGAATTGTTTGGACAGGGCGAATTTTATATATTGAAACCGCCTGAAAATACGTCCAATCCCGACCATAACTTTCGGGATATCTTCCGGCCCGACAACAAATATCGTAATCACAAGAATGATAAGAAGCTCCGGCCAGCCAAAATCCAGCATGATTAGCTCCCCCCGACCAAAGATGAGAGAAATTTATAACACAATATCAGACCCATGAGATAGCCCGGCACGACGATCAGGCCATTCAGGAATATTCCGGCATTAACTAAAAATCCTCGTTCCTCATCGGTTAAATCCTTTTCATCTTTCAAAATTTTTTCTGCCTTTTCCGTTCCTTTCACAGCTTGGGTAAATTCCCAAGATACTCCTACGATAACGATCGGGATGACAAAAAAACCAAAGAAATCCGCCAGAGGTTTATGAAAGAACGCCAGTGATAATGTGATGATAGAGATCAAGGAAAAAATAGAAGAAATTGAAGCTATATAATCTTCCTTAAGTGTTTCAGCCATATTAAATCCTGAGAACAACATGACAAACAGGAGATAAAGCAATAGCCACCACGGCACAAGAATATCGGCAAAAATCTCAACCATCGGCCTTATCTGTGTCTTCGGATTTTACATCTTCGGATTTCGGATTTTCTATTGCTCTCTCGGAATTTTCAGTGATCTTGTCACTATCGCCCTCTTTCAGGCCTTTTTTAAAGCTTGTTATCCCTTTGGCCAGATTTTCCATGATCGTCGGCACGCGGCTCGCTCCGAATACCACAATCAGTAATAAAATAATAATCAGAATTTGAGTTGGTCCAGGCATCATAGCGCATTATCCTTTTGCTTCTTTCAATGAAAACTCATCATCGATTTCACTGTCCTCACCTTCGGAGATATGTGTTAACCCTTCTACGCTTTCCATGGTCTTTTGTCCAGAGAACAGATCATCCTGATTGGCAACGGTCTGAATAGCCGGCCTGCGATCCAGTAAACCGGCAGATTTCATCTCATCCATTCCCGGCAAATCCATAAGGCTTTCCAAAGTAAAATGATCCAGAAAGGCCGTCGTTGTCACCCATGTCAAGGGCCGCCCTAGTGTTTCACGCCGCCTTCCAGGCTTGATCCAGCCCATCTCCATCAAAACGTCCAGCGTTCCGCGATGCGTGGCAACACCCCTTATATTCTCGATTTCCGCCCTTGTGATTGGCTGGTGATAGGCGATAATTGCGAGAGTTTCCATTGCTGCGCGGGAAAGTTTCTTCTGCACCTGTTTTTCAATACTCAGGTAAGATGACAAATCCTTAGCCGTCCGGAAAGCCCATTTTCCTTCAATATCCAGCAAATGAACACCGCGCCCTGCGTAAATATCCTGCAGCTCCAAAAGCAAGCCGCCAACATCTGCGCCTTCGGGCATACGCTCGTGCAATTCGGACGTGCTCAAAGGGTCGCTTGATGCAAAAAGCAAAGCTTCTAATAACCGGATATGGTCATCCTGTTTTATTTCTATATTTTTCTCAGACATGAAACTCCATCAATTCAAGTTATATTAACATCGTTGCAAAGATTGCCAAAACAGGAACAGCAATTTTTGTATAAATTCATTTTCCGGCATCGTCTTGCGCCTCTCCTCTTACGGGGATACTGCGCATATAGACGGGGCGAAACAGTCCTTCCTGCCTGATTTCCAGCTTTCCCTGCTTGACCAGTTCAAGTCCTGCCGTAAATGTCGACGCCAATACAGAGCATGAATATAAGCGATCTCCACTTATATCTTCGAGCATAAAACTATCCAGCGTGGTCCAGACGCTAGACATCCCCTTACGCGGTAAGTTCCCCAGCATTCTTGTTAAGCGCAGCATCGCATCTTCGGTTGACATCACATTGATTGTCGGCAAGTCGTAATTGGAAGTTTCTTTCCGTTTTTCAATAGCACCATAGGCTTTGAGCAAATCATAGAGCGAAACGTTCCAGCTCGTTTTTATATCGACCTCCAGCCCTTCTGGCGCTCCGCGGCCAAATATTTCCTGACCGAGCTGAGGTCTGGCCTGCAATCTTTCGGCTGATTTCTGCATGGCTTCGAGGCGGCGAATCTGAAACTGCAAAGCTTCGGCCATTTCCTCGGCTGTGGGCTCTTCGGCATTTTCCTCTTGCGGCAAGAACAGGCGTGACTTCAGATAAGCCAGCCATGCCGCCATTACCAGATATTCCGCCGCCAATTCCAGATTACGGGTCTTGGCCCGTTCAATAAATTCAAGATATTGCCGGACAAGCTGGAGGATTGAAATTTTAGCCAGATCAACTTTCTGCGCACGCGAAAGTTCCAGCAAAATATCAATTGGCCCTTCATAACCTTCGATATTCAACAAAAGCTGATCGACTTCATCGACTGCATTTTGTGCACCATCATCTTGAAGCGCAGCGCTATTTTGCATCATCTTCCAATCTCAAGGTCAAAAAAACAAAGTTCTATACAGCCAAAGTCCCGTATTCCGAAGCGTTTTTCAATCTTTTAAACGTCTTGTCAGAGATTTTGCCTATTTTTTCGGCAATTGAGGCCATTTTATCCAGCTCTCCGCCACAATACAGGGTTAAGTCGCACCCTGCAGCAAGAGTTTTTTCCGCAAGTTCCGGCAAGGTTCCAAAAGATTCTAAAGCTTTCATCTCCAGATCATCACAGAGCAAAATACCTTCAAAGCCAATATCTTCGCGGATATAATTTTCAATAAACGCCCCGTTTATCGATACGGGAATATCCTTACTAAGTTCGTCATAGACGATATGAGCGGTCATACCCCAAATGGTCCTTCCCACATCCGAAACAGCCAGACCTTTGAACGGTATAAAATCTGACTGCTCAAGCTCGTCATAAGATGCACCGACATGCGGCAATTCGAGATGACTATCCGCCTTGGCACGCCCGTGGCCGGGAATATGTTTAATGACCGGCAATATCCCGCTTTTTAAGAAATGGCGACAGACCGAAAGCCCCAATCTTGTTACAATTTCAGGATCAGATGAAAAAGAGCGATCTCCAATGATTTCATCTGCGCCTTCAAACACCAGATCCAGAACAGGGGCACAATTAACGTTAATGCCAAGCTCTGTCAATTCTTCTGCAAGCCTGAAGGTTTCAAACCTAAGGGCTTCCAAGCCTTTTTCGGCATTTTCGCTATATAAATCACCGAAATGTTTCATTGCGTTATGGCTTCTCCAATGTGGAGGTCCGATACGCTGCACGCGCCCGCCTTCCTGATCGATCAGTATGGGGCAATCGCGGCCCACAGTTTCCTTGATATTATTGACAAGAGCGGAAATTTGCTGCGGCGTGTCGCAATTTCTTTTAAAGAGGATAAAACCAAATGGATTGGCCTCTTTAAACAGGGCAAGTTCACCTGCGGTAAGTTCCAGCCCTGAAACAGAGAAAATTGCTGCCAGAGTGTTTTCAGCATCTTTGGCAAATTTATTAGAATAAATATGTTCATCGGACGACAAGACAGCCCCCCGGTTTCTGGTCTTTGATCCGTGAGCATATTTCTTCGGCTTGTTCTTTGCTGAACGGTCCCGTCTGAATGCGGTAGAACGTGCCGCTTGGCAAGTTTGCTTCCTGCACACGGTATGGCAAGGCCGTCAGGACCAGAAAAGTCCCTTGCAATTTTTTATACTCCGCCGCAGCGCGGCTACTATCTGTGATACTTGCCAGTTGCACGAAATATTGGCCTTTATTAACAGGTGTCGCCGTTATAACTCCTGCAGCAGGGTTAATATTGGCCAAAGACTCTTCATCTTGCTTTGCTTCTTTGTTCAAAACATTTCTGACAAATTCCAGCGTATCGGGCGATGTAGCCGCAGCATGCAGCTTTGGTTTGGGCGCGATTGCCGCAGAAGCCACCCGACCTTCAAATGCTCTTATTTCAGGACTTTTGACTTTTTGCAATATCTCTTCCCTGATACTTACTTCTTCTGCCTCGGTAGTATCAGCTTCAACGGCCTCCAGAGATTCAAGCTCCGCATCAAATTTCTCAATTTTCTGCAATATATCCTGTGACAATACTTCCGATGACTCTAACACTTCCGATGGCTCTTCCGGAAATTCTTCGGGAGGAGAAACAGAATCATAAGGGTTTAAAGATGTTGCCTCTTCCAAGGCTTCTTCTTTTGTCATCAATTCGTCAATAACATTGTCCTCATTATTTTCTGAAAACAGGTTTTGTATTTCCGGAGGTTCTTCCGGTGCTCCGGCACTATCACCCAATGTGGCATAAAATGTGTTATCCTGAAACGGAATATCCATGCCTTGCGGGTCTTCCGGAATCGCCTTAACAGGCCTTAAGTCTGCCTGAACGATTGGGATTTGCAGATTTTCATCTTGCCCCGAAGGATAGGACAAAATAATGACCGTCCCCAATAAAATCAGAACAAGACCCAACGCCGAATATTTCACGACAGGTTTTTCAAAAAAACCATCATCCGAAGAGCGCCTCCTCCTTTTTCTAGGGGCTTTCAGATAATGATCATATCCGTATTGATGAAATTGTTTGTCCTGGCTCATGATTTAAAACCTTGAAAAGATATACGCAACATTAAGTATTCTGATTACCGTAAATCCCAGTAAAGGTCAAAGAGACGCTCATGCTCACGGATAGCATATCTATCGGTCATTCCGGCGATATAGTCTGCTACGATTCTGGCTCTCACGCGCTCATCCTCTTGACCTCCGGCTTCTATAATACGATGTTGCCAGTTAGTCGGAAGGAGCTGATAATTTCTGTGGAAAGCTTGAAAGAGATCAAGAACAATACGTTCCACTTTCAGCCATATCCTTTTGATCGTATAGTGCCGATACATGCGGACATGCAAAAACTCCCGCAATTCCATAACCTTAGCCTTCATGTCCTCGGAAAAGGCCACGACCTGCATGCCCGCCATGCGAATATCATCTGATGATTCGGGCTTTAATGTTTCGATACGCGCTCTGGTTTCATTCGAGACATCATCAACCATTGCCCCGATCATATTGCGCTTTAGCTCATTAACCAGATAACGTTCCGACAAGTCAGGATATC
>JAOUOR010000056.1 GCA_029880245.1 Alphaproteobacteria bacterium
ACCGAGAAGATTGCGCTCCCTGACCCTAAGGTCAGCCAATGGTCCGTCTGATGATGAAAATCCAGCGCCTATTGACAGCTCACCTGTTGATTTTTCCTGTACATCAACATCGAGAATTGTCTTATCCGGCGCGGAACCTTTTTTAACATCCACATTAACCAGATCAAAGAAATCAAGATTACGGAGTTTTCTTTCCGAATCTGCCAGTTTTGACCTGTTAAAGGGGTCGCCTTCAACGAGTTCCATCTCACGTCTTAAAACTTTATCGAGTGTCCTGATATTACCGTTAAAATTAATTCGTTCAACGAACGCTCTAGGCGTTTCATCAATGCGGAAAACAACCACTATCGTTCTGTCTTCGTCATTTTTACGAATATCGGGAACAACATTCACAAAGGCATATTGCATATCTCCCAAAGTGTCTGTGATACTTGTTATACTGTCCCGTACATCATTGGCATTATACCAATCATTAATTTCAACCTCGACAGAATCCTGTAAGAGCGATGTATCAAGTTTTCCAATCGCAGAGACGAACTCCACGCCTGTCACTTTATAGCGCTCACCTTCTTCCACGGTAATGGTAATAAAAAAGCCCTTCTTATTATTAGACAGCTCGGCTGTTGCTGATAATACCTGAAAATCTGCATAGCCTTTCGACAAATAAAAATTCCTCAAAAGCTCCTGATCATAGGCCAGACGGTCAGGATCATATCGATCATCATTACTGATAAAACGATACCATGCTCTTTCTTTGGTACTGATTTCACCGCGGAGCTTACCATCATCGTAGTGTTTATTGCCTACAAAGCGTATGCTTTCAACCTTTGTAATCCCCCCTTCATTGATCTCGAATATCAAATCTACACGGTTTTGATCACGCCGGATTACTTTTGGTTCAATAGAGACAGAAAAACGTCCCTGACGACGATAAATCTGGTATAGGCGGCTCGTATCAGATTGCACTTTAGTTCTCGTATAAACCTGACGCGGACGCATTTGAATCTCGGCTAATAACTCCTCATCAGCAACACTTTTATTGCCCTCAAAAGCGATTTCACTAATAACCGGATTCTCGACAACGTTAACTTCTATTACGCCGTTATGCTCATCTACAGATACATCGGCAAATAATCCTGTAGCAAAAAGATTCTTGAGAATTCTATCCGTTGTGCCGCCGTCAATCGTATCGCCAACACCTACATTCATATATGTTGCAATAGTCGACGGCTCAATTCGCTGTGATCCTGTAATATCTATTTTCTTCACATTGCCAGCATAAGCGGAAATACTTGTAGAAAAAACCAGCAAAATTGCCAAAAAAATATTTTGCAAAAGGGGGAAATTCTCTTTGTCTGTCATGATATGACCTTAATGATATTTGATGGAAAATTCGATAGATTTAACGAATCTTGACGAATCATTCTAACGTAAATAACAGCCTAACTAAATCATTTATATTGGCAAATATCATGATTCCCCCAAGTAATATCAGACCCAGGATAAAAGCACGGTCCTGAATTTTTTGAGGAACAGGTTTTCTGACAACCAACTCGTAAGATAGAAACAAGAGATGTCCCCCATCGAGAACCGGAATAGGTAATAAGTTAATCAAACCTATAGCCAGTGAAAAAATAGCAGCAAAGATGATATAGGTATAAACCCCTTTCTTAGCGGCTTTACCAACATGTTCACTAATTTTGGCAACGCCGGCTATTGGCGGTTCTTCTGTCTTACCTTTATGAACCGCGCCTAATAAATCCTTAGTCTCTTTTAATGTTTTTGTTATGACGTAATAGGACTCATATATTGCCTCCAAAGGCGACAGCCTCATATAAAAAGCATCCTCTTTATTAACTAAAAAGACAGTGTCGTCTTTTTCGTCTTCCACATCATTAAAAAGATGCTGATTATGTTCTGATGGTATTCTCATAATAAAGAGGCTTTCTTTATCTAGCTTGAACTGAAGCCCGACTCTTATAATCTGGTCCATATTCTCTGAAATGAGCATCTCAGCCATTTTAGGATCGTCTTTTGTGTCAATGCCATTCACAGAGGTTATTTCTTTGAAAGAAATGCCCCTAAAGCTCACCATGCCTGTGCGGCCATGGGAGCGCTCAACACCTTTCTTATCAGTGTAATTGACTTTCCGGACCTTAGCCTTGATTTCAATCTCCTGACCGTCCCTTAAAATTTTATAGGTAAATTCTTTTTCCGGATTAAACCATGTAATCCGGTGAATATCGGTCCAACGCCGGATTTTTTGTCCATTCATTTCCAAAACCTGATCACCAAGCCGGAAACCGGCGGCGTAACTTGCTGATTCAACACCCAGCGCATTGATAACCGCCGGCGCATATCCGGCACCCTTAATGGTAAATAAACTGAAAAGAAGGAAAAAGGTCAAAAAGAAATTTGCCATCGGTCCTGCCAGTACCACACAAATTCTTTGCCAGACGGGTTTTGTGCAATATGAAACAGCCAGTTCTTCTTCGGAGAGTTTTCTTGCACAGTTTTTGTCGCGATCCCAGATAACCGGATTATTGATATCAACATCACCCAATATCTGGACATAACCGCCTAATGGTATTCTTGACAAACTCCAACGCGTTCCATAACGATCCGTAAAACCATAGAGTTCTTTGCCAAAACCAATCGAGAATTTATCAATGCGTATGCCGCACAGACGAGCGGCAAAATAATGCCCAAACTCATGAAATGCAATGACGAAAGAGAGTGTAAATAATAAGGCCACGCCATAGAAAAAAATATATTCGGCGATGGTCATAATCATAGCTACAAACCTGAACTATTCGCAAAAGTTAGTCTTCTAAAATCCCTGATATCTGAATCAGATCATTAATATTGGCAAAGGCCATTATCCCTATTAGAAAAACAAAACCGGCTCTGAAGGCGTATTCCTGCACTTGCTCGGGGACCGGCTTACCTAATATGGTTTCAAAGAAATAAAACAGTAAATGACCGCCATCAAGTAAAGGAATAGGCAATAAATTGATCAACCCCAAGTTGACGGATAAAAGAGCTGTTAAAATAATGAAGGGAATAATTCCCTGCTGTGCCATCTCTCCGGCTATTGCACCGATGCGTACAATACCACCCAATTCTGTTGCGCTTCTTGTCCCAACAATCATCTGACCGATGGCCTCAAGCGTTGAAATAGTCATCACATATGTTTCACGTATTGCGCTTTGCGTTGCCGTCATAAAATTATGCGGGATTACAGCCTCTTCTTTACTGCTTGCAAAAGTAAGGGTTTCCTCAATAATATTGTCGTGCGTTCCGAGGGTGTCATTCACGTTTGCAAATGGCTTGATGATATAGGTGTCAAAATCTTCATCACTCCCAACATCAATGGTGAAAACAGCACCCATTTTACTGTTAAGTACGGCAATTAAATCTTTTTTATCTCCAAAAGACTGCCCGTCAACTGCTCTTATGTTTTTCACGCTCACGCTACTATCTGATGGAAAAACGCCGAGAACCCCCCTGCTGCTGGAGAAACCGAAACGGTCTTTTTCTGATTTCCGTGTAGGTTTTGCATAGATATCAATTAGCGCATTTCCGCGTTTCACCACAAAATGTTTTTCCTGATCAAGGGCCACCATCATTTCGCGCGTAATATCCTGAAATTTTGTGACAGTTTTACCATCAATAGAAATCACTATGTCATGTGGTTGAAACCCGTATCTTTCAGCGGCGCTTCCACCAATTATTCCACCGATTTGCGGACTGACAACTTTTTGACCATGAAATGTGAACAGTCCTGCCAGCAGAATAACCGCAAATATATAATTAATAGCCGGTCCGGCAAACACAATAGCCGCACGCTGCCATACCGGTTTTGCAAAAAAAGCTTCCTGTTTCTCGGCCTCTGTCATAGGACGCGGCGGCTCTTCACCTTCTTCAATCTGGTCTGTGACCCCTGCGCTGGCAGGATCCGTATCACCAAACATCTTTACAAAACCTCCAAGTGGAATCAGCGAGATCTTCCATCGTGTTCCGGCCTTATCTGTGCGCCCCCATATTTCCTTACCAAAGCCAATTGAAAACTCATCAACCCGCACGCCGCACATTCTGGCAATTATGTAATGGCCCCATTCATGCACGAAAACGAGAATACTGATGGCAACAAGAAATGCTGCTATCGAGATGGCTATATTAGGCCCCAAAGCCTGAATCATATCTATAAGGTTCATGTGTTTTTCTCTTTACCGTTCGTCCAGATTCTTGAATTTATTATGCTACAATATGCTTTTGGTTACAAAAGAGCGCACATTGTTATTGAATTCCTCGATATCATCAACTGTTTTTATGTCTTTATTCGGCGCTTCTTTATCTGCCCATAATAGAGCATTTTCAATGATTTTGGCAATTTTTCCAAAAGATATCTGTTCCCGCAAAAACAAATCAACAGCCTCTTCATTCGCGGCATTCAATGTAATCTGCGCGTTTTGTCCACTTTCCAGAGCTGTATAAGCAAACCGCAAAGCAGGAAATTTATCCAAATCAGGTGGCAAAAACGTAAGTTTCGATAGGGATTTAATATCCAATGTTTGACCCGGCGTTTTGATTCGCTCCGGCCAGCTAAGAGCATAAGCCACAGGCGTACGCATATCACTGGCCCCCATTTGAGCCAGAACAGAACCATCATGATAAGATACCATCGAATGAATTACCGATTGCGGATGAATTACGACATCAATCTTATCTGCAGGCATATCAAACAGATAATGGGCTTCTATAATCTCCAGCGCCTTATTCATCATGCTGGCGCTATCAACCGAAATTTTCCGGCCCATTGACCAATTAGGATGATTTATGGCCTGCTCTATTGTGGCAGCGTTTATATCCTTTATGTCCCAATCCAGAAACGGTCCACCTGAAGCCGTCAGGATAATTTTGTCAATAGCAGCGCGGTTATGGTCTTCAAGGCACTGAAATATAGCATTATGCTCGCTATCCACAGGCAGAATTTTGGCGCCTGATTTTCTTGCCGTTTCCATGACCAAAGCTCCGGCGGCTACCAAGGGCTCTTTGTTGGCAATGGCTACATTGATACCATTTTTCAGGGCAGAGAGTATCGGCCTTAGCCCTGCAAACCCTACAATTGCGGCAAGAACCAGATCACAAGGCTCGCCAGCCAATGCCTCAAGAGCTTCATCACCGGCATGAGCTTCGATATTCGTGCCGGATAAAAGGGATTTTAGTTCCTCACATTTTCGTTCATCGGCAATCACAGCTTTTTTTGCCTTCAAGCGAATCGCTTCTTGCGCAAGCTTTTGAGCATTTGATCCGGCGCTTACAACTTGAACATCAAAATATTCAGGTGCTGATAAAATGACGTCACTTGCTGATTGTCCGATTGAGCCAGTAACGCCCAAAATGCTGATTTTCTTACAGAACATAGGATAAAATTACCATCGCCAGAAAGAACACAGGCGCGCCTAATAGCATCGAATCAATGCGATCCAATAAGCCACCATGCCCCGGAATTAGATTTCCCGTATCCTTTACGCCTGCTTGACGCTTAACGAAGGAAACCAGCAAATCCCCGGCTTGTCCGGAAGCGCCCGTTACCACGCCTAAAACCGCTAAAACCAGAAGATTTGTATATAGGCTGCGTTCATCAAACTCTGTATGAAACCCGAACATCATATACCAAGTCATACCCAGCAACGCCGGAAACAAAAGCGCGCCGCCGAAGCCCGACCACGTTTTGTTTGGACTGATTTCCTTGATCAGTTTTGGTCCGCCAATTGTTTTTCCTGTGAAGTAAGCTCCGATATCACTCGCCCATATCATGCCTATAAAAACCAGTAGAACATTGACTGAGTACATATCTCTTAAAATATAAAAGCTGCTGTAAGACAGAGCCATATAAATCACGCCGAGAACCATACAGGGCATAAAAAACACTGTTTTTTTAGAAAGGTTAAACCATTCCTGCGTAGAGATAATAAATGAAATCGCCAGCCATAATGTAAGAGGCCAGTCACCAGCAATAATGCAATACAGGAATACAGGCGCAATAATGATCGCCGAGATAATGCGTTTTTCCAAAGATCCTAATGATTTAAACATATTTTATGCACCGGATTTTTTGATCGCCCCAAAGCGTCTATCACGCTCTGCATATTCATTTATGGCATGAACAAGGTCATCCTTATCAAAATCCGGCCAGAGAGTCGGCGTAAAAACCATCTCGCTATAAGCACACTGCCACAGAAGAAAATTGCTGATACGCTTTTCTCCACTCGTACGAATAAGCAAATCAGGATCAGGGATATCTTTAGCACTTAAAAAAGTAGGCATGCTTTCTTCAATTTCTTCTATCTCAGGGATATTTCCATCAGCAAGCGCTTCTTTCATCATCGCCTGCGCGGCTTGGGCTATGTCATAACGTCCCCCGTAATTCAGAGCCATAATCACAGTAATACCTGTATTATCTTTGGTCAGTCTTTCGGCATTATCTATTAACCTGATGATATCTTCATCAAAAGCCGTTTTATCGCCAATAACCATCAGCTTGACTTTATTCTTATGCAGCTCAGCTGTCTCTTTTCTAAGGTATTGTCGTAAAAGCTGCATCAGATCATTGATTTCAGATTGAGGTCTTTTCCAGTTTTCCGAAGAAAATCCAAAAAGTGTTAGATACTCGACGCCAAGCTCGGCAGCATGTTTTACTATTTTGCGGGCACTTTCAGCGCCTTGCTTATGTCCCATAGTTCTTGGTAACCCGCGATTATTGGCCCATCTGCCATTACCATCCATAATCACAGCAATATGACGAGGAATATCTGTTATGATTTCGCTTTGCTTGCCTTTTAAGATCATATGCTTAGCTACTCTTGCCTTTTTTATATATAGTGAAATGACTAGACCGTCATAATATCTTTTTCTTTTCCAGCCAGCATATTATCAATCCTACCGACATAATCATCTGTGAGTTTCTGGACTTCATCAGATAATCTTTTGTGATCATCCTCGGAAATATCGCCCTCTTTTTCCATTTTCTTTAAGGAATCCATACCATCCCTGCGTGCATTTCTTACCGAAATGCGTGCACTTTCTGCGTATTTTCCAGCTACTTTTGTAAGTTCCGTCCGTCGTTCCTCGTTTAAATCAGGAATAGGAATACGGATCGTATTACCATCAGGCATCGGATTTAGACCCAGACCTGAGTCGCGGATAGCTTTTTCCACAGACTTAACCCCTGAAGCATCCCAGACCTGCACTGTAATCATACGAGCCTCCGGCACTGCAACTGTACCGACCTGATTAATCGGCATTTTACTGCCATACATATCAACGACAACTGTATCCAGTAAATTTGCCGAAGCCCGTCCGGTACGCAATCCAGAAAACTCCTTATGCAGGACCTCTACAGCTTTCTCCATACGCTGCTGTATTTCGTTTTTGTTATAAGACATGGCTTACATCCTTTTTAATTTCCTAATTACTGACAACTGTATAACAGCCCTTATTCTGGACGACTTGTCCAAATCCACCGTCTTCAAGAATAGAAAAGACGACAATCGGAATATTATTATCCCGCGCCAAAGAAATGGCTGTGGCATCCATAACTTTCAAATCCTTGGTCAGGACATCCATATAGGTGACGCGGTCATATCTCTGTGCCTCCGGATTTTTTCGTGGATCATCGGAATATACACCGTCAACTTTTGTCCCTTTTAAAATGACATCGCAATTCATTTCAGAAGCGCGAAGCGCGGCGCCTGTATCTGTTGTAAAATAAGGGTTGCCAGTTCCTGCAGCAAAGATTACCACACGCCCCTTTTCCATATGGCGAACGGCGCGTCTTCTGATATAAGGCTCACAGATTGAGTCCATACGGATAGCTGATTGGACCCGTGTATCCACCCCCATATTCTCCAGCACGTTTTGAAGCGCAAGTGCATTCATAACAACACCAAGCATGCCCATATAATCGGCGGCTGTACGATCCATACCTTTTGATGCCACAGAAACGCCGCGAAAGATGTTGCCTCCACCAACAACAATGCAGACCTCAAGGCCCATATCAACAACTTCTTTGATATCCTTGGCAACACGATTCATTGTATCGGAATCCAGCCCGAACTCTTTGCCACCCATCAGGACTTCACCGGAAAGCTTGAGCATGACACGTTTATAAGGGAGGACGGCTTCTACATTATCATCCGGTGTTTTAGCGCTCATGGCCATGGCCCCTCTCTTATGTCAGTGTCTGTCTTACGCGATATTATATATTAATGAAGCCGCGTCAATATGCAACGCGGCTTTCAAAAAATTAGGTCAAAAAGATGTTAGCCATTCGCTGCGGCAGCAACTTCAGCAGCAAAATCTTCTTCTTCTTTTTCGATGCCATCGCCAAGTTTTACACGCTTAAATCCGGCAAGTTTAATTTCTGTGCCGGCATCTTTAGCTGCCTTTGCTACGACATCAGAGATTTTTGTTTCTCCGTCGATTACAAAAACCTGCTCGGTCAGGCAAATTTCTTCGTAGAATTTACGGATACGGCCTTCAACCATTTTCTCGGCAATATCGGCAGGCTTGCCGCTGGCAATTGCCTGTTCTTTCAGAACATTGCGCTCGCGGTTAAGTGTATCGGAATCAACATCGGCAGGCGCAAGGAATTGCGGGCTTGTTGCCGCAACGTGCATCGCAATTTGCTCACCAACACCTTCTAAAACAGACGCATCAGCAGAAGATTCAAGCCCCACAAGAACGCCTAGTGTCCCAAGATTATCAGACAAAGCACCGTGCATATAACCTGCGATTGCACCATTTGAAACTTCCAGAGTTTCAAGACGTCTAATCGTCATGTGCTCACCGATTGTCGCAATAAGGTCGGTTAATGTATCAGCAACAGACTTACCGTCCAAATCAGCAGAAGTCAGTTCCTCAAGTGTATTTACCTCAAGGGCTTTTTCTGAAACTTTCTTTACGAAGGCTTGGAAATCTGCATTTCTGGCGACAAAGTCTGTTTCAGAGTTGATTTCAACGACAACGCCTTTTGTGCCTTTTGTTGCCAAAGCCACCAGACCTTCAGCCGCTGTACGACCGGATTTTTTGGCCGCTTTCGCCAGTCCTTTGGTACGGAGCCAGTCAATTGCCTTTTCCATGTCACCTTCATTTTCAACCAGAGCTTTTTTGGCATCCATCATGCCTGCGCCTGATTTTTCACGAAGTTCCTTAACCATTGATGCTGTAATATCAGCCATGTTTCTATTCCTCTTTGTTTTTTAAATTGGTTAATTGAAAAAATTAAGCAGAAGCAGCCTTTTTCTCTTCTTCTACAGGCTCTTCTTCTTTAGCTGCTTTAGCTTTTGCCTTTGCAGCATTTTTCTTTGGAAGATCAACCTTTGCATTTTCATCTGCGCCCAAATCCTTATCCGTAGAGGCAAGTTCAGCTTGTAGGCCGTCAAGAATTGCACCGACAACAGCTTCGCAATAAAGATCAATAGCGCGGATTGCATCATCATTTCCGGGTATCACATAATCAACACCATCGAATGAGCCATTGGAATCAACAACTGCAAAAACAGGAATACCGAGTTTGTTAGCTTCCTTAATCGCGAGGTCTTCTTCGTTTGTGTCTATCACGAAAAGAGCATCCGGTTGACCACCCATATCCTTGATCCCGCCAATGGCACGCTCCAGCTTATCACGCTCACGTATCATCATAAGGGTTTCCTTTTTTGTATAGCCACTTTGATCACCGGAAAGAAGGTCATCCAACTGACGAAGACGTTCGATAGAAGAGCTTATTGTCTGCCAGTTTGTCATCATACCACCGAGCCAACGATGGTTCACATAGTATTGACCACTGCGCTTTGCTGATTCTTTAATAATATCACTTGCCTGACGCTTTGTTCCAACGAACAAAATACGTCCGCCTTTAGAAACGATATTACGGATTTCTTCCAAAGCTTTTGCCAGCATTGGCTGTGTTTGTTGCAGGTCAAGAATGTGAACTCCGTTACGAACGCCGAAAATGAACGGGCGCATTTTAGGGTTCCAGCGGCGTGTATGGTGTCCGAAATGAACTCCGGCTTCTAGTAGTTGACGCATTGTTACTTGTGGTACGGCCATATTTTTTCTCCTTTTCTATGTCCGGTTATTTCCTCTGCAAGCTTTAGTTTTGTTAATCAAAACACCGGTTAAGGAACTTGCATGCTTATTTCGCCCAGAGTTTCTTAGGCGATGTGCGGTTTATAAGGGTAAATAAAACGGAATGCAAGAAAAAATCATATCTCGGAAATTTTGAGCACGCCCTCTTCGCAACGTATTATGTTTCTGGCCTGAGAACTAAGATTCCAGCGGCCTGGCAGAATAATTTCGGCGGTACGTTCATCTTCCAGATCAGCATAAATTCTAATTTGTGACTTGCCCTGCCCTTCGATGTCCAGAAATTGCTTTATTTTGGGCAAAGCCGCATCACCTTTGAGATTGATATGAATTTCATTAATTTTACTTTCTAGCGACTCTTCCAAAGGTTTTATTGCTCCGCCGGTAAAGCGCATTTGGTCGTCCCGCACCTCACCTTCGACTTTAAGCAACAGGCTTGTTCCTGCCTCAAGGAAAGAACGCGTTGCCGCCAGTGTTTCCGAGAAAATTGTAACTTCGAAAACGCCTGTAGGATCGGAAATTTGTAAAAAGGCGTATTTACTCCCTTTTTGAGACATTTTTTCCTGCTTTTTCAAAAGCACACCTGCCATGTTATAATGTCCGGCCTGTTTTATGCGTAAATCTTCCTCTACGTTTCGATAGAAATTGATGTTCATACGCTCAAGCTGGGCCATGCGGGTATCAAGAGGATGGGCAGACAGATAAAAACCCACAGATGAAAATTCCCTGGAGAGTTTTTCTAATGGCGACCATGGCCGGATATTAGGAAGTTCAGGAATCCATGTATTGCTGCCAGGCCCGTCATCACCAAACAGGCTAACCTGACCGGATTCACGTTCTTCTTTCAAAGACTGCGCATGGCGGAGCAATAATTCTGCCCCTCCCAGCAGGTCTGCCCTATTATCATGAAGACTATCAAAAGCGCCTGCGCAGATAAGTTGCTCGAACTGACGGCGGTTCATATGTTTGGGATCAAGACGGGAAATAAAATCGGCTAAATCCTTGAAATCACCGTTCTTGCTGCGTTCAGTAATGATATCTTCCATAGCCTGCTCGCCCACACCCTTCAATGCCGCTAAAGCATAGCGAACAGCCTTGCCTTCTACTTTAAAATTCGCCAGAGACTTATTCATATCGGGCGGATAGAGCGATATGCCCATCTTATCCATATCCTGTTTAAAAACGGCTAGCTTGTCTGTATTCCCACGATCAAGGGTCATGGAAGCCGTAAAAAACTCGACCGGATAATTGGCCTTTAGCCACGCCGTCCAGTAAGCAATCAAAGCATAAGCCGCGGCATGGGATTTGTTGAAGCCGTAGCCCGCAAATTTTGCGATCTGGTCAAAAATATAAGAAGACTTTTCTTTCGGAACTTGATGATGCTCTTTTGCACCATCAACAAACATCTTGCGTTGTTCATCCATTTCTTCCTTGATTTTCTTACCCATTGCCCGCCTGAGCAAATCTGCGCTTCCCAATGTATAACCTGCCAGTTCCTGCGCGGCTTGCATGACTTGCTCCTGATAGATCATAATCCCGTAAGTCTCTTCAAGGAATGGCTGCAGTACCGGATGCATATAATCCGGCTCTTCCCGTTCCTCCTTAACGTCAATATATTTGGGAATGTTATCCATCGGACCCGGACGGTAAAGAGAAACAAGAGCGATAATATCTTCAAAGCGGTTGGGTTTAACCTTTCTAAGAGTATCTCTCATCCCTGCACTTTCAAGCTGGAACACGCCGACTGTGTTACCACTTGCCATAAGCTTGTAGGCATTTTCATCGTTTAGGGGAATTTCAAGAATATCAATATCTTTACCATGAGTTTGCGAGATCAGTTCAATGCTCTTTTGCACCACGGTCATGGTTTTCAAGCCCAGAAAATCAAATTTCACAAGACCTGCCTGCTCGACATATTTCATGTTGAATTGCGTAACCGGCATATCGGAGCGTTGATCGCGGTAAAGTGGGACAAGTTCTTGCAGTGGTCTATCACCAATAACAACGCCAGCCGCATGGGTCGAGGCATGACGATACAATCCTTCTAACTGTAGTGCGATATCAATAAGCTTTCCTTGAACTTCGTCCTTATCACGCTCGGCCCGAAGATCCGCATCGGAATCCAGTGCCTCTTGCAACGTCATAGGATGAGCCGGATTGTTAGGAATTAATTTGGCAATCCGGTCGACTTGCCCATATGGCATTTGTAGCACGCGGCCTACATCACGTACAACTGCACGCGCCTGTAGCTTTCCGAAGGTTATGATCTGCGCAACTCGGTCATAGCCGTATTTATTCTGTACATATTTGATAACTTCATCACGACGGTCCTGACAAAAGTCAACGTCGAAGTCAGGCATAGACACACGCTCGGGGTTAAGGAAACGCTCGAAGAGCAACCCTAAAGCCAGCGGATCAAGGTCGGTAATCTTTAGCGCCCATGCCACGACGGAACCTGCGCCGGAACCGCGACCTGGTCCAACTGGAATATTATGTTCCTTTGCCCATTTGATGAAATCGGAAACGATCAGGAAATAGCCCGGAAAACCCATTTCATTGATGATACCAAGTTCGTATTCAAGCCTTTCCCAATATGCTTTTTCCCTATCCTCACTGTCACCCCGAGCACAGTCGAGGGATCTTTTTCTATCAGCATCGTTTGAAGATTCCTCCACTTCCTCTGGTCGGTCGGAATGACATTGAGGTCGAACATAATTCTCCAAACGCCATTTCAGACCTTCTTCGGATTGGGCTTTTAGTTCTTCGAACTCGCTACGTCCGGCTTCTGTTTTGAAGGCCGGCAAGATTGGGTTAATTGGCTTAAGGAGATAGGAACACCTTTGGGCGATGACAAGCGTATTTTCTATCGCCTCCGGCAAATCCTCGAAGAGCTTGATCATCTCATCCGGTGATTTGAAATAGTGTTCCGGAGTAACTTTGCGGCGATCCTCTTCCATGACGTAGCGCCCTTCCGATATACAAAGCAACGCATCATGCGCTTCATGAGCCTTGCTATCAGGGAAATAACAGTCATTCGTTGCAACCAAAGGAATATCAAATTCATAAGCCAAATCAATCAGATCATCCTCGATTTTATCTTCTTCCGGCAAGTTATGGCGTTGTAATTCGATGTAGAAACGATCTCCGTAGATGGTTTTGAGCTTCTCGATTTGCTCTTTAGCTTTATCGGGCTGCCCGTGCAATAAGCTCTGGGCGATCGTGCCTTTTATACCGCCGCTCAAAGCTATGAGACCTTCTGAATGTTGTGCTAGTGTCTCTACTTTGGCGTGAATGGCGGCACTGCCGTCTTCCCCAGTGTAGGCTTCACTGATGATACGGCATAAATTCCGATATCCCGCATCATTTTGAACCAGCAATACAATCTGATGTCCCTCACTATCAACCGAAATCTGACAGCCGAGAATTGGTTGAAGGCCTGCTCTGGATGCCTCAAGTGCAAACTCCATAGCACCAAAAAGATTATTAGTATCCGTGATTGCGACAGCCGGCATCTGATGAGCGCAAGCCATCTTCACAAGGTCTTTAACCTTGATTGCCCCTTCCGCCAGTGAATACGCAGAATGCAGATGCAAGTGCACAAAACTTTGAGTCATGCGCAGGAGTATAGCATTATATTTTGATTCATCGATATGAAATATCTGAAATTAATAGGCCATAACACGGCCTGATTTCATCTCTAAAACACGGTCCATCTGATTGGCAAGATCGATATTATGTGTTGCGATAAGAGCACCTATCCCACGCTTATGGACCTGATCCATCAAAATTTCAAAAACTTCTTCTGACGTTTCGGGGTCCAGATTACCTGTCGGCTCATC
>JAOUOR010000107.1 GCA_029880245.1 Alphaproteobacteria bacterium
GGATCTGCAGCTCCAGCCGCGCATTTGGAATTAAACCAACCGCAATAGCATCAAGCACAGTCTGGGCGCTGAATTTTCGCATGATACCTTTGGCGTGAAAATGATGATTGCGCAGGAGTTTGCTTTTAAGCATGACAGATTTACCGGCATCTTTTACGTGTAAATAATGGGTATGTACGCGCTCATCAATATAATTAGGCTCAGGGTAATAATTCGGACCGGCCTCCAAAATAGCGCCTTTTTCTAGTGTCATATTAAAAAAATTCTTGGCGAAAGCTTTTGAATTTTTTTCGGTGAATTCACCAATTTCATAAATATCCTTATAATCAAGGGCAAGGGCCTCGACCATGTGGCCTGACCATTGGCGTTCATCAATATTTGAGCCGCTACGCGATACGGCATTAACAAGGCCGCGCGCAATGCCGTCATGCAGATAAATGTAAAGCCGCCCGTCTTCATCCAGCAGATAAGGCAAAATCTCGGAGAGTTCTTCTTCGCGGGACACAACATCCGCGGCCTTGCCGGAATGTTCGTCGCGTAGGGTTTTGATTTTAAGCTGACTTTCTTTAGGGGCAATACGGCGCTCCATAATACGAAGACTGGTTCGCTCCGGCTCTTTTCTGCATAGCGAGATAAAGCTGGTCGGGGGATCACCCAGAGGCTCTCCATTGGTTTGAAGCAGCCGGAAATGCCCCAAGAAATGCTGTCTGATAAAATCTTCATCCCAATATGGGGCGGAATATTCGACGCGCGCACCCAAAGATTTCAGCTCTTGCCGGAACTCCTCCACTGTAAAGAAGGTGAACTCGTAAGGAAGCTCTTCTTTCCATTGCTTGCGGCGGTCTTTGCGCATTATGAATTCATAGGCCCATTTATAGGGCAAGCGGAATAATCTTGTCTTGGGAAAGCGCGGCGGCAGTTCCTCAAGGAAAAACCCTCCGCAGCCGGGGTCTTGTTTGGGCTGTGCGTGCTCGGCATACCAGACCAGAAGATCGGCCTCACTCAGGTCAGCCAGATCATCGCTTTTGCTTTCATCGTCATGCATTTCCATCAGGACATATTGATCCTGAGGCGGCTTTGTATAGTCACGGATATACATAATGCCGTCATTTTTGAGCATGGTAAATTGCTTGCGGAGCGTATCTGAGACGATCTGCTCATTATAGCGGGAATCAGAAAAAACGCGGTGCAGGATAAAATTATTGATAATGCAATCAACACTTTCTGCTTTGAACAGGTTGCTGGAGACATCGCCGATCTTGAATTCCAGATTATGGAGTTTGTATTGTTCTTTGGCTTTGTTGATTGTGCGTTTACTTTTATCAATGCCTATAAAACGCACCTTCGGGTTAAGCACAGCCATCGAATAGGTCAGGATACCATCCGCGCAGCCCATATCCAGAACTCGCGCACCATCATCCAGCAAAAGGTGAGAAAGAGTAAACCATGCACGGCGCACGGTCTCGTAGGGAATATCCTTAAGCAGATAATTGCGCTCTTCGATATATTCTATCGTATTATCTTTTTCAAAGACTATGTCATCGTCTTTTTTCGCCATATATGATTTTACCCCATTTTTCTTTTATATGTGTATCTTATACGGTGTTTTGGCATAAGATACAAAAAGAATAGAGCTAATTCATATAATTATTTATATCTTGCCTTATTGATGTCATCCCTGCGAAAGCAGGGATCGAGTTCATTTTTGCACCTGATTCCTGTTTGCACAGGAATGACAAAGGAGCGATTTTAGCATAAGATACAAAGAGAATAATCATCAGGAATAATAATGCCCCGCAAGGCCAGAGACATTTTTGTGAAAACGCTCGACACGCTTTTACCGCCGCGCTGCGCGGTGAGCGGTGAAATAATCGACGAGCAGGGTATGCTTTCGTCAAAGGCCTGGGCGGGGCTGGATTTTATTGCCGATCCGTTTTGCAGGATTTGCGGTGTGCCGTTCGAATATACAGACGGGGTGGAGGATCAGGGCGCGATGATGTGCATGTCCTGTATGGAAAAGCCTCCCTTATTTCGTGCGGCGAGGGCAGTGGTCATGTATAACGAGACTAGCCGTAATCTGATTTTGGGCTTTAAGCATGGAGACAAGACCCAGCTCGTTCCGGTTTTTGTGCAATGGCTCTTGCGTTCCGGCGGTGAATTTCTGGGAGAGGTCGATTTTATTATTCCGGTGCCGCTGCATTATCTTCGTCTGGTTAAGCGGCGCTATAATCAGGCCGCCTTGCTTGCTCATGGTCTGACAAAGGAAACACAGATAAAAACCTTGCCTATGGCGTTGAAACGTGTGCGCTCTACGCCCAGTCAAGGGCACCTTAGCGCCAAGGAACGCCATGATAATGTCAAAGGGGCTTTTACAGTGGGCTTGAAATATCATGAAATGTTAAAGAACAAAAATGTCCTTTTGATTGATGATGTCTATACAAGCGGCGCCACGATCAAGGAATGCACCAAGGTTTTGAAGAAAGCTGGCGTCAATGGGGTTTATGTCCTGACGCTTGCCCGCGTGGGGCGGGCAGAGCGTTGATGTATGCGGATTTTATCTTAAATCTCGACAGTGGTGTATGGGTGGTTTGAAGACTTCTGGAGGGCAGTCTCAACAGCAGCCTTAATGCGTTCTGTGGGAATATTCTTTCCAGATTTTTTATAATGTTCATTAATTTCCTTTGCACGGGCCGCAACCACATTCGCATGATAAGGGGATTTAGATGTCTCTAAATCGGTTAATTTCTTTTCAGCGGAAATTCCATGTGCTCTCTTAAAAGCGTCATTAATGCGTTCTGTGGGAATATTCTTTCCAGATTTTATGTAATATTTACAAATTTCATCCGTTTTGTCCTGAATAGTTATGCTGGCATACGCAACTTCAGTTTCTTCGAATTCGGATAAGAGCTTTTCTGCGGCTAATTTATATGCTCTCTTAACAGCCTCTTCAAGGCGATCATTTCCCTTTTGATCTTTCGGAACCTCAGTTTCAGCCTTTTTAAAAAGGTCGCTAATTTGATCTTTTGTATACTGAATAGTTTGCGCGTTAAACACATTTGTAGTGTTTTCGAATTTCTCTAGTTCTTCAATCGGGTTAACCATTATCATCATCCCTATATTTTTTTTATCTTAAATACACAGCCTTTTTCATAATGTCAAATTTTTATGTCATCGTCGGAATGACGACGTCAGGATTTAACAATTAAGGCTCCATACTCTCGACATGCGGGTTTTCAGGTTGAGGATTTTTCTTAATTTGAGGGTATAGAGGGTTGTTCTCTATTGTCCGGCAAATATCTTGCAACGATTCTATACCTGATTTCCCCCAAATATCGTCAAGCATTTTTAGACTTGAAAAATGTGTTTGTAATACAGCGCTCTGACTTTTTTTCAAAATATCTTCTGGCTCTTTTTGTAAAGAATCAAAGTAAGTTGTAAGATTATTTCGTATTTTCTTAATTTCTGCATATGAATATTCTTTTTCGTCCATAATAACCCCTTAATGTTTTTAAATCTCCGGGAAAATAACAATCATTCATAAATATGTCAATTATTATAAACGCAGGAAAACAGATACAAATATTCCTTTGGTCGTCATTATTAGAATGTTGGAGACATTCCAAGGCGATCCAGTTTTAAAACCACAGATAAACGCGGATGAATATTCATTCCCCTCTCCCTTAATCCCTCTCCCCATGGGGAGAGGGAATTATCTTTAACTCTTCCCCTCCCTTTTGGGAGGATTCCGCACTACTATTCCCCCTCCCTTCAGGGAGGGGGTAAGGGGGAGGGTCACAAAAAAGATTCCTCCATGCCCCCGCATCAAGTGCGGGGTTAGTCGGAATGACAAAAGCAAAAAATCTTCGTGAAACTTAGTGATCTTTGTGTCTTCGTGGTAAAAAAAGACTGTCATCCCTGCGTAAGCAGGGATCTGGTGGGTAAAGGAAAGAGATCCCCGCTTTCGCGGAGATGACACCATAATCTTGACAAAACAGGAATATTGTCCTATTATGTCCGCATGTCTATGTCATCCACACACCAAACCCCACCCGAGCCCAAACGTCATGACACGCCGTGTAATGACGAAAAGTTATTAAAGGTGTTTTCCATTAACTCATTGAAAAAACATGATAAACCAGAAAAAGCAAAAAATGAAAATTC
>JAOUOR010000063.1 GCA_029880245.1 Alphaproteobacteria bacterium
GGGGGGGTGGTCTTGCTTTTCGGGGCATCGGGGCTGTTTAACCAGCTTAAACATTCTTTTAACGAGATTTGGGGGGTGCGCGCCAAGCCAGAAAAAACCATTCTCTGGACGGTTATTAATCGCGGCATTGCTATGGGGATGGCGATTTTAATCGGTGTGATTTTGCTGTTTTCACTTTATCTGTCTACTGCGCTTAAATTATTCAGTACATGGCTGGCGGCCACAATTCCGGAGCTTGAGGCTTTGCAAACGCTTGAAAATGCGTTTTCCTTTTTGGTCATTTCGCTTCTTTTTACACTGATGTTTAAAATTCTGCCGGATATTTATATCAAGATTAAGTATGCTTTTCTTGGCGGGGTTTTATGTTCTCTTCTCTTTATGTTTGGCGAGATGCTGTTTACAAAAGCGCTGGAATATTACTCGCCGCAATCTGTGTTCGGGGCGGCAGGTTCGATTGTTTTGTTGATGCTCTGGATTAACTGTGCCTGTATGATCTTACAGTTTGGCGCGGCCTTTATTAAGGTTTTGATGCTGAAATACGAGAAGAATGTGCGTACAACCAGATTTGTGGATTTGATTTAAAAAAAATGACCCGGATGCTTTGATGTAGGGAAGGGGAAAAGCGATCCGGGTCTTTGAGATATCCTGCCTGTTCGGTTTGGGTAGATGAGAGAGGTCGGCAGGGTTGTAATCTATTCCGAAGTGATCTGGGTTTTGCATTCGGGTTTGAGGGGTTTTGTGCAAAACTATCTCAATCGGAATAGAAACCGGTTATGACTATAAGGGTTTTGTACTCCTTTTTTTGTCTTTGTTTTTATAAAGGGCGCTATCGACATCTTTCAAAATATCTTCCAGCGTGTCGCCTTTTTTATAATCTTTCATGCCCAAAGAGCCTTTGATTCCGATGGTTTTTCCTTGCCAGAAGAAGCTCAACTCATTCATGCGGTTTTTAAGAATATTGGTACGAAGCTCTGCTTGTTTTGACGAGGTGTCAGGCATTAGGATTAGAAACTCATCTCCGCCGAGACGGGCTGCTGTATCCATATCGCGTACTTCGTTATACAGGAAATCTGCAACGGCCTTGAGGGCTATATCACCGGCCATATGTCCGAATGTATCATTGATGATTTTGAAATCATCCAGATCAATCATCAGTAATAGCCCTCCTTGACTCTGGTCGCGGTTTGTCCGGTCGATTTCGCGGGCAAAATTCTCCATAAAGCCGCGGCGATTGGTTAAGCCGGTTAATTCGTCTTTGGTCAGAAGGTTTTGCAGATTGCGGATGCGCTTTTCCTGTGAATCTATGACTTTTTCGGAGCGTGCAATCACCTTATAAGCGTTCTCAAGCAGGAAAGAGAGGTTTTGCTCGGGTAGCTTCCTGCTTGCCTGCCTGACCCGCTCGATTATGTCTACGACTTCAATGTCGTCATTATCCTGTTGCTTTAGGTGCATCATGTTGGGCGTTCTCATAAAATTTACCTTTCTCGTGACTAAAGTAATTTCGTTCTCATTGTCATATATGCGAGAGGTGTGCCAGTTTTATGAAATGCAAATTTTTGTTGTTTTTTAGGTAGTTAAGCTACCTTTTTGTAGAATTTATATTCTCTGTGAAGAAGGCAGATACAGAATCCAGGACATTTTTTCTTATGAAAAGAGGAAATGTTTTCCGTATTAAGGCTAAACAGCTATATGACAATTTTGCGCTTTAATTTAGAGTCTTGCTCTTTCGATGGGGTGATTTTTAAGTTACAATAATGCGATGAACGGAGCATTTTTAATGAACTGCATATTTATATGACAAAATCTGGAATTACATCACGAAAATATATAGTTTTTAGTCTTTTCTGTTTGGCTTTTTCCTTGACGGGTTTTCCGGCTCATGCGGTTCTTGATAGAGCGCAAAAGGCCGGTTTTGCACCTCATAAGGCGCTGTATAAGGTAAGTATGGAAACCCGCAAAAATGGCGGTCAGGTTGCCAATGTGGCCGGTCAGATGTTCTATGAGTGGAAGACGTCATGTGATGCCTGGATTTCAAATCACCGCTATGATGTTTTATATGAATATGCGGACGCACCATCCATGCGCATTAAAAGTGATTTTTCGACCTATGAAGCTTTTGACGGAGAGAGCCTTAGCTTTACCTCCCAGAAAAAGCGGGGCGGGAATATATTCGAGGAATTGCGCGGTAATGCAAAAATCAAGAATGACAAGAGCGAAGCTGTTTATTCTATGCCGCCGGATCTGGTGTTTGAATTACCCAAAGGTTCCTTGTTCCCCATGGCTCATACTCTGTATGTTATAGAGAAAATCAAGCAAGGCAAGAAATTCTATAAGGCTACGATTTTTGATGGCAGTGACAAGGACGGACCGGTTGATATCAATACATTTATCGGGAAACCATTTGATACTGCGGGTATGAGTGAAACACTTGAGGATGCGGATAAGGCTTTGCTTGAAACCAAGGCCTGGAAACTGCGTTTGGCGTTTTTCCCTGTTCTTGACTCCCAGTCAACGGCGGATTACGAGATGGATTTAGTCTTTCATGAAAACGGGGTTATCAGTGATATGACTATCGAATATGAAGATTTTTCTATCCGCCAGAAACTTGTTGCGATTGAGCCTATGGAAGATGCTTGTGAAGATAATAAAGAAGGGAAAGATTAACGTATTAAATAAGGAATATTAAGGATTTGGCAATAACTGGGTATTAGGATGTAAGAGCGCGTAACCAAAGTAAGATTTGCAAAATATATCACTGTAATACCATGTAAAAACAGGTTTTGGACTTGAAATGAAAAAAAGAGTGCTCATTGTTGAAGATAACGAGCTGAATATGAAGCTTTTTCATGACCTTTTAGAGGCTCATGATATTGATACAATTCAAACGCGTGATGGGCACGCCGTACTTGATATTGCCAGAACTGAAAAGCCGGATCTTATTGTTATGGATATCCAGCTGCCCGAAGTCTCGGGGCTTGATGTCACAAAATCTCTTAAAGAAGACGAAGACTTAAGGCATATCCCTGTGATTGCTGTGACGGCTTTTGCCATGAAAGGGGATGAGCAGAAAATCCGTGAGGGGGGTTGTGAGGATTATGTATCCAAGCCTATTTCGGTTTCCAGCTTTATTGATACGATTATGAAATATCTGGAGCCCGGTGCGGACAAACAAGCTCAGGATAAAGATAACCGGAACAGAGAGGTGATATAAGTTATGTCGGCCCGTGTTCTTGTTGTTGATGATATTTTGCCTAATGTGAAGCTTTTGGAAGCCAAGCTGACCAGCGAATATTACGAAGTTGTTACGGCTACAAGCGGTCAGGAAGCGCTTGAGAAAATCGAAAACCAGAATATGGATATTGTGTTACTGGATGTCATGATGCCAGGAATGGACGGGTTCGAGGTTTGCTCGCGGATTAAGAATAATGCAAAAACCTCCCATATTCCTGTTGTTATGGTGACGGCTTTAACGGATACGGAAGATAAAGTCCGGGGCCTTGAGGTTGGGGCGGATGATTTTTTGAGTAAACCCATTAATGATACGGCGTTAATGGCGCGTGTGCGCTCATTGGTGCGGCTTAAAATGGCGCTGGATGAGTGGCGCTTGCGGGAAAATGCAGCTAATCAGTTCGGTGTTGTTTCCGAGACCGGTAATGTTATGTCCGAACCTGTGGAAGCAGCGCGTATCCTTGTTATTGAAGACAAGGAGTTTGATAAGGATAAGATTACCAAGACACTGTCCGGAGATTTAAATATAGTCTTTAGCGTTGATAGCGGGGTTAAAGGCATTGAGATGCTGAGTTCTCAGGATTTCGATATTATCATGGTGAGTATGAATCTGAAGGATGAAGACGGGCTTAGGCTCTGCTCGCATTTGCGCTCAAATGAACGTTCACGATCTCTCCCGATTGTTCTGGTTGCCGAGGAAGAGGACATGCCGCGCGTTGCTCAGGGCCTAGAAATGGGAGCGCATGATTACATTCTAAGACCTTTGGATAAGAATGAATTAATGGCACGGATTCGCACTCAAATCCGGCGTAAGCGTTTTCAGGATCGGTTGCGTTCAACTTATGAGATCAGTTTGTCTATGGCACTGACAGATAGTCTTACGGGGCTGTATAATCGCCGCTATCTGGAAGTTCACCTTGAAAAGCTGATCCAGCAAAACGAGCGCAGCAATAAGGCTATGGGCGTGATTATGATGGATATCGACCATTTTAAGGCTGTGAATGATACGCATGGTCACGGCGCCGGAGATGAAGTTCTTAAAGTTTTCTCACATCGCATTAAAGATAGTTTGCGGAGCTTTGACCTAGTGGCAAGGCTTGGGGGGGAAGAATTTATCGCGATTTTACCGGATGTTTCGGAAAAGAGGGCGCACATGGTTGCTGAGCGTTTGCGCCGCTCTATTGCCGATGTTCCTATCCCATGTTCTGCGGAAGGCGGAGCTTTGAATATTACGACCTCGATTGGCGGCGCGATCATAAAAGACGGCAAACATACGATTTCTGAAATTTTTGATCGTGTCGATAAATGTTTGTATGAAGCCAAGAATGCAGGCCGTAATTGCACGGTTTTTGAAGGAATCGGCAAGCTCAATCCGGCGGATTATCAGGAAGCAGAGCGCCCAATTTTCGATAAAGATGAATATGAACAGGTCCTGCCGCCAGATACCAAGCAGGCTTAATTCTTTTTCTATAGTCATTCCCATTTATTTTTGCAAAGCGTTATTTGTTGCTCACGTATTTATATACGCTTCGCTCCTCATGCCTTGTGCAAAAACAAAGCGAAACGACTAAAAATTTTGTTATAAAAAAACGCCTTTGAAAGTAAAGGCGTTTTGGGTCGTACAGACAAAAAAGAAAGATTACTTTTTGTGTGGCGGCATTTTCTTTTCAACGAACATGACGTGCATGCCTTTTTTACCTGACTCGGGGTTTACAGCCCAAGGATCGTATTTTTTCTTCTTGATCTTGTATTCCGCGCGCGTGGAGCGTTTTGCGTAATAGCGGTATCCTGTACCTGCTTCGCTCTCAAGTCTCACTTTTACGTATGACGCTTTTGCCATTTTTTATCTCCTAAAATTCCGAGAGCGTTTTATGGCGGTTTTTAAGGATAATGTCAAGCATTACGAAAAAATCTTTTTAATTTTTCTTCGTCATTCCCGACAAGTAAAGCAAAGCTGAACGCTGATCGGGAATCTAGCATAAAGGTTGTGCAAGCTCTACTTGCACGCTTTACTGGATCCCCGCCGTTTAACCTGCCTTCGCTAAAAGCTTCGGCAGGGCGCGGGGATGACGGTGTGGATATTGTGTTATTTCTTCTTTGACTTTTTATATCTATCGGCATGGGAGAAGCGTTTTGTGCTTTTATTCCTGCCGGATTTTCTGTTGTTGCGGCCTTTTTGGTTATCTTTCGGGATGCGGGGTTTTGTCATACCCGGAATGTCGGCGCCTTGCTGGCCGGGGGCAAGGGCAAACCGGCAAGCGCCCGTCAGGGCATCGGCTTCTTTAATAATGACCTGAAGGCTTGCGCCCAAGCGGAATATTTTGCCTTTGCGTCGCCCGATCAGAGCGTGAGCCTTTTCATCATGGACATAGAAATCATCACCCAGAGATTTCATCGGGATCAGGCCATCTGCGCCGCTTTCATCCAGAGTGATAAACAAGCCGAATCTGGTAACACCGCTGATTTTGCCTGAGAATTCTGCGCCGATATGGCTTGAGAGGTAATTGGCTGTGAAACGATCAACGCTTTTGCGCTCGGCATCCATCGAATTGCGCTCGGTCAGGGTAATATGTTCGCAAGCTTCCTTGATGCTTGCTTTTTCGGCCTCATCCATACCGCCCGGCCCTAGACCGTAAGCTTTAATCAAGGCACGGTGGACCAGTAAATCCGCATAGCGGCGGATAGGAGAGGTAAAATGTGCGTATTTATCAAGGGCAAGGCCGAAATGCCCGATATTATCCGGCGCGTATATGGCCTGGCTTTGGGTGCGTAAAATGACTTGGGATATGAGGGCGCTATACTCGCTTTCGGTGGCCTTGTGCAAAAGCCTGTTGATCTGTTTGGATTTTATGTCCTGCCCTTTGGGTAGAGAGAGATTAAAGCTGTCCAGAAAATCACGGGCGGATTCCAGTTTGTCATAGGATGGTTTGTCATGGACACGGTAGACGCAAGGTGTTTCGCCAAAGCTTTTTTGACGCCCGTTTTTCTTTTCCAGAGCGCTGGCTGCTGCGACATTGGCCAGAATCATAAATTCCTCGATCAGCTTATGAGCGTCCAGCCGCGTTCGCGTTGTTACGCCTGTCATATTGCCTTGATCGTCAATAATGATTTGCCGTTCAGGGATATCCAGATCCAGCGCGCCGCGCTGTTCACGCGCTTTATCAAGGATATGATAGGCTTCGTAAAGCGGCTTTATTACTGTGTCCATAAGCGGGCCGGTCGTGTCGTCGGTATTCCCGTCATAGGCGGCTTGTACCTGTTCATAGGTCAGGCGGGCTGCTGATTTAATCAGGGCGCGCACGAATTTATAGCGCTGGAGCCGGCCTTCACTATCAATCCATAAATGTACCGCCATTGAGGCGCGGTCTTCATTTGGACGTAAAGAGCACAGATCATTGGATAAAGCTTCGGGGAGCATCGGCACAACGCGATCGGGGAAGTAAGTGGAGTTGCCGCGCTTTTTGGCTTCCTTGTCCAGAGCGCTGCCGAAACGCACATAATAGGAGACATCGGCAATAGCCACGATCAGGTGAAAGCTGTCTTCGCTATCTTTTTCGGCAAAGACGGCATCATCGAAATCCCGCGCATCGGCGCCGTCAATCGTCACAAGCGGGATTTTTCGCAGATCCTCGCGGCCTTTCATAATGTTGTCATTCCCGCGAAGGCGGGAATCTGGTTGCTTAATGTCACTAGATCCATGCTTTTGCAGGGATGACATTGTATGTAATTTATTCGCCTCTTCTCGCACATTTTCTGGAAAGGATTCGCTTAATCCGGCTTCGTGCAGGGAAATCAGGCTAATGGCTTTGGGGTCGTCCTGCGTGCCTAGTACTTTAGTGATGCGCACTTTTTTGCGCTTAAGTCCGCGTGAGGGGAGCAGCTCTGCTGTGACCAAATCTCCTTCTTTAGCGCCGTTTAAATCGCCTGTGGAGATATCAAAATCATTTTTGGCTTTTTTATGGGTAGGCTGGAGGATTGCTCCTTTTTTTAGCAAGCGCACAAGGCCAATAACCTCACCGCCCTCATAGCGCGATCCTTCATCAATCAGACGCATGATGCGCGCTTCGTATATGTTTTCGGAGGTCCATGAAAGCCTTGCCAGAGCGCGGCTGCCTTCATGCAAGTTGCGGTAGTTTTTCTTATCCGGCATGACTTCTATACGCGGAGGTTTACCTTTTAGCTCTTCATTCCATTCCAAAGGCTTGGCTATTACGTCGCCGTCAATATCAATCTCGCAGATTTCTATGACCGAAACAGGGGGCAGGCCTTCTGGCATGGTAAAGGTGCCGCCTGCCATTTTTACGATGCTGCCGTCATTTTCAAGGCTTTTAAGGATTTGCTTGAGCGCAACACGGTTTTCTCCGCCCTTAACTCCAAAGGCGCGTGCTATCTCGCGTTTAGTCAGGGGCGTTGAAGAATTTTGTAGAAACTCGAATATTTTTTCTTTGCTCAGAGCCATGTTAGGCGCTTTTCTTCTTTTTTGTGACCATTTTTTTCTTTTTCTTCGGCTTTTTCTTAGTGGTTTTTTCGGCCTTCTCAGCTTCTTTTTCTTCTTTTTTAGCAGCCTTGGCAGCATCGCGTTCTATTTTCTGGGCGATAAGATCAACGGCGCGGTTCATGCCGATGCTCATAACATCTTCGTCTTTGGGGATCGAAGCGTATTTTCCGTCATGCTGTACGAAGGGGCCAAAGCGCCCAATTCCGGCTTTGATCATCTTTCCTGTTTCGGGATGCTCGCCCACATCGCGGGGCAGGGAGAGAAGAGAAAGAGCTTGTTCCAGCGTGACGTCATTAGCATTTGTGCCTGCAGGCAGGCCTTGGCGCTTGGGTTTGGGCAGGGCTTTTTTCTTCGGTTTTTTGGGCTTTTTCTTGCCTTCTGCTACGGCGGCGGCAGCTTTTTCCTTATAGGCAGCTTCGGCTTCTTTGTTTTGGGCCTCGACCTCGGCTATGGCTTCGGGGGCTGGGTCGATCTGCACATAAGGGCCGTAAGGACCGCGCCGCAGTGAGACTGTGCGCACTGTTTCCGGATCATTGCCCAGAATTTTCGGTTCATTGGCAAGGGCTGCGTTTTCGTCCTGACCATCAGGGACAACCAAAGGCCGTGTGAATTTGCATTCAGGATAATTCGAGCAACCGATAAAGGCACCGAATTTGCCAAGCTTTAATCCTAAGCGCCCTTCGGGCAATTCTTTATGATCTGCGCAAGCCGAACATTTTCTAAGATCTTTAATCTCGCCGTTTTCATCCGGTTCTTCGGGGAAGAAGTGCGGGCCTAGCTCTGCATCCAGATGGTCAATCACATTTGTGATCGTCAAGTCTTTAGTGTCATCCACGGCGGCTTTGAAATCTATCCAGAACAGTCTTAAGGCTTCTTTCCATGCGACGTGTCCTGCGGCTATGGCGTCCAGTTCTTCCTCGAGATTGGCGGTGAAATCATAATCGACATAACGTTTGAAGAATTTGGTGAGGAAAGTGGTTACCAGCCGTCCTCTATCTTCGGGAATAAAGCGGCGTTTATCCATAGTCACATAGTTACGGTCGCGCAGGACTTGAAGAATGGAAGCGTAAGTCGAGGGGCGGCCAATGCCCAGTTCCTCAAGGCGTTTAACCAGCGAGGCTTCGGAATATCTTGGCGGGGGCTGTGTGAAATGCTGGTTTGGCTTGGTGTTTACCAGTTTCGTGTGATCGCCTTCTTTCATTGGAGGCAATCGGCGGTCACCCTCATCTGCATTTTCATCATCCTCGTCATTGGTTTCCTGATAAAGCGTTAAAAACCCGTCAAAGGCTATGACAGAACCGTTTGCACGCAAGATTACGTCATCTGTGCCATCCGAGATATCAACCTTCATTTGGTCCATCAGGGCGTTTTCCATCTGGGAGGCTACGGTGCGTTTCCAGATCAGCTCATAGAGGCGCCATTGGTCATTATCCAGCTTTCCGCGCAGAGAATCCGGCGTGAGGGACAGATTGGTCGGGCGGATCGCTTCGTGGGCTTCCTGTGCGTTTTTGGCTTTGGCCTTATAAAGGCGCGGTGCGTCGGGCAGATATTTATCACCATAATCATTAGCAATCAGCTTGCGGCACTGATTGACGGCATCTTCGGACAAAGTTGTTCCATCTGTTCTCATATAGGTGATCAGGCCGGTTGTCTCACCGCCGATTGAAATCCCTTCATAAAGCTGTTGTGCTAGGCGCATTGTGCGCGAGGCCGACATGCCAAGTTTGCGAGAGGCTTCCATTTGCAAAGATGACGTAATAAAAGGCGCGTAAGGGCTGCGCTTGACCTGTTTTTTCTCTATCTTCTGAATAGAAAGGTTTTTATTTTCGATGCGGCTGACGGCGTGGCTGGCGTCTTCTTCGTTTGGTATATCAAATTTACCGAGCTTGTTACCGGCCAGATGGGTGAGTTTGGCGATAAACGGCGCGCCGTCAGGTGTATGAAGATGAGCTTCAATGCTCCAATATTCCTGCGGTTTGAAAACTTCGATTTCGGCTTCGCGTTCACAGATCAGGCGCAGGGCAACGGATTGAACTCGTCCGGCAGAGCGAGAGCCGGGGAGCTTGCGCCAAAGGACCGGCGAGAGGTTAAAACCCACCAGATAATCCAGAGCGCGGCGTGCAAGATAAGCTTCGATCAGGCGTGTATCAAGCTCTCTAGCTTCCTTGAAAGCCTTTTGAACTGCGGTTTTTGTGATCTCGTTAAAGGTTACGCGGTGGACTTCCTTGCCCTTTAGCAAGTCATCATCTTTTAAAATCTCATAGATATGCCAGGCAATGGCTTCTCCTTCGCGGTCGGGGTCGGGGGCGAGGTATATAGCATTGGCGCTTTTAAGGGCTTTTTTAATCTCGTTTACGTTTTTTCCTGCGCGGTCTCCAAGCTCCCACTTCATGGAAAAATCATCATCCGGTGCAACCGATCCGTCCTTATTCACCAGATCGCGCACATGACCGTAAGAGGCCAGCACCGTATAATCGGGCCCCAGATATTTATTGATGGTCTTGGCCTTTGCAGGCGATTCGACGATGACAAGATTTTGTGACATATTTTTTTATTTCAATACCTTATTATTCACTTTCAACCAATATAACCCGTCCACCGGGAAGGCGTTTTACACGGCCTGCGAGCTCCAATTCAAGGAAAACAGATTGAAGATCGGAAACCGAGACATGACAGCTTCGGACCAATTCGTCAAGTTGTATAGGTGTAAAAGATAAATTTTCAAGGATCATGTCTTGCAAATTCTCACGGGGAATTTCTGAAGTAATATCTTGCTCGGCTGCCGGATTTTGATAAGAAAAATGTCTGAATTTATCGGTTTCGGGCTCGCGCAATGTGCCGCCGGAAAAATTCATGAGGCCTTCGATCACATCATCGGCATTTCTGATCAGTGTAGCGCCTTCACGGATGAGATGGTTTGGTCCTGCAGCTCTGGGGTCTAAAGGAGAGCCGGGCATAGCGTAAACATCGCGGCCCTGTTCTCCGGCTAGCCTTGCGGTGATAAGCGAGCCTGAGCGCTGCGTGGCTTCGATGACGATGACGCCCTTGGAGATTCCAGAGACTATGCGGTTGCGGCGCGGGAAGCTGGCGGCAAAGGGTTTCTGGCCCAGCGGGCTTTCGGCGATTATGGTGCCTTTTTTCTTGATGGCATCATAGAGTTTCATGTTTTCTTCGGGGTAGACTACATCTATTCCACCTGCCACGACGGCGATTGTGCCTTTTTCGATTGATCCCTCATGGGCGGCTGTATCAATGCCGCGTGCCAAGCCGGAGACTATGATTTGGCCACGTTTGCCGAGATCGCCTGCTATTTTCTGCGCAAATTTCCGTCCGTTTAATGAGGCATTACGCGCGCCGACAATAGCAATGCAGGATTTATTGAGCAGGGTTATATCGCCCAGAATGCTTAGGACTGGCGGGGCATCATCGGTCGCGCCGAGGGCAAGAGGGTATTCCTTATCGGCGGCGGTGATGAGTGCTCCGCCTAGTTTTTGAAGCGCAGCATATTCCTTTTCGATTTGGCCTGCGGGCGGGGCGATGAGCGGTTTTTTGCGTCCTCCTCGTTTGGACATTTCGGGCAGGGCTGCTAGGGCCTCGGAAGCCGAGCCGAAATGCTCCAACAGCTTATAGAAGGTGATCGGGCCGATATTATCCGTGCGGCTTAGGCGCAGCCAAGCAAGGCGCTCGCTTTCGTTTAAATCGGTCGGTGTTTTTTTTGTTTTAAAGAGTTCCATTCTTCTTTCGCGTTCCAAGCTTTATTTGGGGTCTTTCATTTTTTTAGATCCTGACTTTCGTCAGGATGCAAGGTTGTTTCCCTTTTCTTTGCGCCTATTTTGGGTTCTGTTCCGTTGAGAAGGCGTTTAATGTTTTCCTTGTGTCTCCACCAGACGAGCAGGGTGATGAGAACACACACGACTGCAGGGGCAGAGCCATAAACAAAAAACGTAACAAGCGGCGCGATAGCAATGGCAACAAGCGCGGAAAGGGATGAAATTTTTGTGATTTTGGCGGTGATTAACCAAGTTGCACAAGCCGCCAGCCCGGCATAAGGCACCGCCGCCAGCAATGCGCCCAAAGCTGTTGCGACACCTTTCCCCCCCTTGAATTTCAGCCATACAGGGTAGCAATGGCCGATGATGGCAAGTAATCCTAAGGCTAGATAGGCTCTAGCGTCACCACAAAAGTGTTTTTCATATCCCAAATATGGAACATAATAAGCATATGTAAGAACTGATGCTAAATAACCTTTTCCGCAATCTAGAAACAGTGTAAGAGCAGCCAGTTTTTTGTTGCCTGTTCTTAACACATTTGTGGCACCAGTATTGCCTGAACCAATTTTTCGTATGTCCTGTTTGCAAAAGATTTTAGTTAGTATAAGTCCAAAAGGTATAGAGCCGATGAGATATACTAGAAAAATAACTAACAAAAATGCGGGTATGGCTGTTGAATTTTCACAATACCCTGTGAATATTTGCCAGTGATTCGCTAAAATAAACTGTCCATTTCTAACTCCAGAATATGCCATCCCTCACCCCATTATCAGCATATCCAGCACGGACATATCTTTCCGCACTGTCATGCCCGCGTCAGGCGGGCATCCGGCAATAGAAAAGACCGGACCCTCGCCTTCGCGGGGGTGACGAAATTTATTTGGAAGGTCATTTGCAAATATCTTCATATAAATCTTTCCAGTCTATTTTTTTAACCACGAAGGCACGAAGTTCACTAAGAGATTTTTACTAAATAGTGAACATGCAGACATAAAGTATTGGTTCTTATATTTTTTTGCAGCTTCGCTGCGGTTCTTAATAATTGGGTCTTCGTGTCCTTTGTGTCTTCGTGGTTCATTTATTATCCTCCATCACCATATCCAGCACGGCCATGCGGGTGGGCACACCGTTG
>JAOUOR010000018.1 GCA_029880245.1 Alphaproteobacteria bacterium
CGTTGGCGACTTGGCGTTTCATCATAGAGCGGGTGGGATCATCCATCACTTCATCGGTGATTTCCACGCCGCGATTGGCTGGCCCGGGATGCAGGACAATCGCATCGGGTTTTGCATATTTCAGGCGCTCCAGCGTCAGGCCGTATTTCTTGAAATAGGTGGCATCATCGGGGATAATCGAGCGATCCATGCGTTCCTTTTGGATGCGCAGCATCATCACGATATCGGCGTCTTTTATGCCATCTTCCAGAGTATCAAAACATTCAATCCCGTTGGCAGGGAGCTTTTGCGGCATCAGCATTTCGGGGGCAACAAAGCGAACATTCGCGCCCATTTTGGTCAGGAGCTTGGCATTGGAGTTGGCGACGCGGCTATGGGCGACATCTCCGCAGATTGACACGGTTAGCCCCTCTAATGTTTCTTTTTCCTGCAAGATTGTTACGGCATCGAGCAAGGCTTGGGTCGGGTGTTCGCGCCAGCTATCGCCCGCATTGATGACGGGGCAATTCACGCGCTTTGACACGAAATCCGGCGCGCCATATTCGTGGTGGCGGATGACGATGGCATCGGGTTCCATGGCGCTTAAGGTGTCGATTGTGTCGCTGAAGGATTCGTCTTTTTTCAGTGAGCTGACTTCGGCGTTCCAGTTCACCACATCAGCGCCAAGTCGTTTGGCAGCAATATCGAAAGAGGTCAGAGTGCGGGTCGAGTTCTCGAAAAACAGGGTGAGGACAATCTTGCCTTTTAGCTTTTCTTTTTCCCAGCGTCCTTCCTGTAATGCACCATGGTAATATTTCGCGCGATTCAGAATGTCCTGAATCTGTTCTTTGTTTAAGGCTTCTATGCTTATTAAATGTTCCATGCTTGATAATAGGAGATGCACGGAAAATGTGTTTCTGTCCAGAGGAAATTTTTGCTTTTTACAAAAGAAGGAGTCCTGCGATTGTGTGAAATCTGAGAATAGCCGCGATTAAGATGCCAATGATGAATCCCGGGCCGGCAGGTAAGGATAAATGTCCGAGCTTAACTGATTCGCCTTTGCTTTTTCTGTGTAGAGCAATTGCCAGACCGTGCAGCACGCCTGCGAAGGCACCCAGAGAAATCGCCAGAAACACAAATTCTGTACCAAGCCAAAGGCCGCTGGCGGCAATAAGTTTTACATCTCCGAGGCCGAGCGTGTCTTCTTTGTAATAGTTATTGGCGAAATGACGAACGATATAGAGCAGAGCACCGCCAAGAAAAGCTGCTATGATGAGGTCGGGCCAATGTGCCAGTGATTTGAAGGCTATGGTGTGGAAAGCAAGGCCACATAAACCAAAGGGGAAAACATATTTATTGGGCAGCAAGAAATGCTTTAAATCTATGGCTATGAGCCTGCATAGCAGGTAGAGCGCGTAAAGCACCAGAGCAGTCAGGGCGGCTATTGAAATATAATCATTGGGCATCAGGATAAAATCCTAGTATCATTTTTATTCTTATTATGTATGATATCCCACTGTAATAAAGCTTTTGTTATTAAGTCTTGGAGAAAAACTGTTAGGTATGAGTGAGCGAAAGAGAATTTTGGTTGTAGAAGACAATGATTTTGTTCGCATGCAAATTACCAAATTTTTGCAGGATGAAGGCTATGAAACTGTTGAATCGACTGATGGTTCTGAGGCTTTAAAACAAATTTCCAATAATATAGATTTTGCCATTGTTGATGTACGCATGGAACCTGTGAATGGTTTTGAATTTTTGCGCATCATTCGGGGTGATGGCATAAAGACCCCTGTTATTCTTGTGACAGGGGATGACAATCCGGATATTTTGAGCGAATCTGCAAAGCTGGGTGTGGCTGCGGTGTTAAAAAAGCCCGTTCAAAAAGATCGGTTGATTAAAACCGTCTCGCGGACATTAGGTGTGGAAAAGAAATAACCCTGATGCTAGCGTCTTAAAAAGATATATCTCTTTTAGGTGCTTACCTACAAAAAGTTCATGGATGAAGTCATTATATAAAAAAACATTGATGTTTTTGTTTCCCTTTGCTTTGTCTGCTTGCGCGCAAGTGGATATACCTGGTGTCCGTAATGTATCTGTACCCTCTCCAAAGATGGCTAACCCGCGCTACGAAGCCGTGAATGAAAAGCCCGATAGTGTTGTTTATCTGCCTTTGGGAAGTGATGTCCTTGTGCCGAAAGCGCAGATGTCAGGCGGGCTACCGACAGGGGATGTGGGACCGTTCGAGTTGCGCTCGGAGACAGTAGCAGGAGCGCTTCAGCTTGTTTTGGCGGATTATGAATTGCCTATGGCCTTCGAGACTGATGCAGCTTTTACGCGTACAGTAACCATGACGAATTTGCGCGGACCCATGGATAGAGTTGTTGCTAAGGTTTGCGGGCTCGCGGATTTATATTGCGCCTATGATGACGGGTTGCTTGTGGTTAAGGAAACACAGACTTTTACGGTAAGTATTCCCCCAATTGGGGGAGACTCAGATATTCTGGGTAATCTGGCTACCGGTTTGGAGGCTATTACCGGTGTTGCTCCGATAACCGAGACGGCTACGCGAACAATTATTTATGAAGCAACAAACAGGACGGCGGAGCTTGCTGAACGGTATTTCCAGCGCATCCGTGCCAGCACGGCCTTGATTGTCTTTGAGGTCTATATCTGGGAGGTTAGTCTTGATGCCGGGAATACGACGGGGATTAACTGGGAGAAAATACAAAGTTTTGGCAAGTTTAATACCGGTATTTCAATTCCGGGCTCTACGGGGGCCGATTTTAATCCAATCAGTATTGGTCTGCCGACAAAGGGTGATGTTGATTTGAATGCTGGGGATATCTTGAGTTTTATTTCCGAATTCGGGGCGGTGAAGACAATTTCACAGCCGCAGATCACTGTGCTATCCGGGGCTGAGGCAACTCTAAGGGCGGCGGATACAATCAATTATGTGTCTTCATTGACCCGATCGACCGATAATGGCGAGACAACCGTTTCGACGCAAACTGACTCTGTGGATACAGGATTTACTCTTACGATTTCGAGTAACTGGGATAACGCAACCGTCTATGGAACGGTGGATATTGATCTTGAAGAGTTTCGGGGTTTTCAGGATTTTGATGCGGATGGTACAGTGTTACAATTGCCGGAAACAACGGAACGTGAGCTGTCGACCCAAATTCGCATCAGGCCGGGTGACTCTCTTTTGATTGCAGGTCTGGTGCGGGAAAATGACCAATTCAGTTCCTCGGGACCTGGTTTCAATAATCCGTTAATCTCGACATCCAGAACGGCAACTAGCGGGAATACGGAATTGGTGTTTTTACTTAAGCCGCGTGTTATTGTTTATACATCAGAGGGTCTAGAAAAACCTACAATGCTTGTTAACAATCAAGGAGATGACGAAATCGTGCAGTTTCCGGTGATGTTGATGGAATAAAAACAAAAGAGGTTTTTTGTGGGGATTGTGTTAGATTCCTGCCGTAGTTTCCTTTAAATTAAGGTTTTTTATTGTATGATACCGTGAGGAGATTCTCTGTGTCTCTAACCGTGCTTTTCTGGCCTGATTCTAGGTAGGATTACAAGATTTTGATATGCGCCCGCATTTAACAGTTTTTGTATACGTATTTATTGCGGTTTTATTTTTTAGTTTGCCTTCCATGTTTGAAGGGCAATCTGCGCATGCGCAATATCCTGGTTTTGATGCGCCGTCTAATTCTGTCTCGGGGCGCGGCGTAGCCGGCTTGGTTCCTGTCGAATCGCAGGTTGACGGGGGTACTGTGCCAATGGGCGCTACGGCACAAGTCGTTGTTTTGTTCCGCAATGAGGGCTCTCAGCCTGTGGAAACCGGTCAGATTAATCTTTATCCCTCATCTACGGTGTCAGCAAGTGTTTCTTTGAATCAGTGCTCAAAGGAGCCTTTGCTGTCTGGCGCGGAATGTGCGGTTGCCGTCGCTGTTAAGGGTTTGCAGCCCGGGTCGTGGCGTTTGGAAATGCTCATGCTTCACAGCGGACGCTCTCGCCTTGTGACAGCCACTTTATCCGGTAGTGTTGATGCTTCTGGTGAATCATCCAATACGCTCAGCAGTGATGTAGAAATGATTCCCGACGAGCTTGATTTTGGAAGTTTGACGTCAGGTCAGGCTTTGGTTGAGCCGGTTATATTGCGCAATATCACATCACAGAAAATTTTTATCTCTGAAATTGCTATTGAATCCAATCCTAATTCCGGTTTTTCGGTCAATGAGGAATGTCTGGAATTAGAAGCAGGGGAAGCCTGTGTTGCCACAGTGACATGGGCACCGCGCAATAAGGGGCCTTCAAGCGGCGTATTGGTTGTACATCACAGCGGTCCGACCAGTGTTGCCAGTGTTACTTTATCCGGTCAGTATGAGCCGGAGACAGTTGCGACAGCTTTGTTGTTTCCCGAAGCTGTCCCCGGAAAAGGGTTGCTGGTTTCTTCACAGGATGAATTTGATTTTGGTGACGCTGTTTCAGCAGCTTCGACGATGACGGTGTCTTTGGTTAATACGGGCGATAGTCCTTTGACATTGGAGGATATCAAGGTTTCTGGAACAAATAACGGCCTTAATCTGAGTACATCCGGTTGTTCTGCGGGTTTGACCCTTGAGCCGATTGAGGCTTGTCCGCTGACGGTGACATGGTCTCCGACGCGTGTGGGCAAGTTTCTTGATGATGTGCAGGTTATCCATGACGGTGCGCGTGGTGTTCTTGTCCTGCCAATGCGAGGAACAGCAGAAGGCACGGTCAGTCAAGATAGTAAAACAATTGTTTTAAGTGAGCAGCAGCAAGAACCGACCCGTATCATTCAGGGTAATGATGTAACCGAGGAAATAAGTGAAAAGCCGAAAGTTCACCAAAAAAGAGTTCAGAAAAATGATACAGGCAGCACTGCTCCTAGTATTGCTAATGCTTCTAGTGCTCTTGACGGTTTGCGAATTACATCATTTTCAGCTAATCGGGCGATTGTAAACGGACCAGGCGGAAGCCGTCTACTTTTTAATGATGAACAGGTCATGCTTGGTGGAGTGGTTTGGGATGTGCATATTCAGAAAAACGGAATAGAGTTTTCCAGCGGTGTTGACCGTATTTTACTGCTTTTTGACAGATCTTTATCTTCTATTAACCTTAATTCGGCACAATCAGCAAGTGAAATAACACCTTCAGGTGAATGATACCTGTGCTTCTGTGTATCTTGTTGATATTTAAAGCTTTATTATTAAGGTCTATGTATGGAAGACGATGTTTTCAGCCAGAGTGGTGATGCCGTTCCCGATGGTGGCGATGAGGTTAAGACCCCTGTAATTCAGGTCTCGCAAAAACGCTTGAGAACGAGAGGGAAAGAAGGGCGTGAGCGCTATTTGGATATGGTGCAAAAAGAGCGTGCTCTTATGCTGGAGCGCGGTGTTGCGCGTTCTGCCGAGCAGCTTTTGGATATGGCCGGGGCGTATCAGGCATCTGATCAGGAAGAAGAAAGCATAAAAGACCGCGCAACTGGTGACCAGCTTCGTGCTGTATTGCCTGTTCAGGCATGGTTGCCGTTGAATATTCACCTGATTGGTCTGAAAGAGGGGATTTTAAAAATTGCGCCTCTTTATGAAATGAATGATAGACAGCTTGAAAACCTGATTTCTACAACACGCCGCTCGGGATTTCATGTTGATCGTATAGAAATAGAAGTCTGGGATCGCAAAGAGTTGATGGATACGCTGCGCTCTGTGCGGGACTTGTCGGCAGATCGTTGTGAGAAGACTTTGGCCTTATGGCTCGGGGATACGGATAACGGCCTGCTTTTGAATCAATTCCAGCGCGATATGATGGCCGAAGCCTTGCAAATGAGGGCTTCCGATGTTCATCTTGTGCAGGATAATAATCCGGAAGCACCAAACTGGATACAATACCGTATTGATGGTGATTTGATGCCTATGCACTTGTTGCCTGCCGAGGCGATGGCTCGGTTAACAACGCTTTTGAAGCGGGAAGCCGGATTGAACTTTGGTGACAGAACAACGCCGAAAGATGGACGTTTCAGTTTCCAGTGGCAGGGCCGTACGATTGATGTGCGTGTGGCAGCCGGACCGCAGGCGCAAGATGGCGAAAAGCTTACGCTGCGTTTGCTTGACCGTGCGGCGCTTAAAGGGTTTGATGAATTGTTCCGCCGCCATGAGGATGTGGCGGATTTCTTGGCTAAGTTACTTTCGCCCGAGATTAAAGGGGGGGGCGGACTTATTTTGCTATCGGGTCCGACGGGATCTGGTAAGACGACGACCATGTATGCGTGCGTACAGGAAATTGATCGTCGTCGTAAGCACGTTTTGACTATTGAAGATCCGATTGAATATGAGTTGCGTTACGCAACGCAGTGGCAGGTGCGTCCTGATATGGAGGGCGGGAGTTTCGCCGATTTGATCAGAGCGGCTATGCGTCATGATCCGGATTATATCGTGATTGGGGAGATGCGGGATTCCGATACGGTGGAAACGGCGCTGCGAGCTGCTGAATCCGGTCACACTGTGATTTCGACGGTACACGCAGACTCTGCGCTCCAGACCTTCGAGCGTTTGCGTTCCTTAATGCCGTCAGAGAGGGAGAGAGCTTCGACTTTTACTTTGGCCCAGCAAGTGGGGGCGATTCTAAACCAGCGCCTTGTGAGGACGCTGTGTCAGGGCTGCGCTCATAAGACCGAGATCAAGAATGTCCTGAAGGAAGAAGAGATGGACTATTTGCATATTACGCCTGATACAATTGTCAGCAAGCATAATACAAGCGGTTGTGATTTATGTAATAGGACAGGGATTGCAGGACGGACTTTGCTTCTTGATGCGCTGCTTTTGACGACCGGACCGGCGCAGAGAAATCATATTTACGAAGCCTTAATAGAAAATGTGAATAATGTGGTTAAGGAAGAAGGTGTGGTCGTTCACACCAGGCGTGAAGGCTTGGTTGACCTAGTGGTTTCCGGTCTCGTTGATCCCAGAGCGGCTATTACTTATCTTGAAGAGTAAAACTGCGTATTTGTTCTTAAACTTTAAAGGTTTTGTGAATGCAGCAATGGGTTGCAGATATAGTCTATGAGACGTCATCCGGACCGAAAACGGCCACGGAGACGTTTTATTTGCCAACATTGGAAGATGTTCGTACAGTTATATCTCAAAAAGGTGGTTATGCCATTAAGATAAGGCCTCATACGCGTTCTCCGTTAGAGCGGCTTTTGGCACGTTCTACGTGGTGGCAGGTCCAGCTTTTACGCGGTATTCAGTTCAGATCGACTTCAACATCACCCGGCGTGGCTTTGTGGAAGATTATTCAAGCCGAAACTAATCCTCGTCGTCAGAATATTTTAGCACCTGCCCGTGAAGCCCTTGCTCGGGGCTTAGGGGTTATTGATGCGCTTAAGGCTCTGAATATCTTTGACCACGGGACATTGGCTATTTTGGCAGGGAGTGAGCGGGCAAATCGTTTGGCTGAAGGGATTCCCCATGCTATTCAATCTATTACACAAAAGCGCAAAAATACCCGCGCCATTGTCGGGACAATGTCGTGGCTGGGTTTTGATGTGTTTTCGATTGTGACATCACTTTGGGCCGGTAAAGACATGGTTTTAGGCTGGTTCAGGGAAAATCCACCGACTGATGTGAAGGAGCGCGAAAAATTCGAGTATGTTGTCAATAATCTGGAATTAACCTGGGATATTTTGATCTGGTCTTCTGTAGGGTTTGGGGTGTTTATGACATGGTGTATCTTTTCCTTCTGGATCAATCGCGGGAAGAAAGACTGGCCGACTGCCAAAGTTGTACGCCGTATTCCCTTGATTGGTGCTTATTTACGTGATCTGGCTTTCGCTGATTCTATGCTGGCGGCTGCGCGGATGCTGCGCGGGAAAGTGCCAATTGATGATGCATTAAGGCAATCTTCGGAGGCATCTTCCGCACCGGATGTTGCGGCGTATTGGGAAGAAGCATCTTATAATCTGGGTCGCGGTGTTGGATTGGGTCCTGCTCTGGACCGCGCGCCTTTGACACGAAGCGAGCGTCTCGAAATTGCAGGCTTGTCCGATCTGGGCCAAGTTGCTACAGTAATGGAGTCAATTGCCGAGATGCGTTCCGCAGCGGCAAAAACCAAACACAAATTAATCGTTTGGATTGCGTTTTTGTTAACAGGCGTATTTTTGGCTCTGGCCTTTGGTAGTGCGATTTACGCTCTGACGGTTATGAATATGAGCATGGATTCGATGATGGGCGGCCTTATGCAGGGGGCAATGTAAATATGGACGCGATGAAAATGGATAACATCGAAGAATCGGAAACCAAGGTCGACGTTGACAAAGAAAGTGACGGTGCCAAACCTTCTCCTGATGTTGTTGACTATCTTGCCGGAGAAGAGAAGGATTTTGTTTCCGATTTATCACCTTATCTGCCTCAGGATCTGATAGGCGGATCGGTTCCTCATGTTCCAGGGATGGAAGAGGAAACGGTTTGGAATGCGGCTACGCAAGCTTGCGGGACGGAAAAAGTACATTACACATATGTTATTGATGGTAAGAAAATCTGGTATCTGGCCTGTCCATCCGCAGCTTTTGCCTCTAATCCCGATAGCTGGTGCCCATTAGCGGCAGCGTTGCCGGGCAATAGCGAATATTGGGATAAGGAGACAGTTTATCTTTACGAACAAGAGGGTATAGCTTCTGCGCTGCGCTGGGATCCGGAAACCCATCGTATACAAGTTTATGTTGGGGCGTCGCGAACGATTTTGCCGCGCGTTCAGAGTATGGATGCGAATTTTGTTACGATTAACCCGGCTTCTGCCGATATTGTGCCGTGGAAAAGCAAAATGCTTAAAACGGAAAAGCTCTCACGGGCTGTGGTTCGCATGCTGATTTTCTCGGGGCTTGTTGTGAATTTGCTGGCTGTTTTGATCTTATTGGTTAATTTAGTGTCGATAGAATACATAAAGGCTGATCTGATCGAGGTCAAAAATCAATCTGACAGGGCCGCTTCGGATTTGCTGAAGAGCGCGGCGAATGTTATGCAAAGTGATACGATTCGCCATATGGTACGTATTCAGGACTTATTGGATAGTTTAACGCGTTCAAACGCATATTTGGTGCGCTATGAAGTCAATGGCACGCAGGTGGAGTGGGAAGCTATTGCTCCGCAAGCTTTTGCCGATAATATTACAAGGGAAAATAACGGTGCTCAGGTTATCAGACGGGAAGATGGCGATCAGGTCCGTATAATGGGGAAAAGATAGTAAGGTATATAGCAATGAAATTAAAAAAGTTTAACTGGCAATCTTTAAAGCGTTATATGGATCCCAAAGCAGTGGATGATATGAATATATTCCTTGAAAAATTGCCGCAAAATACGAATAAGACCCTTTTAATTATCACAGGGGTGGTCTGGGTTTCTGCTGCGGGATTGGGGCTTTTTACAACTGTAAAAATTCAGGAATTTTCAGAACTTTCCAGCCAAAGAGAAGAGTCTGCGGCGCTGGTGCCCAGTGTCCCCCAGATCAAGGATAAAGCTGTTTCACCTCAGGAGGTTGCATCCTTTGTGGAAGAATTGCAAGAAACGTATAAAGGCCTTGAAATTAAAGGGAATTCATCGAATATTGTCATTAGAGCAAAGTCTACAGCTCAGTTTGGTGAATTCAGAGAAGCAATAGGCCATGTTCAAAACGGAGGTTCCGGTTGGCGTGTTAATGTTGATAAGCTTTGTATAGGCAAAGAATGTAAGCAATTTCCGCTGGCTGTGGCTTTGAAGATAAACCGGATATCGGTGGATTAACGTGGCAGGAAAAATTTTATAAGTAAAAGTAGTACTGCGATACTAATTAACATTTTGTTACAATATTAATAGTATAATATATATTAAGGTGTAGGTGTAATAACAACAGGATCAGGTGGACCATGAGTAAGGATAATTTTATGAAAAACGAACAAGGAAATGTTTTATTTCTTATTTTGATAGCAGTGGCCTTATTTGCGGCTCTATCTTATGCGGTGACGTCTTCGACGCGTTCAGGTGGAGGTGATGCGGGCAGTGAATCAAACCTGATCAGTAGTGCGCAGATTACTCAATATCCCGCGTCTGTTAATACAGCGATTATGCGTATGGTTGTGAGTGGGACTTCGGTTTCGGAAATTCGATTCAATAGACCCTCCGAATTTGGTACACTGGATTCAACCTCGATCGGCGTATTCCATCCTGCCGGAGGAGGGGCGAATTATATTAAAGCGCCAGCTGATATTATGGTTTCTGGAAACCCGGGAGATTGGACATTTAATGGAGGCCTGGAAGTGCCGCAAATCGGTTTGGCCGGTGCAAATGGCGGGAATGATATTATTGCATATCTGGTAGGCATAAAATCTGCTATTTGCTCCAAAATCAATGAAAAATATGCTCTTCCTACAACGCCTCCGGTTTTGACTGCGGACCGATCTGCGCTATTTAATACTCGTATGTATGACAATGGTACAACGGATTATGTATTACCTGTAACGGATCAACCGGATATTGCTGATGCAACTAATGCGTTTGATGGACAACCTTTCGGTTGTTTCCAAAATCCTACTACGAATGACTATGTTTATTATCATGTTATTGTCGACAGATAAGGGAATTTTCATAGGAAAGTTTTATGAGAAACAGTGAACAAGGCAGCGCGCTTGTCTATATACTCATAGCAATTGCGCTGTTGGCGGCCTTGACTGTTTCTTTTCTTTCTCCTTCAAGCCAACAGACTTCTTCTCAGAGCGGATTTCGGATCATGACGGCCTTATCCAGTCAGATCAGCTTGATACAATCTGCTGTTACAGAATGCCGTATTAACTATAAAAAGGGTGATAAAAGCATTGATACGACCGGTACAGGTTCTGATCCTGATGCCCGGACGAATTACCCGATTAAACCGAATTCAACACATTATACGACGGCTACGATTGGTCCAACGGCGGGGCGTTTGGTCAAGGATATAAGATGTCCTGGAAATCCGGGCGGGAATAACATTAATCATGTAAAAATATTTGGTACTGTTTCCGGAAAGTTTTTGCCTGCTGCGCCTGATTTATTTGATGATTGGGAATATTATAATGGTGAGGATGGCGTATTTTTCTGGACTAAAACCAATAAAAGTGATGCTTTTCTGGCAACGGCCTTACAAAAACTGGATGATGAATACGGAGAGTGTGAGGCTGATATCGTTGATGCGACAGGTGCAGCTGTTACTTTGGACAGTAATGCCGCGATCAGTTGTACAAACGGCTATAAATGTTTCCGCGTGCGTCTGACTATAAAAGCCACAGCCGTTTATAATGGTGATACGGATGGCGAGGAAGCCGCTTGTCCTTAGGCTTCTCATTTGCTTGCAATCGCTTCACTCGTTGTTCGTGTACTATTTTTGTACACTTCACGCCTCGTTCATAATTCAAGCTAAATGCTCTTCGCCTAATAAATCCTGTTTGTAATTCCGTTAAAAACCTGACCTTTTATTCGCAAAACGCTTGACCTTTTGTCCGGATGATTCAATCCTTTGGGTATTAAAGAATCTAAAGTGAAGAAAAGGATTGAGATGATGTCAGTAAAACCTGTGACGGATGACGATTTCGAAAGTGAAGTTTTGAGTTCCGATGTTCCTGTTCTCGTTGATTTTTGGGCAGAATGGTGCGGCCCATGTAAAGCTTTGATGCCGACTATTGAGGAAGTTGCTGCGGAGATGGGTGATAAAGTCAAGATTGTCAAAGTCAATATTGAGGAATCTCCCGTAACACCAACGCAATATGGTCTGCGTGGTGTGCCGACTTTAATGCTTTTCAAGGAGGGCAAAGTTGTTGACACACGTGTTGGCGGGATGCCCAAATCCCAGCTTTCTGACTGGCTTAATGATAATACATAAGGGATATTATATCCATGTCGGCTGTTAAAAAAACTGCTAAAGCGAGCCTTTTGCTTTGTAGTGTTATCGTTTTCCTGTTCATCGGGGGAGCGATATATCTTTATGTGAATATGAATTCGCTTTTGGCTGATTTGATCGAGGATGTGGGAAGCGACGCTCTGGGGGTTGAGGTAACAGTCGGGGATGTTGATGTGATTATCGAAGATAAGAAGATAACGGTCAGTGATATTCGTGTCGGAAACCCTAAGGGCTATAAACGGGCCGAGGCCATTAAGATTGGCTCTATTGTTATAGCAGCAGAAAGTCTGGCTTCGGATTTACTAGTGTTTGACAGGGTTGAGGTTAATGGCACGAGCGTTAATCTTGAAGTCAAGCAGGGCGGAACAAATCTGGGCGATATTAAAAAGTATATCGAGCAGAATACCCCGCAGAGCAGCCAACCGACTTCTCAAACAGACGTCAAAGTCATTGTGCGCAATGTCCATGTTCGCAAAGCGCAGCTTAATCCATCGGTGATGCTGCTTGATAAGGATCTGGCCTATGTGAATGTTCCGGACATCCATGTCAGAGGTGTTGGTGAAAGGGAAAACGGCGTGGTTGCCCAAGAAGCGGTAGAGCAGGTTTTAGCCGCAGTTATTGTGGAGTTGAATAAGGCAGCTAGCCATGCAGGCTTTTTGGAAGGGTTATCGCTTGATGCTTTGAATGAAATAGGGGTGGGCTCGGTTGAGGTTTTTAAAAAGAATCTTAAAAACGCCTATGACAGTGATGTCAAAGAACTCAAGCAAGGCCTTGATTCCCTGAAAGGACTTTTTTCCTCGGAATGAAGGCGGGATTCAAATTTTCTCCTTTTTCCGTTTTCTTCAGTTCGTTTGCTTTTTTCAAAAAATAAAAAATCTAAGTTATTGTTTTTCAATGATATTCCTTTAGTTTGTTTGTGAGGGCTTCTCGGGTTTGTATAGTTTGAATTGGCGTTTTAAAAAATTCCCGACCCGTAATCCAATAGTTTGTTCGTAACGTTTCATTTTTTCTTTTTCTGTTTTATCAAGTTTTTTCAATGGGTTAAGGAGAAACACCTTTAAGGACCTTTCGTCACCCCCGCGATGAGCGTAGCGAATTAAAACTGCGGGGGTCCAGTAAGGTGCGCAGGCAAAGCCTGCACGAGTTTTTGCTCTGGATTCCCGATCAGCGCTTGGCTGCGCCGCGCTTGTCGGGAATGACGTCTGTGGTGCTTGCTGTGTGGATGACATAGACATGCGGACATAATAGGATAATATTCCTGTATTGTCAAGACTCTGATGTCATCCCCGCGAAAGCGGGTATCTGGTGGATAAGGGAAAGAGATCCCTGCTTACGCAGGGATGACAGTTTTTTTACCGCGGATAGACGCAAATGAACGCAAATAACCCTTATCGTCATTCCCCGAATTCCTGCTTGCAGAAATTATAGGGGAATCCAGTCATCTTTATGGATCGCCTTAGAATGTCTGCGACATTCAGGCGATGACGTTGTGCATCCTGATGCCAATCAGGATCTAGGAAGATGGTAAGAGATCCTGACTTTCGTCAGGATGCAAAAGGGGTGTGTCAGGATGCAAGGAGAGGGCTACGGTTTTTTACCACGAAGACACAAAGAACACGAAGATTTTTTGCTTTTGTCATTCCGACTAAGGGCGCAGCCCGCTTGGAGGAATCTAATGTCAGGCACAGACGATCCAGAAAAAAAAGTATCCCCTAACCGTAAAAAGCCCACTTGCGCGGGCCTTCATATTATTTCCTTTATTAATTTCTAAGCCAATCCAAGAAAGGCTACTTCAACGTCAGTTTTCTCATTATCCTGCTCATTTAGCTCATTGAGAGCAGTTTGAATCTTAGATAGATCATCTTTCAAATACAAATAATTGATGCCCCTATATTTAAGAGCATCAGCAACCCGCTCTCGCATGTTTGGAAAGTTTTTTCCAATTCCAAAAAGCACCTCGGTGGCCGAATAACCCTGACATTCTTTTAATATATCCAACACTTTCCGGGTAACTTTTTCTTCATCTTTAACTTTTTTTTGTAGACTCGCAATAAAGCCAATCTCACAGATGATTTCATTTACTATATCTTGCGAATATTTGTTACTTTTAAGGCGTTGTCCTAATTCCTCCAGCACATCCAGAGCAATTTCTTTGTTCTGGCTTTCATCCTCTTCTGCAAGAGAAAAAAGCTCAAATAACATTAAATTTTCCAATGCAGTTTTTTCCGACATACGTTCTGCCTTTCTATATAAGTCTTATGTGGTTATAAATTTTTCGATACTTAATCATACCCCCATCCTTATGTCAAACATCGAGGCCATTCTTTGGAGTGTTTTCGTTATTCCCCCATTGCGCGGCGCATGAAGAACTTTTTGGCTATGCCTAAACGGGAAACGGTTTTCAGCCCGTAGCGACGCAAGAGACGCACGGGCGGAATATCATTAGAAAACAGGCGCACGAGGCCATCGGTTACGGCAACCATGGCCATATTATCGGGTCTTCTGCGGCGTTGATAAGTTTCCAGAAGCTCCGGTGTGGCAGGATCGGTGCTGTCTTCATAGGCGTTTTTCAACAGATTGGCTAATTCACCAATATCCCGAAATCCAAGATTTAGCCCTTGTCCGGCGATCGGGTGAATGCCGTGGGCGGCATCAGCCACCAAAACCATGCGCGGCGCTATATAGTCCGCGGCGTGGGTCAAAGAAAGCGGGAATTTCATGCGCTTATTATCGATGATTTCAACGTGTCCGTAAAATTCAGGGAAGCGGGACTGGACCTCGCTTAGGAAATCTTTATCGCTTAAATTCATAAGGGAGTTCCGGCTCCTGTCATGTTCGGTAAAAACAAGAGAGGAGCGGTGATTGCCGTCTTCGTCATCATTCATCGGCAAAATCGCAAACGGACCGGAAGGCCAGAAATGTTCTATGGCCTTGTTCTGATGGGGGTGCTCATGTTTGATAAAGCACACAATCGCGCTTTGATGGTAATTCCATCCCCGCACATGCACGTCCATAAAATCCCGAACGCTTGATTGCCGTCCATCTGCGCCGATAATAAGCTTTGCGCTTAAGGTTTTACCGTTATCCAGAGTGATTTCTGCTTTTTCCTCTGTGACATTAAAATTCCTTACATTAGCAGGAGCGATATGGTCCATGTTTTTAAGGGAGTTTATTTTGTTCATTAAGGTTTTTCGAATATCTGTATTGGATAGAATCCAGCCAAAGCTTTTATCTTCGACCTCGCTGCTAAGAAATTGGAGCAGGGTGGGGCTGTCGCCATCCAGAATTTCAATATCGCGGATCGGGCATCCTAAAGGTTCCAGCGTGTTCCAAATGCCTGCTTGGTCAAGGATTTGCGCCGAGCCGTAAGAAATTGCAGTGGTGCGAAGGTCGGATTTGATCTGTGTTTCCGGTGAGTCCTTATCCAGACAGGCAATGTTCCAGCCTGTTATTTGACCCAGCAAGCATGATAGCGACAAGCCGGCAAGGCCGCCGCCTATAATGATGATATCGAAATCCGTACTAGGCAATAGGTGTGTCGACTTTGGATGAAAGGTCACCGGCAATTGGCTCGTCATTAAGCATTTCAATCATGCCGCTTGGCTGGACAGCAAAATTCGCAATAAACAGGGCATTGGAATAATAAACAACGGCATCACACAGGAAATGTCCTTGATTATTCATGCCTTCATAACTGGCCGGTCTGATTGTGCCTTCAACCACAGAACGCGTTGTATCATTCATCTCGCTTACCGGAATGTTCGGATCAGACATATCTTCGGCGACATAAAACGGGCCTTCATCGCCGCGCACAAAAAAGCAGAAAAACCGTAAGTATTCCAGAATGTTATCTTCATTGAGCTTGATCGGGCCTTTGTTATTGACCTCGTGAATCGGCGGGGATGTCCCGTTTAGCCGGAAAAGATTTCCCTGATCGGTCAGGTAATAAATACACATTTTCTTATTGACCCAGTTCGGATCTTTTACTCTGATCAGGGCCACAGTTTCATAAAATGGCAAGGTGCGCCATGCTACTTGCGTGCTTGCCGGGGATGTTCTATATTTACCATCAATCGGGTTGATCTGCTCGAGAAAGCCCGCTAGCTCGTCACCTTCTACTGAATTCCAGTTATCATCTTGATACATAAGCTATTACCTTATAGTCTTTCCATTATATAAAAGCGAGTTACACTTCAAATTTAATCCATTTTGACAGAAAAAAATCAGAGCGCAACCCCATGTTATTTAATTTTTTTTTTAACATTAACAGCAAAATGAATGTCCTTTGCAAGGATTTTATTGAAAATCGTTCTTTTTTAAGAAGCAACTTCTTTTGTGTCTTCGAGGATATGATCACAGATTTTGATTAAAGGCACTTTATAGCCAATAGGTTCGTGATTGGGGTAGAGGGAATAAATGATAATATTGGGGGTGTTTTCGACATAGGATGTCATATGTGCCGGTACTTCGTAATGCATAAGTTCTTCTTCGATATTCTGGTCATTATAAACCAGCATAAAGAGTTTTTGGTCGCTATAATATTCTACGCGCTTTACGATATCCGGTAGGGGCCGATCGCTTGCCAGCATCACACCACCATCATAAAGTACGCCAAGATCTATATTCATGTAAAATCGGGACCTTTGAAAGTGTTGCCGATGTTCAAAGGAACATCATGTTCGGGTGATTGTGCTTGCAGTATGCTTCCTGATGGATTCCCCATGACACCGCAGACCAATGTTACAGGTTGATCGGGTACAACTGTCTTAATACCCAGCTTATCAAGTGTTTCTAATGTTTTTTCAGCAGTTAGTTCTGTCATATTCTCCCCCAAATATCCTTGGGAATTTTAATTCCTTCGGATTATCGCATATAAATATTAATAATCCCTTATGTATAGTCATTTGCATTTCTTTTGTGACAGCGTTGCTTGCGTCTTGTCACAAAATAAAGCCAAACGACTATATAAGAAACAATTCAAATATTTAGTTTACATATAAATTCACACACATATACTTTAGTATGAATTTGATATGCGCCGCAACAAAATTATGGCAAATATTTTAACTCTCGAAATAATAGGTATTATTCGCTATTAATTATGTATGACTGAACAAAAATCACTCCCTGTAACGCCGGAAAAACTGTTTTTTCATCTTGAAAAAATGGGTATTTCTTATGAATTACATCATCATGAACCGCTTTTTACTGTGGAAGACGGTCTGGAGGTCGAAAAGGGTATTTCGGGGACGCATTGTCGTAATTTATTCCTGCGTGATAAGAAAAAAGCCATGTTTCTGGTTGTTCTTGCCAATGAGACCAAAGTGGATTTAAAGAATCTGGCTGATCTTTTGGGCAGTGGAAGATTATCATTTGGTTCTGCGGAACGGCTTTGGGAGCATTTGGGCATAAGGCCGGGCTCGGTTAATCCGTTTTGCATTATGAATGATAAGGCCGGGGCGGTGCGCATTATTCTGGATCGTGATATGATGGCAAGTGATCGTGTGAATTATCATCCTATGGATAATGCTATGACGATGGGCTTATCGCCCGATGATTTGATCAGATTTATCAATGAGACAGGGCACAAGCCGGAAGTTCTGGATTTGAAACCGGCGGCTCCCTGATTAGCTTTGATTTTGCGTTCACCATGTTGTAGTGTCCTGTTCATTGAAAAGACTTACAAAAAACAAGAGGTCAATATGGTTTTAGGGTTCGGGCCGCGAGGCAATGATAATCAAGGACAAGAGCAAGGGGCTTCGGGCTCTGTTATATTTGATGTTACAGCGCAGGATTTCCAAAGCAAAGTAATGGAGGCTTCTCTGAGCACGCCGGTGATTGTGGATTTCTGGGCGCCGTGGTGCGGGCCGTGCAAGCAGCTTATGCCTGCTTTAGAATCGGCGGTTAATGCGGCTGGCGGGAAGGTCTTGCTGGCCAAGGTTAATATAGATAACAATCCCGAGCTTGCGCAAGCGCTTCAGGTGCAGTCCGTACCGACTGTTTTTGCTTTTTTCCAAGGCCAGCCTGTTGACGCGTTTATGGGTGTGCAACCTGAGAGTGCCATCAAGAAATTTATAGAAAAGCTTGTGACGCTGTCCAATTCCGCTCAGCCTGATGCGATTGATATTGATGAAGGTCTTAAGATGGCGGCGCAAGTCTTAAGCGAGGGTAATTTGCAAGCAGCGCAAGGTATTTATGCGCAAATTCTCCAGCAAGATCGTATGAATGCCAAGGCTTTTGTGGGGATGGTGCGGGTTTTTATTGCCGCAGGGCAGATCGAACAAGCCGAAGAATTTGTCAATAAGGCGCCGGAGGACATCAAAAAAAATAGTGCCTTTGCGGAGGCTAAAACCGCGTTGGAACTGGTGCAAAACCAGCCGGTCGGGGATTTTTCAAAATTGGAGAAAAAAGTGGCTAATAATCCGAAGGATCATCAAGCCAAGATTGATCTGGCCGATGCTTTGTTCGGGGCGGGGCAAAAGGAACGTGCCTGTGATTTATTGCTGGAATCGATTGCAAAAGATCCGAAATGGAATGATGGCGCGGCAAGGAAGTGGTTGCTCAAGTTTTTTGAAGGTATGGGGCACGGCGATCCGGTTACGATCGAGGCCCGCCGGAAATTATCATCAATTTTGTTTTCATAGCAAAAAGTTGCAGGATATAAAGGAAAACGCTATAACAAGCTTATAAATAAATATTAAGGAGATGTTGAAATGGCAAAGCCAGAAATTACGAATGAAAAAGGGGTTAAATTGGTTTGGAAAGAAAATGCCTTAGACGCTAGATTAACTGATGTTGAAGGTGGAATTTGTTATAATGACGGATTTGTAAAGAAGACATATCCTGGTGCTGAAAGAGGCCGGCCAGCGGGAGCAGAGGATGAGTTAGAAGAAATAGAGACAACATATGGAATTAGTGATTTGCAGCCATCTACGATCAAGCAGAAGGAAGAGCAGGGATTTGTTGGGATTTATGTTCCTGTTAAAGATGGTGTTACTATTTAAATTTTCTGGTAGAGATATATGGAATGAGCACGGAAGTTGACCCGAAATTACTGGAAATCCTTGTATGCCCCTTGACCAAGGGGCCGCTTTCCTATGACAGGGAAAAGCAGGAATTAATTTCGGAGCAAGCCAAGCTGGCCTATCCGATCCGTGATGGTATTCCGGTGATGCTGGTCGAGGAAGCGCGGGAGCTTTAGATGGACGTTGGCGGCATATCACGGATTTTTTCGGTTTTTAGGCGAAACAAGCCTTTGGTTCTAAAGCCTGCTAAATCCACAGAGACTGACGTTGATTCCGGTGATCCTTCAAGGGAAAAGGAAGGGTATTCAGGCAGAAAGCGTGCGCAGGCTAGTGTCGGAGAAAATCTAGGCTTGTATGGAGCTAATGGTAAGCCGGTAAATGGTGGTGGACAATCTCAAGATCCGGGTCTGTAAAGTTTGACAGAGGCTCAAAGTTTGACATAAAATTTAAATCTGTGTGAGAGATCACGCATATTGTGTTAAACAAGTCACGGATGAGTAAGAATGATTAGATTAGCTTGGTGCTGGGTTAGCGGAACGGTTTGCGCTTTGATTTGGCAAATTAAGGATACATTTTAAGCCCATAAATAATAAAATTCTTGCAAAAAAGCCTGTGAACATGGTTTTATGAGATTATGGACGTTAGTAATAAAACAATTTTTCTTCTAAACCTCCTCCTTATTTGCCCCTGAGCGGGAATGAGGCGCTGGGATGTGCCTACGCTGCAGGGGATCACAAAAAACTCTTACAAACAATTGAAAAACAAAGAAAAGTGCTATAAAAGGAACAGGCGCTTGGCTGGTATAAATAAGGATTAAAGCAATGAGCAGAGCTTATGACATAGTAAAAAATGATCCGAACCGCGTGATAATATTTGACACAACGCTTCGTGATGGAGAGCAATCGCCGGGCTGTGCGATGAATCTGGAAGAAAAGCTGAAAATGGCGCGTATTTTGGATGAGCTTGGTGTTGATGTGATCGAGGCGGGTTTTCCTGTGGCTTCGAAAGGGGATTTTGAAGCGGTGAACCAGATCGCAAAAGCGGTCAGGAATGCTACGGTTTGCGGGCTGTCACGGGCCAAGAAGGGCGATATCGAAGCGTCTGCCGATGCGATTAAACCGGCGGAAAGTAAACGCATTCATACTTTCATATCAACCAGCCCTTTGCATATGAAGCATAAATTGCAAATGTCGCCCGAAGATGTTCTGGAAGCGGTGAAGGAAAGTGTAAGCTTTGCCCGTAAGTTTACCGATGATGTGGAATGGTCGGCGGAAGATGGTTCGCGTACGGAAGATGACTTTCTGTGCCAATGCGTGGAAGCGGCTATCGAGGCGGGCGCACGGACGATTAACTTCCCAGATACTGTGGGCTATGCGACGCCGCTGGATTTTTCGGCCAAGATTGCGATGCTGGTGGAGCGCGTGCCTAATATTGACAAGGTTGTGATTTCTACGCATTGCCACAATGATTTAGGGCTTGCGGTGGCAAATTCTCTGGCGGGTGTGGCGGCAGGGGCGCGTCAGATCGAATGTACGATTAACGGCATCGGCGAGCGGGCAGGTAATGCGGCTTTGGAGGAAATTGTTATGGCCTTGCGTACGCGCCGCGATATTATGCCCTATACGAATAATATTGTGACCGAAAAAATCACCAAGGCATCCAAGACGTTATCGGCGATTACAGGCTTTGCGGTGCAGCCGAACAAGGCAATTGTGGGCGCGAATGCTTTTGCCCATGCCAGTGGTATTCACCAAGACGGTATGCTGAAAAACGCGAATACTTACGAGATTATGACGCCTGAAAGCGTTGGTTTGACCGAAAGCAAGCTGGTGATGAGCAAACACTCAGGCCGCCATGCCTTCCGCAGCAAGCTGGAAGAATTGGGTTATGAGCTTGGCGATAATGCGTTGAATGATGCTTTTGCACGTTTTAAGGATCTGGCTGACCGCAAGAAGGAAGTCTATGAGGATGACTTAATTGCCTTAGTCGAAGATGAAATGGGGCAGGAAAACGACCGCATCAAATTTGTATCCTTGCAGGTGCAGGCCGGAACAAGCGGGCCGCAAACAGCAACGATTGTGCTGAATGTGGATGGTAAGGACGAGCCTGCCAGCGTGACGGGGAACGGGCCTGTGGATGCGATATTTAAGGCTATTCGCGAGATTTACCCGCATGCGGATGCCAAGTTGCAGCTTTATCAGGTCCATGCCGTGACCGGCGGAACTGATGCGCAGGCCGAGGTGACGGTACGCATAGAGGAAAATGGCAAGACTGTTCAAGGGACAGGCGCGGATGCGGATACGCTGGTGGCCAGTGCCCGGGCTTATATCCATGCCCTGAATAAGCTCTTGACCAAACGAGAGAGCAAAAACGCGCAGATGGATCAGGAAGCGGCGGTCTGATCTTTTTCTTTAGGCTTTTTTCTTTATATTGCCGGGACGATGCATGGAGTTATAAAGATGGATGAAATAAAGCATGCGCTCAAACTGGCTGTTAACCGGTTTAGCGATAAATCCGTGGGCCCCGATTTCAACACATCGATCTATACGTTCTTGTGAGATATGGCCGCTGACCATGACTATAAAAGCTTCGGAGTCTTGTTTGCAAAGGGCGCGCGTTAAATCTTCTCCGTTTCCATCAGGCAGTTCTATATCCATGAAAACAATATTCGGAAGATTTTCTTCATAAGCGCTTAGTGCTTCTTTTACGGTTTTAGCCTTTAAAATATGACAATATGGCGCCATCATGGCGCTAATGATTTCCTGAGTGATCATATCATCCTCGACGGATAGCAAGTAAGGTTTATGTCTCAGACGTCTAGATCCACGGAGATCAATATTCCCCTCAAGCTTTACATTGCTTTTTTCTATATGTTCACTTAGGTCTTCAATGACATCTTTTTTCCTGCTTCTGACTGTTTTTTGGACAATTTTCTCTATAGCATCTTTGTTTCCGTGATTTTGAATTATATCTTCAAATAAAGGCCATTCTGTTTTCAGGTTGATTGATAAGGGAGGGAGAAAATCTTTCTGATTTTCCCCGGTTATCATTTTAAGCGTGTTATGAAGTGTCTTGCTGATGGGTAGAATGTTTTCCTCGGAAAAGACAAATATATGTCCGCTTGTGGTCCAGAATAAGGAAAAATCCCTGTCGCTCAGGTCTGAGGCATTGAGGAGTGCAACAAATTTTTTGTGTAGGTCTTCATCCTTGTGATATTTTTCATCCAAAAAGCTGAAAATGCAAAAGAGAGATTTGTCATCACCTTTTGATTTGGCGTCATTGATATATTGGAAAAGTTCCTGATGCGCAGATTTCGTCTGAATTTTCATAGCGACATATTCTAGATAAAAGTAACAGAACCGCTTTGATAGCAATGAAATTTAGTTCAACCAGAAGTTTATATTCAAGCTTGGGCTAAATCAAGAAAAAATATGTTTTGTGATTTTTTGAGATCAGAATTTTTTTGGTGTTTGACTTTTCCTGAAATTAGGCATAAATCTTGACGCCTGTTTTCCTATAACAAGACAAAACTAGGAGTTAAAATTATGCCTAAAGTATTTATCAGCGATAAGCTGGACCCGTTAGCTGTGGAAATTTTTGAAAAAAACGGCTGTGAAGTCGATTTCAAACCCGGCCTTTCCCCCGAAGAACAACTTGCGATTATCGATCAATATGACGGTATTGCTATTCGCTCGGCCACGACAGTGACCAAAGAGATGATCGAAAAGGGTAAGAACCTGAAAGTAATCGGCCGCGCCGGTATTGGTGTGGATAATGTTGATGTTCCTGCGGCTACGGCGGCGGGTGTGGTTGTGATGAACACACCGTTTGGAAATTCCATTACAACAGCCGAGCATGCGATTGCGATGATGGTGTCTTTGGCACGTGAAATTCCTCTAGCCAATGCGAGCACTCATGCCGGTAAGTGGGAAAAGAAGCGCTTTATGGGTACCGAGCTGTATAACAAAGTGTGCGGTGTGATCGGGTGCGGGAATATTGGCTCGATTGCGGCAGACCGTGCTTTGGGCCTTCGTATGAAAGTGATAGCCTATGATCCGTTTTTAACTCAAGAACGCGCCGAAGAGATCGGCGTGGAGAAGGTTGAGCTGGATGATCTTTTGGCCCGTGCTGATTTCATTACAATTCATGTGCCGAAGAATGAACATACGGCTGGTCTGATCAATAAGGGCACAATCGCCAAAATGAAAGACGGCGTGCGGATTATTAACTGTGCCCGCGGTGGTATTGTGGTTGAGGCTGATCTAAAAGAGGCTTTGGATTCCGGTAAAGTGGCCGGCGCTGCTTTGGATGTGTTTGAAGTCGAACCTGCTAAGGAAAATCCGCTTTTTGGCTATGAGAATGTTATTTGTACACCGCATTTGGGCGCTGCGACCAAGGAAGCGCAAGTCAATGTAGCGCTTCAGGTTGCCGAGCAAATGTCCGATTATCTGGTCAATGGGGCGGTAACAAATGCGCTGAATATGCCGTCTATTTCAGCGGAAGATGCACCGAAGCTCAAGCCTTATTTGAAGCTGGCTGAGGATTTGGGGCGCTTTGCCGGGCAGATCACTGAAAATGCAATCAAGAAAATCGAGATAGAATATGAAGGGACTGTTGCCGATGTGAACACAGATCCGATTACTTCGGTGTTGATTGCGAATTTACTTGGTTCCCAGACCGATAGCGTGAATATGGTCAATGCGATGCAAATTGCCGAAAGCCGCGGCATTGATATTAAGCAAAGCTATGATCACAAGTCTAAGAACTGGCGCTCTATGATCAATGTGATTGTGACAACAACTAAAAACACCCGTAATGTCACAGGAACATTGTTCACCGGTAAAGAGCCGCGCATCGTTAATATCGAGGGCGTGCCGATCGAAACGGCTCTGGCGCCCCATATGCTTTATATCCGTAATGAGGATAAGCCGGGACTTATTGGCGGTTTAGGAACTATTTTAGCCGAAGCCAATCTCAATATTGCCGATTTTCGTTTGGGCCGCGCTGCGAACGGGGAAGATGCGGTTTGTCTTGTGGCTTTGGATGAGCCTATATCGGATAAGTTGCTTGAAAAGATTTCTAAACTACCACAGATCAACAAGATTCGTCGTTTGAGCTTTTAGATTAGGGGGGGAAGTCCTTTGGCGCCATGTTGCTTTAGGACTTTTCCTTTATTTCAAGTTCTTTGATCATATTGTCCTTGAGCATTTTATTTCTAAGCCTCATGTGTCGGTCACAAGCTTTTTGTAGTTCGTTTTTAAAAGCTTCGCCTTCTCTGCTGTCTGACTCTTTTATATCAAAACTGAGAATTTTCTTAAGCGTTATGGTATAGGCTTGAACGATGACCAGAGCGTTCTCATCCATAGTGGCCAAACCCTCAATGAATGTTAGAGCAATATTGGCCAGATCGCCTACCAGAGCGTAATGAAAAATTTTGGCATTGGCCTTGATTTGCATTATAGGCGTTGTGAGTTCCATTTTAACTGTTTTGTCCGTGAGATTCCCGCTTCTTGCAATTTTTAGAGCATCTTCCAGTTGTTTGATAAATCCTGAAACGATAGGTTTGAAATTAATCTGATTGTCATCCAGGACTTTTTGGCTGTTTGACACAGCTGTTTCACTAACTTTACCGATTCCGGTTTTTTCCTGTAGGGTTGTGTCAGCCGGAATACGATTTATAAGTTTGTCCGAGTTCTCCGTTCTTTTTGATTTTGTCTCATCAAAACCCTCTGCTTTTTTGCGCCTGCGATCCGGCCCTGCATATTCTTTTGTAATAATAAAATCCCGCGGATTTTTGATCATATAAGCCATGCGTGTGGATATATCCATAGCAGAAAAAGGTTTGACGATGAACTCCGTAATGCCGTTATCCCGTGAATCTGAAATACGTGCTGGCGAACAATATCCGGACATCATCATAATAGGGACTGTGAAGTTTAGAGGTTTTTCCGATTTTCGGATTTTTTGTGCAAGCTCAATACCGTTAAGTTCCGGCATATGCCAGTCAGTCATAACAATATCCGGATTTTTATTACAAAAAGTATTGAAACCGGATTGGCCGTCAGAGGCAAAGTAAACTTGCCCGACACCCATTGTCTTGAGCATGCTAACGAGCAGGTCACGCATGGGCATAATATCTTCAACAACAAGAATACTAATTCTTTCAAGATTCAAATTCATAATTATATTTTCTAATTATTTTTTCAAAAAGAGAAGATCGGTACCAGACTTTTCTCATGTGAGTTTAGATTATTGTTTTTGAGAAAGTAAAGTTTGAATTTCCAGAGTAAGCGCTGTCTCTTTTGTTTTTGCATGTTCGTCAAGGAAAATAATTTTTTCGTTTTCCTCTTTGAATACATATGTATTTGAGTTTTTGTAATAAAATTCCAGAAGATTTTTGTAAGCCTCTAAGATTTTTTCTTCCTTTTGAAAGAAAAGGATAAATTCCTCGATCTTGTCCTTGATCATAGTATTCCATTTCCGCAAAAAGACCTCTTTTTTTTCATCGGGAATATCTTTCAGGGTTTCTTCAACATGGGTTTGGTATGTATCAAAAACTCCCATAACATTATCAGCCTGATTACGCAGGCCGGGCATAATAATTTCTACAAAAGCCTTATAACTTTGGGCGGCGTCATTTGGTGTTTTGAAATTGTAAGGATCAAGAATCTCTTTTAAAACATTCCTTTGCTTTTTGTATAGTTTTGCCTGCGTGCCAACATCTCGTAATAGCCCGTTTAAAATGATTTCAAATTTTTTATATCGTTCTTTACGTTCTTCGAGGGAAGCTTGATTGACGGCACTAGATTGTACTTTTTCTTCCGCTATGTGCTGCGCGGTTAGTTGTTGTTTTTGTGCATGTTTTTGATACAAAATAAAACCACCGAACCCGCAGATCAGTATAAAAATAATAATGAAAATAAAAATCCTGCGGGATTTTTTCATGGCTACTACTTCCTTATAAAAAAAGTAAAAATTACGGAATAATCAGTGCGCTGAGAAAGGGTGCAATTTTTCTAAGGTATTCTTTTTGATCAAAGCTAATTTTTGCCATGGTATCTATGGATTTGGCGAAATATGTATAGCCTGTTACGTCATAAAAACTGACACCTTGCTTATTGCTGTCGTAATAATAGCTGCCGCCTTGTGTAATGATATATTCGACAAGGTTTTTATAGGTGATCAAAAATGTGTGCTGGGATTTAAAATAGACTTTGGAACGGGATTCGAATTCATCGATTTTCTCTTTCCAAAGTTCATCAAGTGTCTCGTGTTCATCCGGCATGATACCTTCGCGGATGATTTTATAATTGGTTTCAGCCTTCTCTAGTGCTTCTTGTGTTTGTTTATAATGTTCATTCAGGGCTTTCATAGCGTCTTCAAGGTCTTTTGTAAATTCCGCTGGATAACGCGTATAACGGAATTTTTCGGCTTCCATATGCGCCATTAATTTTCCTTGATGATTGTAATTGACTTGCGCGAAATTCCACAGAAGAACATAGAGATTGTAATATTCAACATCCAGCTTTTCGGCCTGATTGATACTGCGAAGGTGTGAAGAAAACGTTTTCGGGACAGGTTTTATACGCTCTTCTTTCTTTTCTTCTTTTTTAACTGTCAAGTCGCCAAGATATTCTTGCGCAAAGACCCGAGATGACGCCATAGAAAGAGAAAAACCGCCCAGTAAAAGTATCAGAAATAAATTTATATTTTTCATATAGTCATTGCCATTTATTTTTACACGTTGCTATAAAGTCTTTCAACTTTTTAAAACTTCTATTTTTAAAGAATGTATTACAATATGGTCGCTAAATCCAGAAATATAGAATTTATTTATGATCCGCCGCCATCTTCCGGTCATGAGGTTATATATGCTGATGAGTTTATACTTATTGCAAATAAGCCCGAGAATTTACTTAGTGTTCCTGGGAGGGGAGAAGATATGGCGGAGTGTCTGGAAAGCCGCGTGCGTAAAGTTTTCCCGGAAGCGATTATCGTGCATCGTCTGGATATGATGACTTCCGGTGTGATGATAATGGCCCGCAGTAAGGATGTTTTGCGCAATATTGGTTTGCAATTCGAAGAACGTAAGGTTAGCAAAACCTATATTGCCAAGTTATGGGGGCATGTTCCTGAAGCTTCGGGGGTGATTTCAAAGCCCATGCGCTGTGACTGGCCGAACAGGCCGCGCCAGATGATTGATTTTGAACAAGGCAAGGAGGCTGTTACCAGATGGGAGCTATTAGGGCATGAGGGGCCGTATTCAAGGGTAAAGCTTCTGCCCGAGACTGGCCGCACCCATCAGTTGCGTGTGCATATGCAGGATTTAGGATATCCGATTCTCGGTGATGATTTTTATGGGCATGAAGAGTCTTTGAAGGCGTCCGACCGATTGAATTTACATGCTCAGGATATCACATTTCATCATCCCGAAGATGGGCGGCTTGTGACCTTTCGTGTCGATTGCCCATTTTAGAGCTGTGATCGTTATTCAATTCAAACGCTCTTTGCTCTATCAGTAACGCTCGACCCTGTTTATCCAGCCCTGTTTTACCCACCAATCCGGGTTTTCCTCTGAGATATGTTTTTGAGCATTTTGGGCGCTTTCCTCATTTTCGAATAGGGCGAAGACGCTTGCGCCTGACCCGCTCATCCGTGAGATCAGGCATCCATTCTGCAGGGATAATGCTGAAACTATATTTTTGATTTCAGGGACAAGTTGTGTTGCAGGTTCGTAAAGATCATTATCCTGTTTTTTGATAAAAGCGACCAGATCATAAATTGTGTCAAATGAATCGGGCAGAGTTTCAAGTGTACTTTCTTTGAACGGACCTTTAAATCGGGTGAAAACATCCTGCGTCGGGCATGGCTTTAAAGGGTTTACCAGTACAACAGGAATTTCCGGCATGGGCGGGGCAAGGTTAATCACTTGTCCCTTATTTGATATATGTGATGGTTCACATCTCATGCAAACCGGAACATCGGCGCCTAAATTAAGAAGAAGTGCGCCTAGATATTCCTCATTTTCGGGGAGTTGCCAGATTTGTCTTAATCCGCATATTGTGGCTGCGGCATCTGACGAGCCGCCGCCAAGACCTGCGGCTACGGGTAGGTTTTTGGTCAGGGTGATTTTGAAATCCAAGGGTTTTTGAGCTATATCTGCATAGGATGTTGCCGCACGGGTCACAAGGTTTAAGTTATCGGTTTTGTCCAGCAAATAACGGGAAAACGGTCCTGTGAGTTTTAATTGAAAATCTTCTGAGGGCTCTATTTTGATTTCATCGCCTATATCGCAGAATACGACAAGGGAATCTATGGAGTGATACCCTGTTTTATAACGTTCTAAAATATTCAGATATAAATTAATTTTTGCCGGCGCAAAGATAATCCGTTCTGCGTTTTCTTGTTCTATTTGCATGATTATTCGGAATAATTATTCTGTTTTGGCGTCAGCTTCCGCAATCTTATGGCTTTCCTGCAGACCGGATTCCAGTTTTTTTCTGGTTATTAGAATGGCTTCATTATCTTTGGAGTGGTTGATAGAGCGTTCCCACTGGAATTTAGCTTCTAATTTCCGGCCTACTTTCCAATAGGCATCGCCCAGATGGTCATTAATAATCGGATCATAGGGCTGAAGCTCGACAGCTCTTTCCAGATTTGGGATAGCGTCTTCATATTGACCAAGTCGGTATTGTACCCAGCCAAGAGAGTCGATGATAAAACCGTCATTGGGGCGTAGATCAACGGCGCGCTTGATCATTCCAAGTGCCTGGTCCAGATTTTCGCCTCTATCTGCCCATGCATAGCCAAGGTAATTGAGCAGATAAGGATGATCGGGACGATAAGTCAGGGCTTTTTTTAAATCATCTTCGGCATTAGTCCAGTTTTTGGCTTGTTCATGGGTCATGCCGCGTAAATAATAAAGATGCCAGTATTCATCGGGAACATCATGACTGAATTCTTTAGCTGCTTTGTTATAGGAGTCTAGTGCCAAGCCGAATTGTTCATTGCGGCGGTATATATCAGCGATCTTGATTCTGGTTTTTATATCTTCGGTTTTGTGAGCTAGCTGCTCAAGGGTGCTTAGAGCTTTGTTATTGTCATCCATTTCAACCCACATTTCGGCCATTTTGTGCCGTGAGGGGATATAGTCTTTGTGTTCTTGCGGGATTTCAGAATAAAAATTAAGGGCTTCCTGATATTGTCCGTACTTAGCAGCTATATCGGCCAGTAACAGCGTGGCATCGTATAAATCCGGTTTGATATAAAGCGAGATATGCGCAAAAATCTGCGCAGTTTCGTCGTTATTTTCTGAGAACAGGTTGTTGCCGATATCATAAAAGGCCTTGGCCAGTCCTTCCTGCGGCGATTTTATTTCCTCGAAAATATTTTCGTTTTTGCCGCTTTTGATATCGGAAATTTTTTGATCCAGATGTTTGATCTGAGCTTCCCCTAAACCGATTTTGGTTAGGGCTTCTTTGGCTGTTTCATATAGCTCTTCAGATTTTTCTTTCATACCGATATGGCCATAAATATCGGCAATTTTCAAGAGTTCTCCGGGCTGAATGTCTTCGACTTTGAGCGCTTTTTCCAGTGTTTTTTTGATTTCACTGTGGTCATTTAGATAATCCGAAATCAAAATCCCGTGATAAAGTTTTATGGTGCTGTCTTGCAGTCCGTCTAAATCAAGCTTGTTTTGAGCGGCTGATGCCCATGCCTGAATAAAGGGTCCTACAAATTTCGTTGTCGGGTTTGGAGGCATAGCTTCTAATTGCTTTGAAACTTCCTCGTAATCGGCTGATTTGAAGGCTTCTATCAGTAGGAAAATATGGGAAAGAATATCATCCTGACCCGATTCCGTGGCCTTGATCTCTTTGGCCAGTTTCAAAGCGCTTTTGTATTCTCCTGCGCCCATAGACAAAATCATAGCGCGGCCCTTTAAGTCTTCAATATCCTTATGGGTTTGCACAATCGGAGAGAGAAATCTGTATGAGTTTTTCCAGTCATGGTGGTTTTGGGCAAAGCGGCTGGAAAGGTAATGGCCGGAAAAAAGCGGCAGGGAGCTTTCCTGTTTTTCTGCTTCTTTCTGGACTTGTTCGATACTTGCAAGCTGGAGGGTGCTAGCAGGCATTGTGGACTGATTGCCGCACACGCCGCTTATACATGACGCTATGATCAAAGTCAGTGTGTTCATCTAAATTCTTCCCTTATCTTTATAGCCATTTGATTTTAGTTTCGGACATCGTTTCTTCGCTTCTTACGTATTTTTTTTATACGCTTCGCTCTTCATGCCTTGTACAAAAATAAAGCGAAATGACTATAGTGTATATTTATATTATGCGCATAAATTCTTAATATCTTCCAGCTTTTAGAAAAAAAATTACTTACATATTAGGATAATTCGGACCACCGCCGCCTTCGGGCACATTCCAATCGATATTTTGTGCCGGATCTTTAATATCACAAGTCTTACAGTGCACACAATTCTGGCTGTTGATCTGGAATCGGGGCTGGCCGTTTTCCTCTATAATCTCGTAAACGGCCGCAGGGCAGTAGCGCTGAGCCGGTTCTGCGTAATCCGGAAGGTTTTTTTCAACCGGAATTAACGGGTCTTTTAGTTTTAAATGGCAAGGCTGGCCTTCCGCGTGATTTGTATTGGAAAGCTGTACCGAAGTAAGCTTATCAAAGGTAATCACGCCATCTGGCTTGGGATAGTCTATTTTCTCGTGATTTTCTGCTTTACCAAGCTGGGCATGATCGGCATGGTTTTTGAGCGTCCACGGGGCTAAACCAAAAGTAATGGTCTCGAAAACTGCATTGATAAGCCCGTGCCATAGTCCTTTATGGAAGCCGGGGCGGATATTACGCACGGCTCTTAATTCTTTCCAGAGCCATGAGTTTTTGAGGTTTTCAGTATAATTTACGCATTCTTGGCCTTTTTCAGATGATTCTTGTAGCAGGGCATGAAGGCTGTCTGCGGCAATTATGCCTGATTTCATGGCTGTATGTGTGCCTTTGATCTTTGGGACATTAAGGAATCCGGCTGTGTCGCCTATGAGTAAGCCTCCGTTAAAGGTCAGTTTCGGGAGAGATTGGAATCCGCCTTCGACCAAAGTTCTTGCGCCATATGAAATACGCTTGCCGCCTTCGAGTAAGGGTTTGATTTTAGGATGAAGTTTCAGGCGCTGCATTTCTTCAAAGGGAGAAAGATAGGGGTTTTTATAATCCAGTCCGACTACGAATCCAATTGAAAGAAGATTATTCTCCATATGATAAATCCATGATCCGCCATAGGTATTCTTATCCATAGGCCAGCCAATTGTATGGGTGATGTGGCCTTCGCGGTGGTTTTCCGGTTTGATCTCCCATAGCTCTTTAATGCCCAATCCATAAGTCTGGGGGTCTGAATTGGCGCGAAGATCATATTTTTCGATCAGTTTTTTGGTAAGGGAGCCATGACACCCTTCAGCAAAGACTGTTTGTCGTGCATGAAGCTCCACACCTGCTTCGAAGGATTCTGTTTTATTGCCCTGCTCATCTAATCCCATATCGCCTGTGGCTACGCCTATCACCGCGTTATTTTCATCATAAAGGATTTCGGCAGCGGAAAAACCGGGGAAAATCTCGATACCAAGCTCTTCGGCTTGTTCGGCCAGCCAGCGGCTTAAATTTCCAAGTGATATAATGTAATTCCCCTTATTATGCATTTGCGGAGGTGTGAGGAGCTTTTTTGCGCCTGTTTCACTCAAGAGCAAAAACTCATCACTTTTGGCTTGAGTTTTCAGCGGCGCACCTTTTTCCTTCCAATTAGGGATAAGCTCGTCAAGACTGCGGGTTTCTATGGTCGCACCGGAGAGAATATGTGCGCCGACTTCCGAGCCTTTTTCAAGAATGCAAACACTTATTTCGGGATCAAGCTGTTTCAGGCGAATAGCGCAGGATAATCCGGATGGACCCGCGCCGATAATTACCACATCATAGGGCATGCATTCGCGGTCACTTCTGATCGGGGTAGGCTCTTGCATCTATTCCTCTCTTTACAATCTTGCAGAATCTATTTTAACCTATCTTTTCTTAACAAAATAGAAGGATAAATGCGTGAGTAATGCTGCGATGCAACAAGAGATGATTCAGGCCTTGGAATGGTATGCGGATCATGGTGTTTGTGATATATGGCTGGATGAGGCGCAGGATCACACAGAGATTGCCAAGGAAGTCCCTTTTGTTGCTCAAACGATCACCCAAATAAAACCTGTGGAGGCTGCGCCTCCTGTTTTTTTGGGTAAATCAGAGGCTTATGAGGAGGCTGTCAGACTTGCGGCGGGTGCGCATAATTTAGAGGATTTACAAGCGGCTTTGGCGGGCTTTGACGGCATTGCCTTGAAAAAGACAGCAACAAATATGGTGTTTTGTGATGGTAATCCCAAGGCACATGTGATGTTGATCGGGGAGGCTCCGGGTGCAGATGAGGATCGCCAAGGCAAGCCTTTTGTAGGGGCGAGTGGTCAATTGCTGGATAGAATTCTGGGTTGTATCGGGCTGGACC
>JAOUOR010000007.1 GCA_029880245.1 Alphaproteobacteria bacterium
GCGCTAAAATTGAAAATATGCCAGATCCCAAAAACCCTAAAAGCTCTGTTCTTGCTGCAAAAAGTATAATTGCAACGCTAAAGGATTTTAACAGTGCCCTCATTGTGGCATAAACATATGCGTCACTCCCGCGATGAGCGAAGCGAATATGAACGGCGGGAGTCAATAAGGTCAGCGAATGATGTTCGCTGTCTTTTTCTGGATACCCGTTGTTTAAGCCTGTCTCTGACAGGCCACGCGTATGACGATAATGAAAGTTAGGATAGACTATGATACCAGCCAAAAAATTCTATATGATCCGCCACGGTGAAACTAACGCTAATGTCAAGCGTGTCATGGCTGGCTCCATAGATTCTCCTTTAACAGAAAATGGCCGCAATCAAGCCAGAGCCATTCAGGGGATTGTCAAAAATCTTGAAATAAAGCCTGCTGCTATTTTTCACAGCCATTTATCCCGCGCACGCGATACTGCCCAAATCATAAATGAGGCTCTGAATATTCCTATCTATGAGAACAAGCTATTGGCGGAATTTCATGCCGGTGACTGGGAAGGCGCTCCTTATGAAGAATGTCAATCGCTTCTGACAGGCTGGAAAAATCCACCGAATGGAGAAACTTCGGATGAATTCTGTTCCCGTATCAGACAGGCTAAAAAAGAAATTCTTGATGCCCATGACGAGCCGGTTATGATTGTATCTCATGGAGGGGTTTTTCGAGGATTTGGAAAAATATACGGGCTTAATGTTCCGGGGAAATTTCCGAATTGTCATTTACATGAATTCGATCCTCATCACGAGAACAAACGCTTTCCCTGGAAAGTTTACCGTTATGGTCATGCGCCGGATGAATTCAGAATAGAGACAGATATCTTTCATTCATCCGAGGACTGGATTGAAGAATAAATTCTCAGGGCCTGCGCGGTTTCTTCCACATCATGCACCCGCAAAATATCGGCGCCCTTTTCCGAAGCATAAAGTGCAGAAGCTATTGATCCGCCAAGGCGTTTATCCACTGGCGCATTTTCACTTATTTTTGCGATAAAGCTTTTACGGGAAGCACCAATCAGTAACGGATAGCCCAGAGATTTAAACTGATCGATATGTTTTAGAATAAGCAGATTATGATGCACCGTTTTCCCAAACCCTATGCCCGGATCAAGAATAATATTTTCTTTTTTTACGTCGTGACTGATACAAAACTCTACTCTTTCTTTAAAGAAATTTGTGATTTCTTGAATTACGTCCTCATAAACAGGCTTATCTTGCATATCCTCAGGCGTGCCTTTCATATGCATCAAACAAACAGGCACATCAGCCTCAGTAGCCAGTTTTATCGACTCCGGATCGTGTTGAAGAGCGCTTACATCATTGATCATGCTGGCGCCCGCATCCAAAGCAGCCCTCATAGTTGCTGAATTTCTTGTATCAATCGAGATTACAGCTTCGGGAAATTTCTTTATGATGGCCGTAATGACCGGCACAACCCGGCTTATTTCATCTTCGGGTGTAACGACATCCGCGTATGGCCTTGTGGATTCCCCTCCTATATCAAGGATAGTAGCGCCCTGACTTAAAAAACCCCCTGCTCTTTCCACAGCCTTTTCAACAGAGTTATGATGACCGCCATCGGAAAAACTATCCGGCGTAATATTCAAAATACCCATAATGACAGGCTTATTTTGTAGTAAATCCTTTAGGCGCATAGCTTTTCACAACGCTCAATTTGTTGAGACGGCATACGATCGATCATATCTGAAACACTTTGCCCTGTTACAGGGTGTACCCAATCCGGTGCAATTTCCTGCAAGGGGTACAAGACAAAGGCACGATCATGGAATCTAGGATGCGGTAATATAGGATCCTCACCTGATATCCTGTCATCATAAGCTATAATATCAAGATCAAGTGTTCTGGCTGCGTTTATTTCATGTCTCATACGCCCAAAACTCAGTTCGATCTCATGCAGTTTTTTGAGCAGCTGGGAAGGTGTATAGATCGTACTAACACTACATACTGCATTTCTATACCAAGGTTGATCTGATGCCGGCACAGGCGCGGATTTCCATATGGAAGATACAGATATGATTTTGATACCATTTTCTTCAAAATGCTTTAGGCATAAACGAAGTGTTTCCTCCGGAGAATGTCCTTTAAAATCCAGATTTGCACCAAGTCCTATAATAATCATTTTGGGAAATGTTTTTTATGATGTCCAGTTACGCGGTTTACCGGTATCAATATGCACAAAATTACTGCGTGGATAGTAACCAACACCACCAGCTCTAAGACTTTGCGCCGTATTACGCAGTTTTTTTGTACTCATACCAGGTAGCCGAATATCAAGAGCCTGCCCATACATATGGAAAGAATTAGAAGCCACACCATTTGTATTACGTCTTAGCATTGCATTAGTCTTAGGGCTACGGTAGCCGGAAAGGATATGGAAAGGCACTTTGGCTCTCATTTTTTGATGTAAGACCGTGATAATATCCAGAATATGCGGGTCCATAGGAAATACTTCATCTGTTCTAAAATCACGGAGAACATAATTAATACGCTCAAAAGCATCCGGTAAATATTTATCACCAACACGATACACACCAGAAAAACTCTCATCCGTATGGGCGTTACGAAAAGATGTTTTCCATGCCCCTTTATTTTTAGCAGCCTGAGCAGAAGTGGGCATAAGCAACGGCGTAGCCATAGAAACAATGCCAACCATACCGTATTTCAATAGATTACGTCTTTGTATTAGAAGTGACTCGTCTGTATTATCCGTTGAAAAGAAAGAATTGGACATCAGTTTATGCAACATTACAACCTCTGTTCTCAGGTGCTTAAAAATCCATGCATATTCACTTACACAGTGAAATTTTACAAATAATAAAATATAATTATCTACAGGAATCCCTGCAGTGAGTAAAGTGACAAAAAATTCACAGAAAAAACAAAAGAGCGCCCGCTCCTTATAATTTATTCACACTTTTCTCAGCTATAATTTCATTATGATGTAAATTTGAAAATCCGTCAAGCTTTTCGAGGAGTTGCCACAGTTTCTTATCATGATCGTATATATCCATGCCATAAATAATTTGATTCTTATCCCCAAGCCATACGGTGTTGTACAAAAGAAATACGGGAATAGTGTCCTGAATAAACTTATCTGTGGCTTCTCCGGCCTTCAAAATATCAATCATATCTTCGCTTCGCCAGCCCTTGTTTTGTTTCATAATAAAATCTGCAACTTTTTCAGGATACATCATACGAATACAGCCTGAGGATTGCGCCCTATTCGAACGGGAGAATAATCCGGGATGGTTCGTGTCATGAAGGTATATATTATATTCATTCGGCATAAGAACTCTAATACGGCCCAATGGATTATGGTCGCCGGAAGTCTGTACCATCGTATAGTTTCCAAGTTCTTCCGGACTTAAATTTGACCAGTCAACGCTGGAAGGGTCAATTGTAATATCTCCGTCCTCGGACTTTTGAAAAATCTCCATACCTTTATCCACTAGATAGGAATTATTCTCGACCAGTTCCGGAACAATATCTTCCTTCTTGATAGTCGAAGGGACAGTCCATTTGGGGTTAAAGCGCACGCCATTGATCTGAGCGACAAAAGACTCTGTAGGTCGATCTTTGCGCCCAATAATCACAGGCATTTCGTGAATAACTCTCCCATTTTCAATAGCCCAGAGCATGGCTGAAGGTAAATTAACCACGATAAAACTCTTGGGCTTTTTCTCTTCGATCCATCTTAAACGCTCGAGATTTACAATGATTTGCCTGATATTTTCGCCACGAATTTTATTCAAAGCAGATTCTGTCCGTTTTCCAATTATACCGTCAGATCTTAAACCATTGCCTTTTTGAAAATTCTTTACGGCCTCAACAAGCTTTGGGTCATAGGTTAATTTCTCGTCTTCTGGCATAGGTGGTAAGTTAAAATGTGACCGCAAAATTGGGATAGCATCGTCTTCGCGTCCGGGGTGAAGAATTTTATCAAAATAAATTGGTCTGATATCCTTATTTCCGGCTTTTTCATATAGCCGTACAAGTTCAGTCTTGAGTGTTTGATAGGTGCGCCCCTGCGGCTCGGATTCCAACAAGAATTCAGCAATATTTTTATAGTGCTCTTTTAAATCCAGCAAAGCCTCATCCACAGAAATTCTCTGCTTCCAATCACCTTGGCGAAGATTCATATCTTCAAGACTTATACGCATTCCACTAATATCGCGGCGATACCTGATATAGGCATCCGTTATAAGCATTTCAAGGATCTGCGTATGATTTCCCTTGGCTCTTGATGTCATGTCCTCGGAACCTATAAGATCAATAATTTCGTCAATATGGTAATTCTTCGGGTTTAAACCATTCATCCACGATTGCTGCAATACGGTCATTAAATCCTGAGCTTCACTGTTAAGCTTTTTTCTTTTGACCCAAAGCGGTTCACCATCGCGCTCGGCTAAAAAGGCGCTTATCGCCTCTTCATCAGATAAACTAACCTGTAGGTCCTGAAGGTCATGGGCCATAGCCTGCGAGCACTGGAGAAAAAATATTCCCAGACACAAAAACCAGATTAATAAAGCCCGATTATTATTCACAAGTTTTCCCCGCATAAATCATGCAAAACAACACATTAAAAAAAGCTCCACACAGAATAGATTAAAGGCAATCAGAAAGTCTTTGTATATAAACGAAATTATAACATTAAAACAGCCCTTCCTTAAAATAATTTCAACACTTGTATTTCACGCCGTAATCCCCTAACAATTCTTCAATGAACAAGAATGATAAGAAAAAAATCTATAAGCCAAAGCAAATCAGCGGCTTTCCGGAATGGTTGCCGGAAATCCGGCGTACGGAATTACTGTGGTTTGATCACATCCGCACAACATTTGAAAGCTATGGTTTTTGTCCGATTGAAACCCCCAGCGTGGAAGAGCTTGATGCAATCAATGCCAAGGGCGGCGATGGAGAGGCGGATGTTGATAAAGAGGTTTATGTATTAGAGCGGTTGCACAAGGAAGACGGTGATAAAGAAGCACGCCTTGCGCTACATTTTGACCAGACTGTTCCCCTTGCCCGTTATACGGCCCAGCATTTCAATGATCTGGTTTTTCCGTTTAAGCGTTATCAGATGCAGCGTGTCTGGCGCGGTGAACGTCCGCAGGCAGGCCGTTTCCGTGAATTTTATCAGTGTGATATTGACGTGATTAATGTCGACACCCTGCCCTTGCACTTTGATGCGGAAATGCCTGCTATCATCTGGGAAATTCTAAGCTCCCTCCCCGGCATGGAAAATGAGAAGATTCAGATACGGATTTCAAATCGGAAGATTTTGATGGGGTTGCTTCAGGCTTGCGGCGTTTCAGATGTCCAAAAATATACATCGCTAATTGATAAATTGGAAAAAATAGGAAATGAAGAAGTAGAAATAGGATTAAAACTTAACTTAAGACTAGATGAACTTCATGAAGACTTCGCTAATCTTTTTTTAGATCTGGCGGAAATAAAGACTGCAAAAGGACTTTCTGGATTGCTTCGTGATTTCATCACTCGCAATGACGTCATTGCGAGGAGCGTCAGTGACGAAGCAATCCAGATAATGCAAGAAGGCATAGAGGAACTCGCCTTCGTACTCGATCAACTCTCCCACCTACCAGAAGGGTCTGTTGTGGCTGATCTTTCCATCGTGCGCGGGCTTGATTACTATACAGGCACAGTCTATGAGACAGTCTTCACAGATGATCCTGCTTACGGCTCGATCTGCTCCGGCGGGCGGTATGATGATCTGGCAAGTAATTACATCAACAAAAAGCTCCCTGGTGTTGGTATATCCATCGGCTTTTCAAGACTCTTTGACCGTATCCGCTCACAGGGAAAATTACCTAAGCTTGGCATTTCACCCGCAGATATTCTAATCTGCCTGCCGGAGGATGAAGCACGCGGCACGATGATGGAAACAGCCCAAACCTTACGCAAGAATGGTTATAAGGTCGAGACCTTCCATAGCGCCTCAAAAATCAAAAGACAACTTGCATATGCCGAGAAAAAAGGGATACCTTATGTATGGTTTCCGCCCTTTAGCGGCAATCCCGACCATGAAGTTAAAAACATGCTGGATGGTACGCAAAGCAAGGCCGATCCACAAAACTGGAAAGACAATTGATGCGATATAATTTTTGCAAACTCCTTTCGGCCCTAGCCTTATTTGTCCTTATTTCCAATCAGGCTCTTGCACAGGAAGAAACAAAAAAGCAATCCTATCAAGCCGCCCCTTACTGTCAATTTACAATTTCTTTTCCGGAGGCTCCTGAAATCAGGCGCGTTTGCGAGGAAGGAGATCAATCCATGTGTTATGATTTGATTTCCTTTATCAAGGTTTTTGATATGGCCTCTACGGTGCGGGTTGATATCATCTGCAATCCATCCAATGAAAAGCTCTATAATCACTTAACCACAGATGAAATGCGTAGAACTGTGCGTGAAATGTCAAAGGAAAGTGTTGTCGAGGCTTTTGAAATCAACGCCCGCGAAGAAGAAGAATACAGACAAGCGGCCTTGGTTGGCAAGGGACGGGCCGGTATGGAAGACACAATCCTTCTGGCGCAGCTTTGGTCGGGCAAGACATCTCTTATGTCCGTCGAGGCAGAACTTTCAGGGATACAAATGGATGAAGCCGACCAGCTTTTTGCAAGTATCTTACGGAGCATAAGTTTTATAGGCGACCTTGAAGCTCAGTCTAAAGAAGAAACACCTGCGACAGTGGAAGAAGAAACACCTGCTGCAAAATGATTAATCCTTTCAACCATGGCAAAAAATCCGTTTCGTCTATTCGGACTTAGATGCTGATCCAGGCCGATTTCCTTAAAGTAAGATTTTATATCAAGCGCAATAATATCTTCGGGCTTTTTATCCTGATAGGCGGCTAAAAGCACGGCAATCAATCCGCGTACAATATGCGCATCACTATCTGCGGCAATATGCACACAGCCTTCTTCGTCTACACTCAAAACCATCCAGACCTGCGATGTACAACCACGCACAAGATATTCATCCGTCTTGAAGGATTCGTCCATATGCGGCAAGTTACGGCCAAGATCAATCAAATAGCGATAACGCTCTTCCCAATCACTGAAGAGTGCGAAATTTTCGGTTAATTCCTGGATAGATGTGCTTTGCATTTCTACTCTTTCGCTTTTATTTTGCCCTGTATATTTTAATACGCAGATATCTTCAAGACTAAGCTTATATCTATATTGTTGTAGAAATAATTGTAAAAAAGAAAATTACTTAAGATAAGGGCTTGCGTCGTAGTGTCGTGCTTGGCAGATTAGACAAGGTGATTCATAAAATAAAGAAAGACCAAACATGAGCAAATCATCCGGTTCGAGCGAATCTAAAAACACACTTTATTGCTCTTTCTGCGGCAAGAGTCAGCACGAAGTTCGCAAACTTATTGCGGGGCCTAATGTGTTCATCTGCAATGAATGTGTAGAGCTTTGTATGGATATTATCCGTGAAGAGGATAAAACCCAGCTTGTCCGTACTGGCGACGGTGTCCCCACACCTAGTGAAATCAAAAAGGTTCTGGATGATTATGTTATTGGGCAGGAGGATGCCAAGCGGGTCCTGTCCGTAGCGGTTCATAATCACTATAAAAGGCTTGAACATTCCGAGGAAAGCGGCGATGTAGAAATTGCCAAGTCCAATATCCTGCTGGTTGGCCCGACGGGATGTGGTAAGACATTACTGGCCCAAACGCTTGCACGGATTCTGGATGTGCCCTTTACAATGGCCGATGCTACGACTTTGACCGAAGCCGGTTATGTTGGTGAAGATGTCGAAAATATTGTTCTTAAATTATTACAAGCTTCCGATTATAATGTGGAGCGCGCACAAAAAGGTATCGTCTATATTGATGAGATCGACAAGATATCACGTAAATCAGATAATCCTTCTATAACACGCGATGTTTCCGGTGAAGGTGTTCAGCAAGCGCTTCTTAAACTAATGGAGGGTACAATAGCCGCCGTTCCCCCTCAGGGAGGCCGCAAACACCCACAACAAGAATTCTTGCAAGTGGATACGTCTGACATTCTTTTTATTTGCGGCGGAGCATTTGCCGGATTGGAAAAAGTCATTGCGGCGCGCGGAAAAGGAACGGCGATTGGTTTTGGTGCAGATGTTCGTGCGTCTGATGACCGAACTGCCGGAGAAATTTTTAAGGACCTTCTTCCCGAAGACCTGCACAAATATGGCCTTATCCCGGAATTTATTGGGCGCCTGCCTGTTATTGCCACCCTTGAAAATCTGGATGAAGCGGCTCTTGTCGAAATCCTAACAGAGCCTAAGAATGCTCTTATCAAGCAATACCAAAAACTCTTCGAGATGGAGGATACCGAACTCACCTTTACTGATGAGGCTTTGATAGAAATTGCGAAAAAGGCAGTAGAAAGAAAAACCGGAGCGCGCGGTTTGCGATCTATCATTGAAAACTTACTTTTGGATACAATGTTTGAGATTCCCGATGAGGATCAGGTGACCGAGGTTGTTGTTGATGCCGATACGGTAAAAGACAATAAAAAGCCCGAATTCATAACATCCAAGAAGAAGAAAAAGAAATCCAGCAAGAAAAAAGATTTGAAAGAAGCGGAAGATTCTGATGACAGTCAAGATGGTGACAAAGAAGAAGATGATGCTGCTTAGAGTTAGATGAAAATAACTGGTCAAGATCAAGGCAATAGCCATAGGGATTTTCTTTATTCTATCCTGATATGCTTTGCGTTCCTTATTGTTTTACTTTATTGGGCTTCAATACAGTTTTTCTTCACCCTAAATGGCAATGTAACATGGCTTCTTATAGCAGCTGAACGTTTCCTAAACGGTGAAATACTGCTTAACAGCTATTATGAAACCAACCCGCCGCTTAGCTTTCTTATCTACACCCCTTTTGTCTTGATTTCCAAAATTACAGGAATAGCATCGCCTATAATTACAACAACCGTGACCTATATTCTGGTTTGTGGCTCGTTATTTTTAACTGAACGAATATTAAGATGCTTTGACTGGCTTGATGCCATAGACAGATATGTTTTTATCGGCGCCTTTATGATTGGTATCACGTCTGTAGCCAATGTCTTTTTTGCCGATCGCGAGCATTTAATGGTCATGGCAATGATGCCGTTTCTATTATGCCAATATGCTATAAGCAAAGATATCAAGCTTCCCCGCATTGCTTTATTTATAAGCCTGTCTCTTGGAACCATTGCCTTCCTTGTTAAGCCTCATTACGGGATTTTGCCCTTTATTATTTTGTGTTCAAGAGCTTTTCAGCAAAAAAGAATAGGCGTGATCTTTGATCAGGATTTTATGTTTCTTGCCATAGGAACGCTTTTATATTTATGCGTATTATTTTTATTTTTTAACGACTACCTGATGCTTATTCTTCCGGATGTCATCAATCTTTATATACATGGTGAAAGCTTCAAGGACACTGCCCAAGCCTTTTTCCCCTATTTTATGGCTATTTTCTCTCTTTTAATCGCCGAGAGTTTTTTGGAGGATCTAGATAAAAAGACACATAGATTTCTACTTTTTATACATTTTTGTACATTACTATTTTGTATCCCTGCCCTTGTTCAGTTCAAAGGATATTACAATCATATTATTCCGGCTCTTGCGTTTTTATTACCGGCCTTAAGCTTTTCCATCTGCATAAGGATGAAGCGTTTTCTTAAACCCCAAATCAGCATGAGCTTGCCAATCATAATGGTACTTATCTTAAGTTATATAGCTATTCCCCTAGATACTGATTTTCCTAAATTTACAGATATAAAAAAGCTTCCTTTAGGACTCTATATTGACAAAAACTGTCCGGATCCCTGTACATTTTTTGTATTACATAGTGATATAGAAATTATAAACCCTACTGCCGCTTATACAAAATGGGAGCACGGCACACGATTTCCAGCCTATTGGTTCATTCCCCGTATTGACGGATCGGAATATTTACAAAGCAACGGTCACGCAACTACGTTAAGTAAGAATGAAGTCGCCAGACTGAAAGAAAAATATACAAATTTTGTTGTCGAAGATTTCGAGCACTATAAACCCTCTTTAGTTCTAATCGGGACAGATATCATTGTCGTGGATGACAAGGTATTTAGTTTTCTGGAGTTTTTTGGTTCAGATGAAAATTTTCAAAAGAGCTTTACAAATAAATATACCAAAACAGACGAATTTTCATTTGATCAAGGTCTATATTTTGGAGGAACATCTTTGGAAAAAACAGAAATTAAACATTACGACGTGTATATTCGAAATAATTTCCTATGACTGGGCTTTTATTTTGGGTTTATTCTTAAAAACAAATATCCATGAGCCAATATAATTCCAGATTAGGGATACAAATATGGCGACCACTTTTGCCAATAGCGGGTGAATCCAATAGGACAAATATTTTACAACAGGCGTAGTAAGGGCCAAACCTATTAGTCCCACTATGATGAAGGCAGAAACCTGCTTAATAAGCTGATCCCGTTTAAGGTTTTTAAATGTCCATAATGCATTGAAAATAAAGCTATTACCGAGCGCTACAAAAAAGGCACAAATATGAGCGGCAACACCTGAAAAGCCCGCCACATAGAATAAAAATACAAAAACACCGAAATCAATAAATGTGTTAATAAGGCCGACAACCGAAAAACGGCTAAAACTTTTATAGTGATTTTTGACGATTTCTTTCATAAGTTACTGCTTAAATTCTTTTTAATCTCATTTACTAAGGGTCACAGTGTATAATAACACCACAGCACAATCAGAAAGTAATTTTTACACGATAAGCGCTCTTGTGATTATTTTTGTATCCACTGCACTATGGATCAATATTTACCTTAATATACATATGGATACTGATACAGGATGGCTTTTGCAATGTCTTGAACGTTTTTTATCCGGAGGGAATTACTCAACTGATTTTTACGAAACAAACCCACCGCTTAGCTTTCTCATTTACCTGCCAGCCTACCCTTTGTACATAACAGGGCTTGTCCATGCCAAAACAGCTATTCTACTTGTTTTTCTAAGCTACATATTTATTGCAAATATCCTGCTTTATTATTTGCTAAGACAAATCCCGCTCAATAAAATGCAGGCCATTTCTTTGGTTGCTTGTCTGGTCATCAGCCAAACATGGATGAGCGGAGTCAATTTCGGCTCCAAAGACCACTTAATTTATATTTGTCTCTTGCCCTATTGCATATACCAAGTCCTTATTCTCCAAGGTCAAACTGTCCATAAACCTACAACTACGCTTGTCTCACTTTTGGCAGGCTTGGCTCTGTGCATAAAGCCACATTATGCCATAATACCTGCGCTCTTTGCAGTACAGAGGCTTGTTCGCAACAAGTCCCTGTATAAAACAATGCTCTCGCGTGATTTCATTATAATTGCTCTTGTAATATTCGCTTTTGCACTATTTTACGCGCTGCGATTTCCTGATTTTTTTACAATAATCCTGTCGGATTTGCGAGAGATCTACAGTAATGAAAGTCGCTTTGATATTACGAATTATCTTAGTTTTTTGAGCCTGCCCTTTATGGCGCTGCTGTGTTTTGGGTTGCTGCCTGACGATAATGAAAGCTACAACAGATTAAAGCCTGTCATATATAATCTAGCCTTACTGTCCTTTGTTCTTTTTGTTCCTTTTGCCGTGCAAGGCAAGGGATTTGAATATCAGGCCATTCCTTTTATCGGGACCGGACTTATTGTCCTGCTATTTTCACTATTTTGTTTGCTGACATATCATATAAAACAGCCCCTTTTAGTGCTTACTCTTATTTTTTCGCTAAGCATCTCTCTTCTTACGAAATTAAATACAGGAAAAAATAAGGATTTAATGAACTCTGAGGAATTTGTATCCCTGCCATATCATCAAAAGCTTGAAGAATATGCATGGAACAACGTTTATGCCTCTTATGAATTTCATTCTTTGGTTCTGGCTTTGCCTTACTATACAGATTTAAAAAACGGCTCGAGATTTGGTCAACTCTGGCCTATATCAGGTCTATCTCAAAAACTTCAACAAAACCACCTGCCAGAAAAAGAAAGACTAAAAGTCCAAGAAAAGATGCGCCATTATATCTCGATGCTCGCACAGGATATAGACCGCTACAAACCATCGGTTATTAGTATCCCGCAATATTACGACCCTGAAAATAACGGTCCATCAAAAAAATATCTGGACTTCCTGCTTTCAAACCCTGAATTTAAAGAGAAAATGCGAAGTTATGATTTCGTTGAACGTGTAGATTTTGATAAGTCCCTTATAGTGGTTGGTATAAAAGAAGAAAAAGACAAAATTTTAAGTTTTGATTTATTCCAAAGAAGGAAAGATTAGATTATGAGCAAGAAGGAAAAACTTTCTATCATTATTCCCTGTTATAACGAGCAGGAAATGATTGATCTGTGTCATAAGAGTGTTTGTGCTGTCATTGATCCGCTCACTGATTTTGACGCTGAAATTGTCTATATTAACGATGGCAGTAAAGACAACACTTATGAAAAGCTTCTTGAAATACAAAAAAAAGACAAACGCGCCATAATTATTAATCTTTCAAGAAATTTTGGCAAAGAAGCAGCTATGACGGCCGGTATTAACAATGCACAAGGCGACGCGGTTATTATTCTTGATGCTGACTTACAAGATCCACCGGATTTAATTCCTGAGCTTATAAAACTCTGGAAGGAAAATGACGCGGATGTTGTTTATGGGCAGCGCGTCAAACGCGAAGGCGAGACATGGCTTAAGAAATTAACAGCGCGCTTCTTTTACAAACTAATGAGCTATATCAGCAGCACAGAAATTCCGCTTAATACCGGTGATTTTCGTCTTATGAACCGCAGAGCTGTCGACGCCCTGAACCAGCTCAAAGAACGCCACAGATTTTTAAAAGGTATGTTCGCCTGGGTTGGCTATAAACAAATACCTCTGGAATATAATCGTGCGCCGCGTGCTGCAGGAAATACGAAATGGAATTACTTCAAGTTGCTGGATTTTGCGCTTGAGGGCATTACAGGCTTTAGTATCATACCGCTACGCATCGCCAGTTTTTGCGGATTTCTGATCTCTCTGTTTGCCTTTGCTTTTGGAGGATTTATTATTCTAAAAACCATATTTTTGGGCACGGACATGCCCGGTTATGCTTCCTTGATGGTTATGATTACTTTTCTAAGCGGTATACAGCTTTTATGCATAGGTATATTGGGAGAGTATATAGGACGCATTTTCGGTGAAACAAAAAACAGACCCTTGTATTTCATAGAAAATATCCACGGAAGGTAATAATCAGCTATTATTAATCTCTTCCAAATTGCTCCTTTAAAGGGTAACATGACGGTTGTAAGAGTCTCTTACGATCTTGTCCTGTACTATAGAAATATTAAGACTAGGGAGAAATATATTCATGTCAGCAGCAGCAAAATTAATGCCCGAAAAAGGCAAGAAATATCGTCTTATTACACGAAGTGACATGGATGGTTTGGTTTGCGGCATTCTTCTGAAAGAACTGGACATCATTGATGATATTATGTTTGCCCACCCCAAGGACATGCAAGATGGACTAATTGATTTGGGTCCGGATGATATTACAACAAACCTTCCCTATAATGAGGAAGTTTATTTGTCCTTCGATCATCACGCAAGCGAAGCCAGACGAGTTCAAGATCAACCCGATAATATGGTGATTGATATTGATGCTCCTTCGGCGGCACGGATTGTTTATGATTATTTTGGTGGCGAAGCTGCTTTTCCAAGTGTTTCCAAAGATATGATGGATGCTGTTGATAAGGCTGATTCGGCAGATTTTACGAAGGAGGAAATACTTTCTCCCGAAGGGTGGGTTCTTCTCAGCTTTATTATGGATGCGAGAACGGGTCTTGGACGATTTCGTGATTTTAATATATCCAATTATCAACTTATGATGAAGCTTATCGACTTTTGCCGGACGCATTCAGATATTGAAGAAATCCTTGATCTTCCAGATGTTAAAGAGCGCGTCAATCTATTTTTTGAACACCAAATGAAATGCCGCGAGCAAATACAAAGATGTGGCAAAGTTCATGGCAACCTTGTCGTTTTGGACCTGAGAAAAGAAGATAATATCTGGGCAGGCAACAGATTTGTGATTTATGCACTCTTCCCTCAATGTAACATATCCATCCATATTCTTTGGGGAAAGAATAAACAAAACACGGTTTTTGCAGTTGGAAAATCTATTCTGGACCGCAGTAGCAAAACTAATGTTGATGATCTTATGTTGAAATATGGCGGAGGTGGCCATAACGCGGCAGGAACTTGTCAGATACCAAATCTAAAGGCAGAAGAAGCTTTGCTGGATTTAATCAAGACAATTACAAATGATGGCTAACTCCGGACAAAACATCAATAGAGCACAATAACCATGTTGCGTAAGTTTTTAGGATATAATTTAGCTTTAAAGCCTCTGAAAGAAAATAAGTTACCCCGTAAAGAAAAACTTTTAAATATTCTGGAATATTGCAATCGTAATATCCCGTTTTATAAGGGGAAGTATAGTTTTTTCCTTGAAAGCGCCTGTAACTTGCCAGAGGAAGATTTTTATTATGCTTTCAGCCATCTGCCGATAACACAAAAGAGTGATATCAAGGCAAAAAACTCGGCCTTTAAAAGTGTGACGCTCGATTATAAATACGATATTTTGAAAAACGGTAAAACACCTAGCGCCAAAGAAGTTATAAATCACGGCATCGTTAAAAGAGATTTCTTTGCCTCGATTTCAACGGGAGGTTCATCAGGTATTCCGGCTTTTCGATGGCTGGATTATGATGATGCCAATCTTTTTGCGCAGAGCTTCCTCAAATCCTTTAGGATTAATGGCTGGTCACCCGGTGAAGATTTCGTCGTATTTTATCCGCTCAAATCATATTTCACAGGACCATATGCCGATCAGTCTAAAGCCTTGAGAACTTTTTTTGGATTCACAATGGTACCTTTTGAAACCGTTAACAAAGAATCCGTTACAAAGCTTTTGGAGACTTTGAAGAATACGAAAGCAACACTTTTGGTGATTTTCCCTTGCGTCTTGCAACGGGTTGCGGAAATCATGAAAGAAGAAGGCATCGAGCCCTTAGAAAACCTTCCTTATATAAACGTGAGCGGTGAATTTTTACTTGATTGCAGCAAGAGCTTTATACAAGAGCAATTCCCAGACAGTGATATTCAATCTACCTATGGAGCCGTTGAATTCGGTGAGATTGCGCATCAAAAAGACCTTAGAAGCTTTGATTATGATGTGTTTAACGATTATGTTTATGTTGAACAAGGTCCGGAAAATACAATACTTGTGACATCCTACTATCAGCGTGCCTTCCCGATAATCCGCTATAGGATTGAAGATACGGGCAAAGTCGTGAACCATAAAGACGGCAGTCAGTCTATTCTCAATCTTGAAGGTAAGAACACGGATTATGTTACAGGCGCTGGCGGTTATATGTATTATGCCTCTTTCTTTAATTCTGTTATTAACGAAATAAACAAAGCTCTTAATGACCCGATCATTCATTTTACCCTTCGTCATGATGGTGAAAAAGTCATGCAATTGAATTTTGTATTGCATCCGGATAAGCAGGATAAAAAGAAAACTGTGAAGCAAGCTGCCCAGAATGCCTTAAGCTCTGCCTTTTTAAATTTCGAGACTATTGAAATCACATTCAAAAAGCATTTCGACCACGATTATACGCGCAAATTTAAAATCATAGGAGAAGGTGACGGCCTTTCCGAAGTTGTTGGTGGATATTACCAAAGAAAGGCCTCATGATTAATGTCGGCTTCGGTTTACCCAAAAGCACTTAAAAAAGGTGATACCATCGGTATATTTTCTCCATCCAGCTATGTTCTGGAAGAGGAAATACAAAAATCAAAAGCTTTTATAGAAAAAAAAGGCTTTAACGTTTTCATACATCCGCAAACCTATGAGCGGCATAATCAATCGGCTGGCACGCATCTTCAAAAGGCACTCGCTCTTCAAGGTCTATGGCAAAGAAATGATATCCATGCCATATGGGCAGCTGGTGGCGGTAACCGTGCTCTGCACTTAATCGATATGATTAATTTCAAGAAAATGAAGGAAAAGCCAAAACTCCTGATCGGCTTTAGCGATGTCACCGCTTTACTTAATGCTGTTTATGCTCATACCTCTATAACGACCCTTCACGGTCCGGTCTTTAAGAATCTGCACAAACAGGATAAAACCAAGGAGCTATTTGAATTGCTCGAGGGTAAAACAGCCACAATACCTTTCAAGAAGAAAAATATTCTTAAACCCGGAAAAGCCAATGGTCATTTAATAGGTGGCAATTTAAGTGTATTCCAGTATTTACCCCAGACCTTGACAGAAAAATTCTGGAAAGACGGCATTTTATTTCTGGAAGATTGTAACGAAGAGCTCAGCCGTCTTGACCGGATGTTTTTGCATCTCAGGCGCCTTAGTGTTTTAAAGGAAATTAAGGGGCTGTTGATTGGTCAGTTCACAGATGTTCCTGAAACCGGTACACCTTTTGGCTTTACACTCAGCGATATTATCATGGAGCATACTGAAGGGTTAGATATACCTATTATCATGGATATGCCTTTCGGGCATGGAAACGAGCTATATCCTTTGCCTATAGGTTCCAAAGTCAGTCTTGATACAAGCAAGGCAAGTATAAAAGTCAAAGCCACAGTTAAATAGCTTTTGAGTATGATTTTTGATCTAAGGGATGGTTACTCCCCCAAAATTCCTTACACGACAAAATCTTGCCGCCAGAAACCATACATAGCTCCATCATACACTCGGCAACAAACTTCTTGTCCTTCATAATCTCACAGGCGATGTAAACAAGCCCTTCCCTTCTTCCCCATGCAAAATCAATGGCCTTATATTTAACGCCAGCATAATTTTCTACACGGCTCAGGAACAATTTGCGTAATTGATCATGCCCGTGAATTCTATGAAAAGGGTCTTGAAATGACACATCAACCGAAAAAAAATCAATAAAAATATCAAGAGAACGCAAATTCACCGCCTCTAGAGTTGATAGAAAGTCTTCTAAAATCGGCTGGGAAGAGAGCTGCATTTTCTCTTTTCTCTTGATGTAACTAGCTGTTATAAGTGGATAAAATTGCACAAAAGAGCGGTAAAAGTGAATACGTATGTTCAAAAAAAATCACTTTTATACATATTATGTTGAAAAATACTGTTTTTTTTGGTATGGTCCTAACCTAAATCGTGTTCGGAGAGGTTGCTAAGTAATTACATGGGGAGCGCAGGTGTCCCTTAATTTTTTGCACTTTTCATGAAACAGAGTCATTAAACAACGTATAAGGTGAAAAAATATGGCTAATAATGATAATTATGATTTTAAAGCTGGTGATGATGTTGTGTACCCAATGCACGGAGTTGGTTATATAGAAGGCATTGAGACACAGGAGATTGCAGGTATTGAGGTAAAGCTTTATGTCATCAATTTCGAGCGTGACCGTATGCGCCTGAAAATTCCTGTTGGCAAAGCTGCTGTGACGGGTTTGCGCAAATTAAGCTCCAATGAGCGTCTGGACGATGCTTTGGCAACATTGAAAGGTCGATCACGTATCCGCCGTACAATGTGGAGCCGCCGTGCTCAGGAATATGAAACAAAGATCAACTCAGGAGATCCGGTATCTATCGCCGAGGTACTCAGAGACTTGAAACGCAGCAATGATGATACAGAACAATCATATAGCGAGCGTCAAATCTACCAGTCAGCGCTTGAGCGTTTGGCTCGTGAAGTTGCTGCTGTAGACAACACCACAGAATTGAAAGCTGTTGAGAAACTTGAGAGCCTTATGGGGAAAACAACCCCTGCGGCCAAAGAAGATGGCAATAGTGACGGCGTTAAAAAGGCCGCTTAAAGCATAAAAAAATATGGATAATCTTGTAAAAAGAGGCAGTTTCCTGAAATTGCCTCTTTTTCTTATGGCATAATGAAAGTCAGTAAATTTTTATCCTTTTAGCAATTACACCTGCTTTATTCCAGTGACATGTCATAAACCAAAAGATTATCGTTTTGTGCCTATGGGTACACCAAATCGTATCTGGTGTATTTCGGCGGTGCATGGTGATATTGAGAAGCTTGCTTTTCTGCATAATCAGCTTTCTCCGCATGTCGAAAATGGAGACCGCATTATTTACCACGGTAACTATATCGGCTATGGCCCCTCAGCTGCAGATACGCTGGATGAGCTTTTAAGGTTTCGGCGCGCAGTTCTGGCGAATACTCCGGGCATGCTGGCTTCGGATATTATCTATTTGCGCGGCGCTCAGGAAGAAATGTGGCAAAAGCTCATGCAACTGCAATTCGCCCCAAATCCGACCGAAGTCCTCATCTGGATGTTAGGGAATGGCATATCCAACACACTTTACAGTTACGGCATTGACCCGCATGATGGAATCGAGGCGTGCCGTCAAGGCATGGTCAGTATTGCCCAGTGGACGGGCAATATCAAAAATGCCGTAAAGTCACGCGCAGGTCACGATATTTTCATGACCCAGCTTTTCCGCGCCGCCTATTCTGAAAGACAAGGGACCAGCATGCTTTTTGTCAATGCAGGGCTGGATACAAGGATAGGACTGGAGGATCAAGGTGATAATTTCTGGTGGGCCCATAAGGAATTCGAGTGCATCCACAGCCCCTATCTCTTTTTTAAATCCGTCACCAGAGGCTATGACCCAAATCATAAAGGCTTAAACTTTACGCGCGTTGCCAATACCATAGATGGTGGCTGCGGCTTTGGCGGCAGTCTGGTCTGTGCTTGTTTTGATGAGGATTCCGAAATTCTTGATGTGCTGGAATGCTAAGTTTTCTTTAGTTCGTTTGCTTTTTTCAAAAAATAAAAACGTAAGTTATTGTTTTTCAATGATATCCCTTTAGTTTGTTTGTTAAAGGGCTTCTCGGATTTGTACAGTTCGTTTTCGCGTTTTAAAAAATTCCCGCCCATGTCTTTAATAGTTTGTTCCGGCGTTTTCATTTTTGCTTTTTTTTGGTTTATTATGTTTTTTCAATAGGTTAACGAAAACCACCCTTAGTAACTTTTCGTCATTACACGGCGTGTCATGACGTTTGGGTTCGGGTGGGGTTTGCTGTGTGGATGACATAAACATGCAGGCATAATAGGATAATATTCCTGTTTTGTCAAGATTCTGTTGTCATCCCCGCGAAAGCGGGGATCTGGTGGATAAGAAAAAGAGATCCCTGCTTACGCAGGGATGACAGTCTTTTTTTACCACGAAGACACAAATGAACGCGAATATTCTTTCGGTCGTCATCGCCTGAATGTAGGAGACATTCTAAGCAAATCCAAGATGGGGTATTTCAGCGATAGAACGCGGCTTAACCCGATCTTTAAGTTCTGGAAATATTTTTTCAATTTTATCAATAGTTTCCTTGGCAACTTTTCCATCACGCTCATCTAATATCTTCAATGCTTCTATGACAACTTTTATTCCATGCGTAAGCCGTCCATCTTCTGCAATATAGCCAATCTCTCTAGTGTCCTCATCTTCCATACGATCTTTAAATATCCTCAAGACAGCCAGAGCATATTTTCCTTCATGAGAATACGCAATATAGCCAAGTTGATGAGTAGCAACTATACTCTTACGATCTTTTAAGATATCCACGGCATCCAGAGCATATTCTCCAACATCATCAACCAGAATTTTTGTGCCTATATCATCTAAAGCATATTTTTTTCCATGAGAACATCCAATATTGCCGATCCATTCAGTAGACACATCGTCCTGACGCTTGGCTAATATCTTCAGCGCCTCCACGGCAAAACCTCTTCCATATTGAAGCCCAATAAGGCCGATTATCTTGCTAGCCTCTTCGTCCTCAATCCCTTGTAACTCACCCAGCGCTTCCCAAGCAGAATCTGCGTTTTCCCGGACTTTTTCCAAAAGTGCTTCCCAAGCGTAAAATTTAGCGTCATCACTTTTAGCATTAAGTGCTCTTTTCAAAATAGACTTGATATTAATAGATTTTCCCATAAGCTTCGCCTTCCTATACACGCCCTATGTAATTACAAATTTTCCAATGTTTAATCACACATATCGCCTTATGTCAAACATTCTGTCCACCTCCGTCTCCTCCGTAGCTCTGCCCCTCGTCATCCCCGCGAAAGCGGGAATCTGGTGGGTAAGGAAAAGAAATCCCTGCTTACGCAGGGATGACAATTATTTTACCGCAGATGAACACAGATAGACGCAAATAACCCTTATCGTCATTCCCTGAATCCATGCTAAGTGGATTCTAAGGGAATCCAGTTTTTTTTACCACGAAGACACAAAGATCACTAAGTTTCACGAAAGATTTTTTGCTTTTGTCATTCCGACTAAGCGGAGCGCATGGAGGAATCTGTATTGGCTGATAGGATATAAGATTTCTCGACTTCGCTCGAAATGACGAGCTTTTCTTACCACGAATGGACACAAATGAACGCGAATACACACTTATCGTCATTCCCTGAATCCACGTTAAGTGGATTCTAAGGGAATCTATTAATTTTATAGATCGCCCTAGAATCTGCTGAACGCAGATTCAGGCGATGACGATACAAAGATAGGCCTTATTCCATAATGATCTTATACAACGCGCCGGATTGAACATTTTCAGCAGGGGCAAGCCCGTTCAGAACACGGAACCTGTCTTGTGCATATTCTTTTACAGCCATTTTGGAGGCTAAAGATGAGACGCTGTCGCCGGAACCGGCTCTGACCAGTTTTATTTTATAGGGTTTCAGGCTTTGCTTCTCAGGAGCGCTTAAGCGTCTGAAACTATATGTTGTCCTTTTTAGGTCCTCAAGTAAATCTCCGGAGAGGTTTTTAGGCATTGCCACTTGAAAACGCACAAAATCCTGCGGCGACCATTGAATGGCTATAAGCTGGATACTTACTTCCTGCCCGTTAATTTGGCCAAGCACAGAGCCGGAAGCCGCGCGCATACCATTTATAGTAATAGCCTCTATATTATGGACATCCCTATTCTTCATCCAGACATCGCGCATATAAAGAGACGGAGAAACGCCCTTCTCATTTTTGGACATATCAAAAATAATCACAACATCCTTTCGCGGCCCCACAGAAACAACTTGTTCAGGCTGATTAATCAACCGAAACCCCTGAGGTACAGAAAACGTAAAGCCCATATCAGGATGATAAAAATTATTGCCCTTGGCAAAGCCTTGATGAGGACTATCGCCATAAACCATGCCTTGAATTTTATTTAAAAAGCCCTCGCGATTAATAACACCTTGCTGTGGGTATGCACTATTTTCCTGCATCGTTGCTGTAATGCGCTGGGCTGTGACCGGGTGAGTGGATAAATAGCTCGCGGCGGGGTCACCGCCTTTTCCATCGATTTTGTTTTCTAGCGCCGTATCCGCATCCAGATTTTTAAGAAACCCCGTCATACCATAAGGATGAAAGCCTGCCCTGCTGAGGTATCGAATACCGAGACTATCAGATTGGCTTTCCTGCCCTCTGGAATAGGATTTTAAATAGAGTTCAGCCCCCAGTCCAAAAACCTGTTCATCAACTCCAATTGCCGCAGATAAAATTGATGCCCCCAACCCTGTTACGACACCACGGGAATATCGCTCGGCAGAATGGCGTGCCGTGATATGACCGGCTTCATGCGCCAGAACTGCTGCCATCTCGGCTTCGTTATTGGCCAGAGCTAAAAGCCCGCGCGACATATAAATATACCCCCCCGGCAAAGCAAACGCATTAACAACAGGGCTATCAACAACAAAGAATTTATACTGAACGTCTTTACGCTCGGTATGAGCAACGACTTTTTGTCCGACCTGAGAGACATAGGATTGCAGGGCCGGATCATTATAAAGACCGAATTGTTTAATGACTTTTTGATGTTCCTGCGCGCCGATTTGGTTTTCCTGCGTCGGGGACATCAATGCTGTAAATTGTTTCTGTCCGGTTGCCGGATTAGTTGTACATGATGCCAGAAATGGTATAGTGACTATCAACAGGAACTTTAAACGGAATTGTTTTATCATAAGTCGCTTCTTCATGATCATCTCAGCCTCTAAAAACAGGGTTATCTTAGCTTTTTTAAAGTATATTGCCAGTGTTTTTATCGTTACATTCTGTGTTAGCTCCTTTCCATTGTCTAATGTATATGCGCAGGAAGAAAGGACGATAAGCCCGCCTGACTTCTCTTCTCTATTCGAGGATAAAGGCGGAATTGTTGCACGTGTTGTTGACCCTTTGACCTTGCAGATGAAAGATGGCCGTATTTTAAATCTGGCAGGTATGGATTTTCCGGATCTGGATTATCACCAGCCCGGACCTCTTTCCGTACTTGCCGTCAAGATTATGAGAGACATGCTGGAGAATACACAGGTCAAGATATACCAGAACAACAATAATGAAGAATCCCGCCTTAACAGAATGGGACATTCTATATCCCACGTTGTCGTCCATAAGAACAGTCTGTGGGTTCAGGCTGTTTTGCTTCGCCTTGGGCTGGCGCGCGTCAGGACGACAGCCGATAATTATGATCTTGCTACGGAAATGTATGTTCATGAAGATTTCGCACGTTCGGAAAAATCAGGTCTGTGGAAAATCAGGGCCTATGACGTTCATGAGCCGGATAATGCCCATCTCTTCACAGATAATTTTGGTATTGTCGAAGGCACAGTTAAAAATGTCAGTATAAGGCAAGGACAAACCTTTATTAATTTTGGCGATAACTGGAAAAAAGATTTTACCCTCAGCATCTTGCGATCAAAACGCAAAGATTTTATGAAAGCAGGACTTGACCCCAGAGACTGGGGAGGTAAAAAAATTCGTGTACGTGGCTGGCTCAGAGATTATAATGGCCCGTATATTGAAATTGACCACCCCGAAGCACTAGAGTTTCTTGACGTCAAGCAGGATAGTAAAACTGAAGAGAATACAAAAAAATAATGAGCAGGAACAATACGTGAAGAGGGAAAACAAGACAGCAGAACCCGCAGAAAATCAAAAGGAGCCATCCGAGGCACCCCTTTACGTGAAGCGCAAACCCTTGCTTTCACTTTTTCCGCCCACATCGCCCTACTCCAACGGTTACCTTGCTGTAGATAAAATTCATAATCTTTACTGGGAGCAAAGCGGCAATCCTGATGGTGTGCCCATATTATTACTGCATGGCGGACCAGGGGCTGGTGCTTCACCTCTTCATCGGCGTTTTTTTGATCCGGATTTTTTTCGTATCATTATTTTTGATCAACGAGGCGCCGGTCGTTCAACCCCTATAGGCAGTCTGGAAAACAACACTACAGAGCATTTGATTGAAGATATAGAGACTTTACGCAAACAGCTCCGGATTAAAAAATGGCATATTTTCGGAGGATCTTGGGGCAGCACGCTTGCTCTGGCCTATGCCAGTAAATATAAGCAACATTGTCTTAGCCTGATACTTCGCGCTATTTTCCTGTGTGAGCAAGAGGAAATTGACTGGTTTCTCTATGGCATGAAGAACATTTTTCCCGAAGCATGGGAACAATTTTCTTCCATTGCCCCTGAAAATCAGAAAGATGACCTCCTCTCTTTCTATTACAATGTCCTGACCAATGATAATGATCCGGAAAAGCAAATGGATGCTGCTGTGCGCTGGAACTTGTATGAGGGTGCTTGCTCGTCTCTGATCCCCAATTACGACACCATCACGACCGATGAGCAAAAGCATCATGCACTGGCCTTCGCTAGAATCGAGGCGCATTATTTTAAAACGCAGGTGTTTTCAAAAGAAAAAAGCTTGCTTAATGCAATAGAAAACTTGCGTTTTATTCCAACAACCATTATTCAGGGGCGCTATGATATTATATGTCCAATCAGGACAGCCCATAAACTTCATGCACTCTGGCCCGAGGCGGATTATGTGGTGGTTCCCGATGGTGGACATTCGGCTTTGGACGCACCGATACGATCACGGCTCATCGAAGCGACTGAGAGTCTAAAAACTATGTAAGGATGAGTAAAAAATGTCACTGGTAAATGCGCAAAAGGAATTGCCTATGTCCGAAGGTTTTGTCTCGTTAAAAGATTTCGACGTAACAAACAAAAAAGTTTTAGTACGAGCTGATTTAAATGTCCCCAGACAAAATGGCGTTGTTACAGACACATCAAGAATTGACCGTCTGAAACCTACAATTGATTACCTGATATCTAAGGGCGCAAAAATTCTAATCCTTTCACATTTTGGCAGGCCAGAGGGAGAGCAAAATGCCGAAATGTCTTTGGCTTTTTTAGTTCCCGTTCTTGAAAAGCAGTGGGGAGCGCCTGTTTCCTTCTCACCGGATTGTATCGGCGATCATGCAAGAGATATGGCTAAAATACTTCAAAAGGGTCATGTTCTGCTGCTTGAGAACATACGCTTTTATAAGGGTGAGAAAGACAATGATCCGGAATTTGCAAAGGAACTGGCTTCTTTAGGTGATCTCTATGTAAATGATGCTTTTTCTGTATCTCACCGTGCCCATGCCTCTACAGCAGGCATTACAGAATTTCTGCCCAGTGCGGCCGGATTGCTTATGGAAGAAGAGCTAAATGCCCTGAATATAGCACTTGAAAAGCCACAAAAGCCGGTTTTGGCCGTTGCTGGAGGATCAAAAATATCAAGTAAACTCAATGTATTAAATAATTTAGTTGAGAAAGTAGATTATCTTGTGCTTGGTGGCGGTATGGCAAACACTTTTCTTTACGCAAATGGCGTGGAAATGGGTAAATCCCTTTGTGAGAAGGGTATGAAGGAAGAAGCTAAAGCCGTCATGGAAAAGGCCAAAGCCAATAATTGTGAAATTATCTTGCCCAGAGATGTTGTTGTTGTTACTCACCTCAAAGAAAATGCCGAACACCAGACTGTTAATGTTCATAACATTCCCGAAGATCATATGGCGATTGATATTGGTCCCGAGACAATTTCCTATATCGAGGAAAAGATTAAAACCTGCAAGACTATTGTCTGGAATGGTCCTATGGGCGTGTTCGAAATCAAGCCATTCGATCATGGTACAAACGAGATTTCGGCTTGCGCAGCCAAATTGACCAAAGCCGGACAAATAGTTTCAGTAGCGGGTGGCGGAGATACTGTTTCTGCTTTGGAAAATGCCGGTATAGCCAAGGATTTTAGCTATATTTCTACGGCTGGCGGGGCGTTTCTTGAATGGCTGGAAGGTAAGGTTCTACCGGGTGTAGATGCTTTAAAGCAATAATTTGATAATGATTATGCGTTGATATATGGCTTTATTGCTGCTTTAGCCTCATCATCAGGAATATTATCGTAGCTTTCAGATGCGTTGTTGATTAACTTGACATCATAAAATGCATCATCCTTGGTATCAACAGACCGAAGCAATATATAGAGAGAAATGAAGTCATTTCTACTAATCCCCATACCCTTACAAATAATGGCCAGATTTTCTCCAGATTTCTGGTCAATCGCATTCAGGACAACATTGACATCAAGATTATTATAAACAGAAAACTGCGCTACAAAATTCCTGACCTGACCTCTTTGGAGGTTCTCAATAAAACGTGCTTGATTAAGATAGCCTTGCTGATGGTGATATCGCGCCGCCATAATTAACTCCTCGGATGGCATATATTCATGTCCCAAGCTAAGGTCAAGTTCACCAAGTAAATTGATGACAGCCGTATCCACAGCATCTTCCAGAATTGGTACGAAGTCAATCTCAACATCTGCGCCCAGTCTTTGCTTCACTTGCTCGCCAACATGTTTGTATAGATAGGCTACAACATCTCTTGGTAATTCCGGCCTCATCAAAAGTGGTTGTGAAAGCTCTTCCGAGCCTGATGCCAATTTTGAAAGCGCAACAGCCGCATATTGAGTCAGCTCAATATTTTGATTTTTTGCTAAAGCCAGCGCCGTATTAAAATCTCCCGTATCGGAAAGCGTATTAATTATCTCCTCACCCAGAGCCTTGCGACGGGCGATTGCTTCCCAATATTCAGGCGTTTTGGATTTAATAATATATAAAAGGTCATAATCGCCTAAGACTGTACTTTGCGTAAGGACAGGTCTTGCGATGTCAATCTCATCATTTGATATTTTCAATATAAGACGCAAAGGAACATTTTCCAAAACAGATAGCTGCTCGGATAAGGCCATGCGGATATCCTTCTCTGCCTGATTAAGCAACTCAATGAGAATATCGGCGATAAGTTCGCTTTCATTGGCTGTAACGTCAAGCTCCAGAACTTGCCCGACAGCCTTCATTAGCTCCTGCTTGGCCGCAGGATCAGTTTTGCCGCGCTCTTTATAAAATTCATGAGCAGCTCTTAAACCCGAAAATACAGGCACAGCATTCTCGATATTTTTAAATCTTCTTAAATCCATGACTTCGCCCCCGAAAATCATCCTTATCCATTACTTTCTCTAAAACTTCCTTTAACTCAAAAAATCGGCATATCAGGAAGAACTTATAATTTTTTTATGTTTCACACAGTATGCATCCACACGACACGCCACAATCTTTACGATAATTATATTATCAAATGGTTAATTTTTTGTTTTGAAAATTGAATTATTATAATTTTCATGTGATAATGGTTGTGGGTATGTGTGAGTATAAAGCATTTATTAACATAATTGCGTTACTATTTAAGATGGGTTTTTGTAATTTATAGAGGGATTTAATTATGTCAGGACCAATTGCAGGAGTAGGCCATCAAGCATCTTCAGTGACGCAACCTGGTCAAAGTATAGCGAATGATCAGACTCGTTCTATTAGGAATGAAGATGATACGCCTAAAGATAATAAAATTCAGCCCAGAGAAGCGGCTCTCGCCTCTTCCAAGGACACAAATGATAATAAAAGCGGCGCTTTCCAGAGTAATTTGAACGATATAAGCTTCTCATCTGGCAATGATAAGAGCTACTCCAGAGGTTCTGTGGTTGACCTTGTTGTCTAGATAATAGGAGCAAGAGAAATAAGAATTCAAGATGGCCCGCATTAGCGGGTCATTTTTTTGCCCGAGCCTTTGAAAAACTGCCGTGACAAACCTTACAAGATATTGTAACTTCCGGTGCATATTGATAATAGCTGCTGTAGCTCAGTGGTAGAGCGCACCCTTGGTAAGGGTGAGGCCGGGAGTTCAATTCTCCCCAGCAGCACCACTCAAAAAATCTAATAATTTTATTACACTAAAGAGTTATATACCCAAAGGGATGCTTAGAGCGGTTTTCTCTATAGTGCAATGAATCATCACGTTGCATTCCTCTGGCTTATAGTGCTTAATAGCAGTCTAAAAACTAACCCTGAACAAGAAAAAAAGACTATGGGAGACTGTTGTCATCATCATGAGCATAAGCCGTCAACTCCTTTACCAAAAGGCGTTGATCCCGATGATGTCATCTATACATGCCCGATGCACCCGGAAATAAGACAAAAAGGTCCGGGCAATTGTCCTATTTGTGGTATGGCACTAGAGCCAGAGACAATTACTGGAGATGAAAAAGAAAACCCTGAACTGGTTGATATGAAAAAAAGGTTTTGGGTTGGGCTTATTCTGACATTGCCTGTTTTTACACTTGAGATGGGTGGTCACATATTTGATGTGCACCAATATATCGGTGCGACGTCGTCTAATTGGATGCAGCTAATTCTGGCAACACCCGTTGTATTATGGGCAGGTAAACCCTTTTTTGAGCGAGGGTGGGCTTCTATAAAAACAAAAAACCTTAATATGTTTACCCTGATTGCTATGGGCACAGGCGTGGCTTGGCTTTATAGTGTCGTGGCTACATTGTTTCCAAGTATATTTCCCGCTGAGTTTAGACAGCATGATGGTGCTGTAGCGGTATATTTTGAGGCTGCTGCGGTTATCACAGTTCTTGTTTTATTAGGTCAGGTTCTTGAGCTTAAGGCACGTGAACAGACAGGTGGGGCTATCCGCGCTTTGCTTGATCTGGCACCTAAAACAGCCAGACGAATTAAAGATAACGGAGAAGAGGAAGATGTCCCTTTAGATCACATTCATGTTGGTGATTTTTTACGTGTTCGCCCAGGCGAGAAAGTGCCGTTGGACGGGATTATTACAGAGGGCCATAGTGCCGTAGATGAATCGATGGTAACGGGAGAGTCTATGGCAGTAAAAAAAATGCCAAATAGTAAAGTCATTGGTGGCACGATAAACCAGACAGGAAGCTTTATTATGAAAGCCGAGCGTGTTGGTAAAGATACAATGCTTTCCCAAATCGTTCATATGGTTGCGGAAGCACAGCGTAGTCGTGCCCCTATCCAAAGACTAGCAGACATTGTTGCATCATGGTTTGTTCCTGCGGTTATCCTTGTCGCAGCACTTTCCTTTTTTGTCTGGGCGATGTACGGGCCATCACCAGCTTTCAGCTATGCTTTAATTTCTGCCGTCAGTGTCTTAATTATTGCCTGCCCATGCGCTTTGGGTCTGGCTACACCCATGTCTATTATGGTGGGTGTTGGCAAAGGTGCGCATGCAGGCGTTCTTATCAAAAATGCCGAAGCGTTAGAGCGGATGGAAAAACTGGATACGCTTGTCATTGATAAAACAGGCACTCTTACTCTGGGCAAACCAACTGTCACAAAAATTGTTTCCGCCGATGGTTTTCAGGATGATGAGCTACTAATGTTTGCAGCATCTCTTGAAAAAGGCAGCGAACACCCACTTGCACATGCTATTGTTATGGCGGCAAAAGAAAAAGGGATTGATTTACCTGTAACTGAAAATTTTGATTCCCCTACTGGCAAAGGGGTCATTGGAAAAGTTAAGGGAAAAGAAATTGCTCTTGGTAATGTTATGCTGATGCAGGAACAGTCTATTGATGTATCAATGTTTTCAGAGCAAGCCGATGAGCTTCGCTCTGACGGAGCAACCGTAATTTTTATTGCTATAGATGGAAAACCAGCAGGTCTTTTGGCAATAGCTGATCCGATTAAAGAGACAACACCAGACGCAATTAAACAGCTTCAAAAGCTGGGTATCCGCATCGTTATGCTGACAGGTGATAACCGCCGAACTGCCGAAGCGGTTGCTAATATACTGGGCATTGAAGAAATTGAAGCAGAAATACTTCCTGAGCAAAAAAGCAAGATTGTTAAAAAATTGCAAGATGAGGGGCGCATTGTTGCAATGGCGGGAGATGGTACAAACGACGCTCCCGCATTGGCTGCGGCAGATGTCGGAATTGCTATGGGCACGGGAACAGATGTTGCCATGGAAAGCTCGGGTGTAACGCTCCTTAAAGGCGATCTGACTGGTATTATTCGTGCGCGAAAACTCTCTGTTGCGACCATGAATAACATCCGGCAAAACCTGTTCTTTGCATTCTTTTATAATACCGCAGGGGTACCAATAGCAGCAGGTATACTCTATCCGTTTTTTGGAATTCTACTTTCACCAATTATTGCCGCCGCTGCCATGTCCTTATCGTCTGTTAGTGTTATTTCTAATGCTTTACGATTAAGACTGCTTGCCTTTGAATAAAATTATAAAAATTGAAGTATATGTTTTCTTGTCTTCTAAGCTATCATTTTGGAAATCCAAGCACTTTGCAAAAGGCACCTATGTAAAGCAAACATAGTGTAAAAGTCAGGACTTAGTCTTTCTTACCTGACGATTACACTATGTTTTTTCACGGCTATTTAAGCAGCAGCCTGTGCCATGGCGTGAACACAGGAGGCCTTGAGGGTCTTTCCACCAATCCCCCAATCGCCTTGCTCGACTTCGACAATACGCACCCATGTTACGCCTCTTAAGGCCTCACCTTCAATACTAACCATGGTATCGGTTATTTTTGAAATGATTTCCTGCTTTTGTTCGGGCGTGAAAACGTCTTTGATAACATCAATAGTAATTAACGGCATGATAAGTCTCCTTTAAAATTTGTGTAACCGGACCATCCGGCTTATAGGATCATCATAACGCGGGTGGCTGTTCGAAGTTAAGTTCAGCGCTTGTAGTAAACCACTACAGATTTTGAACTAATGCACTACAGAAATACGGATTTTCGTGATATTGTCTTTTTCAAAAAGGAAACAGCAATGAAATACGGTCAGTTTTGCCCCATAGCCAAAGCCGGAGAAATTCTGGGCGAGAAATGGACAATTCTCATCATACGGGAGCTTCTAATGGGCGGTCGCCGCTTTAGCGAGCTTCATCGCGGTCTTGGAGATATTTCCCCCGCCCTCCTGACAGCTCGCCTTAAATCCCTCGAAGCACAAGGTATGATCATCAAACGCCGCGTTTCCGGTGGGCGTTCCTATGAATATTACCCCACAGAGGCCTGCGAAGCTTTGCTGCCTGTCCTCTTTGCCTTGGGAGAATGGGGGCTGGTCTGGGCCAGACATAATGTTCTCGATGCCGATATAGATGTCGAATTGATGATGCTTTACCTGGAACGTAGTATTGATCCGACGAAGCTGATTGGAAATGAGAGCATTATCCAGTTCAAGTTCAATGATTTGAAGGAGCAAAAAAACTGGTGGCTTTTGGTGAAGGATAATAATGTCGATCTTTGCCTGACCAATCCGGGCAAGGATGTCGATATTTATTTCTCCTGTACGCTGCGCACTATGCATGATGTCTGGATGGGGGACCGCACCTATAATGATGCCATCAAATCGGGAGATTTACTTGTACAGGGAGAGCCTGCTCTTTTGAAAAACATAAAATCATGGCTAAAACCCAGTATATTCTTAGATTCACCGCGCATGCCGACGGAAGGATTACAGAAAGAGTTTACAGAAGAAAAAAGCGGGTAATTAGACCGCTTCGATAAATTCTATAGTACATTCTCAAATTTACACCCCTCTGTAACCTAGAGTGAGTGGCGCGAGTGACGAGACTTGAACTCGCGGCCTCCGCCGTGACAGGGCGGCGCTCTAACCAACTGAGCTACACCCGCGCATTTGAGTGAGATTTATTTATAGTCTGTAGCCCTTTCTGTCAAGTAAGACTTTCTTTAAAAAAAGCAAAATATGGGCTTGTAATGCAAATAATAATGATTATCATTTGCAAAATCGTGTAATTAACTTAAACCTACGAGGATATTATGACTCACAATAAGTATTTTTTATTAACGCTGGCTTTTCTATCTTTAGCTCTACCAGCTCATGCGGGCCCCAATAAAGTTCGGTCTCCCTATGTGTCCATGGGGGAAATAGAAATAGAGAATTTTGGCATTTATGAATTTAATCAAGGAAGCAGCAAGCATGAATGGGAACATGAAGCAGAGCTTGAATACGGACTAACCGATTATTTTCAACCTGTTCTTGGTGTTGAATTCAAACGCGAAAATGATGAGTCTACCCGACTTGAGGAAATTGAATTAGGGGGTAAATTTCAGTTTACTCCCCAAGGTCAGTACTGGGTGGATAGTGGCGCTTATGTTCGCTATTTCATTCCTACGGATTCTGATGAGGCCGATAAAGTCAGCGTTGATTTTCTCTTGGCAAAACCCTTCGTAGAATATGGTACAACACTGGTCAATATTGCCTTTGATCAAGAAGTAGGCAAGAACAGTAATAACGACCTAGAGGCTGCAATCTCCGGCTCGCATTACAAGCATATCAACACGAATACAGAGTTTGGCGTTGAGTATTATGCAGATTTCGGCAAGCTGAATGATCATAATGGCTATAGCGAGCAAAAGCACCAAATTGGTCCTGTTGTCGGATATAAGCTGGGTGACTACCATGCCGAATTTAAGCTGGGCTATTTGCAAGGCATCAGCAAAGCTGCCCCCGATAGCACGATCAAATATGAAATAGAATTTGAATTCTAGTATTAAGCGGCTTGCTTAAAAGGCACATAATCCAGATTTAAGGACTGTGCCACTTCTTTATGCGTAACTTTGCCATGGCAAATATTCAAGCCATTGGCGAAGTTACTATTATCCTTCAGAGCCTCTTTCCAGCCCTTATTTGCAAGATCTATCGCGTAAGGCAGCACAGAATGGTTTAGCGCCAAAGCAGAAGTCAAAGCCACAGCACCGGGCATATTGGCGACGCAATAATGAACAACTCCCTCTTCCGTATAGACAGGCTCATCATGCGTTGTAGCTCGGCTGGTTTCAAAGCATCCGCCCTGATCTATGGCGATATCGACAATCACAGAGCCGTTTTTCATGGTTTTTAACATTTTACGCGTTACAAGTTTCGGGGCTGAGGCTCCGGGAATCAAAACGGCACCAATCACCACATCGGCAGCTTTCACAGCGCGCTCTATGATATCCAGATTGGAATAGATTACATTGGCGCGCCCGTGGAAATATTCATCCAGAAACCTCATACGCGGGTTTGAGCGCTCTAAAATCGTAACATTTGCCCCTAAACCCACAGCCATTTGCGCGGCATGGAATCCGGCGACACCGCCGCCTATAATCAAGACATCTGCCGGACGCACTCCGGGAACGCCACTTATTAAGCGGCCAAGGCCGCCCATATGTTTTTGAAGGTAGAACGCCCCGACCTGTACCGACAGTCTGCCTGCTATCTCGCTCATCGGCTCAAGTAACGGCAAACCATGACCATTGGGGCCGGTAACCGTTTCATAGGCAATCGCAACGCAGCCTGAATCTATCAGACCCTGGGTTTGTTCGGCATCGGCTGCCAGATGAAGATAGGTAAAAAGGATTTGATCCTCGCGCAGCATTTTGCATTCTTCCGGCTGCGGCTCCTTGACTTTGATTATCATATCCGCAGTATCAAAAACCGCAGCAGCATTCGGCAAAATTTTCGCACCTGCCTCTTCGTAATCCTGATCGGTGAAGTTAATTCCCTGCCCCGCTCCGGTCTCGACATAAACTTCATGCCCATGAGAATGCAGTTCTTTCACAGATGACGGGACCAGCCCAACACGATGCTCTAATGTTTTGATTTCTTTTGGAACGCCGATGCGCATATTTTCCCTCTTTATTTTTGAATGAATGACAATGAGATATTAAAGAAAGAAAATTCGAATATCCAGCAAGAGTTATATTGCGCTGCCATATCTCTTCCGGACATAGTCTTCGACAATATCCTGAAACTCCGTTGTGATATTATCTCCGCGCAAAGTATGAGATTTCTTGCCATCAATAAAGACGGGGGCTACGGGGCTTTCACCTGTGCCGGGCAGGCTGATTCCGATATCGGCATGCTTGCTTTCCCCCGGGCCATTCACAATGCAGCCCATCACAGCAACCTTCATTTCCTTTACACCGTCATATTCTTTGGACCAGACCGGCATTTTCACCTCCAGATAACGTCTGATATCCCGTGCGAGTTCCTGAAAATATGTCGAGGTTGTACGGCCGCATCCCGGGCAGGCTGTAACTTCCGGCATAAAGGACCTGACGCCCAAAGACTGCAGGATTTCCTGACAGACGCGCACTTCAAGGCTACGATCGCCATTTGGCTCCGGCGTTAAGGAGGCGCGGATCGTATCGCCTATGCCTTGCTGAAGCAGTATCCCCTCTCCCAAAGCCGTTGCGACGATACCTTTTGAAGACATTCCTGCTTCGGTCAATCCAAGATGCAGCGCATAATCCGAACGTTTCGCAAGCTCGGTATAAACAGCAATTAAGTCCTGAACGCGACTGACTTTGGCCGATAAAATAATCTGGTTTTTAGAAAGTCCTATATCCTCGGCTTTTTGCGCACTCATCAAAGCCGATTGCACAAGGGCTTCGCGCATGACAGAGCCCGAATCCACCGGATTTTTGCTTTTGGCATTCTCATCCATCAAGCGCATTGCTAAATTCTGGTCCAAAGAGCCCCAATTCACACCAATGCGCACAGCCTTCTTATATTCGATGGCTTTTTTGATCATGATTTCATATTGAGCATCGCGCTTTTGTCCAAAACCCACATTCCCCGGATTTATGCGGTATTTGTCCAGCGCTTCACACAGATCGGGGTAATCGCCGAGTAATGTATGGCCATTATAATGGAAACATCCGACCAAGGGCACATCCAGCCTTTCTTTATCCAAGCGTTCACGAAGCTTTACAACGCCCTGCGCTGCCTCTTCGTTATTTACGGTCAGGCGAATAATCTCTGAGCCGGCAAGGAAGAGCTGTTTGACCTGCTCAAAGGTTTTATCAACATCCGCCGTATCCGTATTAGTCATAGACTGGACAACCACAGGCGCATCACCGCCAATGGTTACACCGCGCACTTGCACGGGGTGTGTTTTATGCCGTTTTATTTCAGGCAGAGAAACCATGTGGACGTCCTAATTATTCTATAAAACTAATGTCAGGACTGTACTCAAACTCTTTATATTTTACAATCGGCATCATATTCAAATCATTTATAAATTTTGCTTTTATCATTGATGTGATTAATGTTAGCACGCTCTAAATGAACGGATTATACGACCATTGCAGCAAAGCCTGTCTTTGGCGCGGACGACATGACAAATTTCCGGGTTCGCAATTCGCCTTGATTTGTCCGGCGTGCCTGGAAAAGCTGCGCCAACGCTTAATCTGAATTTCATCTATCTCATGAAATCTGCGACCTTGGTAATAACGGCAATACCACTGAAACCATCCTCTGGGATCAGGCTCTATGATCCATCCCTTCTTTTTCCAAACCTGCAAGGACTGACGGCTCTTGATACCGAAATAATTTAGTTCCGGATCTGCAATATCACTAATTCTAGCTTTTTCAAACCAATTATCTGGAAATTCTTCACGGCAATCATTCATGTATTTTCCTTCGAAAACTCCATGTTCCAGCATTTCTTTTGGCGTAAAATATGGTGTAAATCCTTCATCAAACTCCTCACCGGCTTTAGCTATTATTTTATATTCGTAATTGCTTTGCATCCGGTCATTCACTTTAATCCATGCACCAACTTTATACATTTTTCAGCGCTTCCTTTTCTTTATCTTTGAACAGCAGAACTCTGGCCGCCCTTTAAATTTTACCAGACAACCAAAATTAAAAAAATTAGATTTTATTTTACTCTTACCAGAGCCATTCATTTCTGCTACTTCATATGTATGAATTCGATCTCGGATATTTTCAGAAAACTGGATGAAACCTTGAGCGCTGAACGTGTTAGTGTTGATCACTTGCTTGAGGCCCTGCATGAGCGCGGTTTCGGGTTTTTATTGTTGCTCTTTGCCGCGCCGATGGCTCTGCCGATCCCTGTGCCGCCTGTTATCAATGTGATGCTGGCCAGCCCTATGATCCTTCTGACTGCGCAGCAGGCCATAGGGCGGCATACGATTTGGCTGCCCCAGTGGATGCGAAAAAAAGATATCCCGCGCGAAAAAATGAGTAAAATGATTAACGGTCTTCTTCCGTGGTTTGATCGGCTGGAAAGTATCGTCAAGCCGCGAATGAAGTTCATCACCTCAGGCGTTTTTTCACATTTAATTGGTTTTTTTGGTCTTATCATGGCTCTGGCGGTGTGCATTCCTCTTCCGTTGACGAATACAGTGCCAAGCCTTGGCATTGCCCTCATGTCAATTGGTGTTATTTCCAGAGACGGGCTTGCCGTTATTTTGGGCGCCGCGATAGGTTTAGCTTGGGTATCCATGCTGTGTTATGCCTTTGTATTTTTCGGCATGGAAGGATTTGAGCTTATCAAGGACACCATAAAGAGCTATATTTAAAGCATTATGATTTCGATTTTATCGCGCCATAAACTTATTTTAGGCTTTGCCGGACTAATATCCGCTTTGGCCTTGGCGGCAGCTTTTGGCTCGGAAATTTTTCTGGGGTTAGAGCCCTGCATTTTATGTGTTTATCAACGCTATCCCTTTGCAATAGTTATGTTTGTCTCTTTTGTGATTCTAGCGGTTTTCAGAAAATCAGATAAAGTGATCCGTATAGGACTTGTGCTTTGTGCGATTGTGATGCTGGTAAATAGTGGTATTGCAAGCTATCACACGGGGATCGAGCAGCATTGGTGGGAGATGACCGAGTCTTGCGATTTTAATATTTCCAAAGATGAAAACGAAACATGGCTGGAGAATATTATGAGCAGACCTATGGGCAGATGTGATGAAATCCCTTGGCAAGACCCGTTTATTGGCCTGTCCATGGCCAATTATAATATCGGGTTTTGCTTCGGGTTGTTTTTGCTGTGTCTGATCAGCGCAGCCCTTAAGCCGCGGCCTCAATCAGAAACAAAACAGACATCAGAATAAAAGAATGGAAGAGGAAAAATCCTACAGATTCTTTTAAACTGCGTTTTTTACTAAAATCAAATAAATCTTTTAACATTGCTATATATCCTAATATCACTTGTCATTCCTGCGAAAGCAGGAATCTATTATCTTCTATCAACCAGATCCCCGCTTTTGCGGGATGACAACTATTTATTTATAGTGACAAATTCCAGCTTACAAAAAGCTACTTACACTAGTTATTTCATGAAAAGCAAGTATTTTAGCGGCTTTCAAGCAAATAATTTATCAAATTTTTGTTTTGTGGCCTTATCGGTGCGAACCAGAAATGAAACTTTGTCTTCCTGATCCTCGCGGTTAAGGACTTCCATATGGTCATAAACCCATGACTGGGCTTTCCCTTTGCTTTGCGGAATCACAATTGTTTCCTCGAAATACAGTTCTGTCATGTTCTCGGAAATTTTCTGCAAAAGCAGGTCAATCCCCTGCCCTTTAAGGGCTGATATACAGATGATATTAGAGTTTTTTCTGTTTTGCAGGCGTAAAAATTCTGCTCTTATGTCCTCATCTTCCACAGCATCAATCTTATTATAAACTTCTATGATGCGCGGGTCTGTCTCGTACTCGATACCAAGACTTTTTAAGACGCTGACAACATCTTCGATCTGGGCTTCATAGTCGCTACTTGAAACATCAATAATATGAAGAATAACATCGCTATAGGTTATTTGCTCTAGTGTGGCCCGAAAGGCCTCGACAAGATGCGTTGGCAAATCGGAAATAAACCCGACTGTATCGGCCAGAATAATGTCATGTTTATTCGGCAAGGTGATTTTACGCAGCGTTGGGTCCAACGTAGCAAAAGGAAGATCCTCGGCAAATACACCGGCATTGGTTAAATGATTAAATAATGTCGATTTTCCTGCATTGGTATAGCCGACAAAACTACATACAGGAAACGGAACGCGGGAACGGTTCTTTCGCCCTAATTCTCGTGTCCTGCGAACATCTTGAAGTTCTTTTTTAATCGTTTTAATTTTCTGCCCGATGATCCGCCTGTCCAGTTCGATCTGGCGTTCACCCGGACCACCCATAAACCCGGCGCCGCCGCGCTGACGTTCCAAGTGGGTCCATGATCGTACAAGACGGGATTTCTGATATTCCAGCGCCGCAAGATCGACTTGAAGGCGCCCTTCCTTTGTCTGGGCACGCTCGCCAAAAATCTCGAGTATCAAACCTGTGCGGTCAATAACCTTGGTATTCCATTTTTTCTCCAGATTTCTTTGTTGAACAGGGGAAAGGCTGGCATTAACAATGACAATATCAGGGGAAAGCGTTTCAGCCCTGTCTGCTATTTCTTCCAGCTTGCCTTTTCCAAAGAAAGAGCCCGATTGGATACGGTCATAGGTAACAACATGCACTTCCAGAACATCCAGATATATGGCATGCGCGAGGCCTTCCGCCTCTTCCGTGAGATCTTTAATGGAATGTTTGCTTTTGTCATGCTTTTTAACAGGCTGAATAATGATTGCAGTATCTTTATTCTGGCCTGTAAGTTGTTCAAGCATAGCTTTGATTATCGATTTTTTTAAAGACGCTTAATTGTCGTCTTCTTCTTTTTCTTCATCTTGAAGACTAAGAGGACCGCCCGGCATAATAGTCGATATGGCATGCTTATATATAAGCTGCACATGCGCGTCTCTGCGTAAAAGCACGGAGAAATTATCAAACCATGTAATAATTCCCTGTAGTTTAACGCCGTTTACAAGAAAAACTGTTACAGATGCCTTTTCCTTACGGACCTTGTTCAGAAAAACATCCTGCACGTTTTGTATTTTGTCAGCCATTTTATAATCCTTTTATTATTATTGTCTGATCTTTATGCCTATGGTTTTAAAGGATTATGAGTCAATTTGAAACAAAATTCTTTTCAGCTCATCACAATTCTCTGCTGTGACATCTGGATGTGTTGCAATAGAAAGACTATTATGCTCAGAACCCTCTATAATTAACACGGCCTTACAGCCAAAGTTTTTAGCACATAAAATGTCGTTTTCAGTATCCCCAACAAACCAGATATCCTGCGGTGCCGTTGTTTGTAATCCTGACTCTTCAACGGCCAATCTAAGCGGTGCATCCGATGGTTTGTCATGTGCGGCATCCCCTGCTCCTACAAAAATCGTAAAATATTCCAGCCAGCCTAAATGCTCTGCCTCTTTTTTTAGAAATTCAGATTTCTTGTTACTGACGACACCCATAGGAATATCCATTTGATCTACGGCTTCTACAAGCTCTATAGCACCTGATAATGGCTTTATTTTATGAGCATTATTCAACACATACTCGCCAAAAACAATCTTGGCATCCTCCCCCTTATCGCCATAAAGTATAGGATACAAAGTCTCTCTGGGCTTACCAAAGTATTTCTTGTACTCCCCTTCTTTCATTGGCTCAAAGCCAAGTTCCTTCATCGTATGGTTATGGGCATCATTCAGAAAAGAATAGCTATCAACCAGCGTTCCGTCCCAATCAAAAAAAATAGCTTTTGGTAGATGCATACTTTTGTATTCTCCTTATTTGTATTTATTCTCTACTGTACATAATTCTGTTTTATGAATCTCTATTTTGTTCCCGTATATTTTTTCAGAGGCACTCTGATACCCCGGTGTAATGTCACTGACGAAAAATTGTATTTGCCCATCACGAGATAATCTTTCTGTAATTTCAGTATGCTTCTCAAGATAAGATTCAAGTTTGGCAGGAATGATTTCATCTTGTGATAAAATATCAACATTATGACCTAACATGGCCGAAACGCGTTCTTTCAAAAATGCATAATGCGTACAGCCAAGGATAAGGCATTCTATATTCTTCTCAAGCAGAGGCTCCAGATAATGCTCCAGAACCTTATCAATCCACTGCATTCCCTCATTTTCAATCATTGGGACAAGCAAGGGGGTATTTATCTGGTGAATTTGTATCTCCGGATTTATTTTTTGGAGTTCTTCTTCATAGACATTTGTAAGAATAGTCCGGTTTGTACCAATCAGCCCTATATTTTTGTAACCCTTTTCAATAGCACATTCCAAAGTCGGAACGACAACTCCTAAAATTCGTTTTTCCGGAAAACTGCGGATCAGATATTCCTGCTGCAATCGGCGCAAAGCACATGCGCTGACCGTGTTACAAGCTACGATCACAAGAGCGCAATCATGGACATTAAAAAGATAATCCATCGCGCGGCAACTATAATCATAAATGGCTTCTGCTGATCTGTTACCATATGGGATATGCAGCGTATCTCCGAAATAGACCATATCAGGCTGCGTGATATGTGACCTGATTGCTTTCGCAATTATCAAGCCACCTAAACCGGAATCAAATATGCCTATAGTCATTCCCATTTATTCTCGCACATCGTTATTCGTCGCTCACGTATGTTTTATACGCTTCACTCCTCATGCCTTGTGCAAAAATAAAGCGAAACGACTAGAGTTTCATAAAACTTTGCTCCGCTAGAGCATATTTGCACTAACAGAGAATAATTTCTCGACAATATGTGCTTTTTCACCTTGCGCCCAAACGATGGCTATATCTCCTTTTCTAATTTCCGTATTGCCATCAGGAATAATTATATTCTCACCTCGCACGACAGCAGCAAAAGTAATTTCTCTTGGTAATTCTAGATCGGAGATTTTCTTATTAACGACGAAGGATGAATCCGAGGCTTCGGCTTCTATGGCCTCTGCAAAACCATCACGTACGTTATAAATACCACGAATTCGACCGCGCCGGACATGCTGCATGATATGAGATACCAAAGTTGCGCGCGGCGATATCATAACATCAACGCCAAGCGGTCCTACCAGCGGATAATACGCATTATTATTGACCAGTGTCAGAACGCGTTCACATCCATATTGCTTGGCCAGAAGCGAACCCAGAATATTACTCTCATCATCGTTCATGAGTGCAATATAAGCCTCGGATTTATCAATGGCCGCTTCCTCCAGAAGTGCTCTGTCAAGAGTATCCCCGTTCAGGATAATTATATCTTCTAATTTTTCACTTAGGAAATTAGCGCGCTCTGTATTTTGTTCAATCACCTTAATCTGAATACCGCTTAATCTTGATTTGATTAATTTGATAAAGGAATATCCAATATTTCCGCCACCAGAAACAATGATTTTTCTTGCTTCTTTCTCCAAATGACCGAAAGCAGCCATTACGCGTCTTAAATGACGGGTATCTACAATAATATAAGCCTCGTCTCCAACTTCCAGCATATCATCACCATCTGGAATAATATGTCTGTTCTGACGTGTGATCGACACCACTCCAAAAGACAAATCCGGGAACAGATTTTTGAGCTGGCTGAGCTGTGTATTGATCACAGGACAATCCTCCGCACAAATTACCCCGATAAGGTATAAACGCTCATCCGCCATACTTATTACCGATGTTGTGCCCGGCACTGAAATACGCCTGAATATATCCTCGGCGATCAAGGTTTCGGGTGAAATAATCACGTCAATCGGCATGTGGGATCGGCTAAAAAGATTTGACCAGACCGGATCTAAAAAAGATTGGTCCCTAATCCTTGCGATCTTCTTAGGAACACCAAAAAGGGAATGCGCTATCTGGCAGGAAATCATATTGGTTTCATCCGATGTTGTCACCGCAATGATCATATCTGCCTCATTGGCTCCGGCATTCTTAAGGACTTCCGGATTAGAGGGCTTCCCTGCTATTGCATTGACGTCCATAGTGTCGTTAATCTGGGAAACAAGTTCCTCTGACGGGTCAATGACTGTTACGTCATTTTCTTCTCGGGCGAGATATGCCGCAATGCTGGCTCCGACCTTATCTGCTCCACAAATTATAACGCGCATGACAAAATAGTCCCTTTATGGGTTGTTATCATTTTCCGTTACGCAGTTTATAGAGTTTCACAAGTTTTTAAACGGAAATTTCTATTTTTTATAGCCATTCCCATTTATTTTTGCACAGCGTTATTCGTCGTTCACGTATGTTTTATACGCATCACTCCTCATGCCTTGTGCAAAAATAAAGCGAAACGACTATATATCAGAAATAGTATTTAACCGGAGGCACTTTCTTTTTCAGTTGTTGCCAAGATTTCCAGTATTTTCAGTTTCCTATGCAAAGCCGAGCGCTCCATGCCTATAAATTGCGCGGTCTTTGATATGTTGCCGTCAAATCTATTAATTTGCCTGAGCAAATAATCCCGCTCGAAATGCTCTCTGGCTTCTCTAAGTGGAAGTGTCATAAAATCAATATTCTCCTGTTTTTCAGGTATTGATATTTGCTTATTATCGTTTTCAGGAGACATTTTCTTTGCAGCTATTTCAGACGGTAAATGGGATACGTCATAAACAGCACAATCCTTACCCTGCGTCATAATTGCTACCCATTCAAGAACATTTCGGAGCTGTCTTAGGTTTCCTGCCCAGTGATATGCTTTTAGTGCGTCCAGCGCCTTATCACTAAACCCGGCAAACTTTAAACCTGTTTCTCTTGAGAGCTGATTACGCAAAATCTCAACAATATTTGAAAATTCTGATTTTTGATGTCTCAAACTTTCCATTTGTATATGAACCACGTTGAGACGATAAAACAAATCCTCCCGCAATTTACCATCTTCTACAGCCTTTTTGATATCACCCGAAGATGATGCCATAAACCTTATATTGGCTAGCTCTGCTCCGGCATCTGTTTGAATTGAAAAATTATTATCCTGAAGTATTCTGGCAAATTTTCCCTGAATATCCAATGGCATATGGTCAATTTCCTCAAGCAAAACCGTACCGTTTTGTGCTTGATGGAATAAGCCGGCATCAGACCCATGACCAAAAAGTTCAGCTTCCATACGGGCTGGATCGTCATTCTGGCAATTGTAAATGATAAACGGTTTCTTGCTTCTACTTGAATGTTCATGGATATAACGCGCAGCCAAAGATTTTCCCGTACCGATTTCACCCGATATAATTACGCGGCTATTGCTTGGCGCAACGCGCTCCAGCAAAGATAATGTTTTTTGAGATAAAACGTTGTAATCAACTGGTGATTGATTTTCTTGTTTGCTTTTTTCACGCAGCAAGGAATTTTCCTTCTTCAAGGCTGAACTTTCCAAAGCACGGTGTATCATCAATAACAAACGGTCGGATTTAAACGGCTTTTCTATAAAATCATATGCCCCGATTTTAATTGCTGAAACGGCTGTTTCAACATTGCCGTGACCGCTAATCATCAAAACCTCGATCAAGGGGTTTTGTTTTTTTATGTTTTTGAGAATTTCAATCCCGTCATCCTTGCTCCCCTGAAGCCAGATATCAAGGATCACCAGATCAGGGATTTTCTTTTCAATTTGTTCATAGGCACTCTTGCTCCCTGATGTTCCGCGGGTTTCATAACCTTCATCCTCAAGGATAGAACATATGAGGTTACGGATATCATCTTCATCATCAACAACAAGAATATCTACATTATTTTTCATGATGCCAGTTTTTCCCCTTCTTTGATCTTGTTAAATTTTTCCAGCGGTACAGGAAAGAGCATGACTAGTGTTGCTCCTTCCGGATTTTGAAATTGTCTGTTCTCTGCCAGCCAATCAGGCACGCCGAGAACTAAAGAGCCATTACAGTCTTCCATGATTTTCTTGACGATTGCCAAGCCCAGCCCCGTCCCTTTTTGTTTGTGGGTTACATAGGGTTCGGTCAGTTTATCTCTGGGGGAATCTTCCGGAAATCCTGCACCATTATCGGATATAGACACAAAGATTTCATCCTGTCCGTGATAGCCGGTCAGAATCTCAACTCTTCCTTGCTTGCCCTTTCCCGACACGGAATGAATAGCATCCACGGCGTTTTGTAGAATATTCGTCATAGCCTGCCGGAATTGACGGGAATCTATTTCTGCACAAAGTTTCTCGGCAAAAACATCATCTGCAAACTCTAAACTGAAAATGATTTCAGGATGCGCTTGCTGCTGCAACATTAAAGACTCTTTAATCTGCTTGGGTAGATTTTCCGCCTTTAAAACAGGTTCCGGCATGCGGGCGAAGGATGAAAACTCATCCACCATGCCTCCGATATCTCCGACATGCCTGATGATTGTCTCAATACATTGATCGAAAACCTTGCTTTCTTCTTCCTGAAAACTATCTTTGTATTTCCGGCGCAAGCGCTCGGCAGAGAGCTGTATAGGCGTAAGCGGGTTTTTAATCTCGTGGGCGATACGCCGCGCTACATCCGACCAAGCTGCCTTGCGCTGGGCTGACTGTAGCGCGGTAATATCATCAAATGTTACGATGATATTTTTATCTTCTTCATTTCCAAGCTCAATTGTGATCTGAAAGATGAATGATCTTTTTTTGCCGCCTCCTCCATGAAGCTGCACTTCTTTTCTGGTAATTTTTCCAATCCGGCGCGATGCTGATTCCATTGTCTGGGAAAGCTCAGGAATAACGTCAATTAGTTTTCGGGAGAGCAAGTCTTCCTTTCTCATGCCCAACAAAGTTAAGGCTGCATTATTCACAAGATTAACTGTTCCCTCTTTATCAACACCTATTACGCCTGACGATACGCCCGCCAAAACAGTCTCGGTGACGCGGCGACGATAATCAAGCTGACGGTTGGCCTCGATAAGATCAGTGCGTTGTTTATGGATTTGCGATGTCATCCGGTTGAAGGATTGTGCCAGATAATCAAATTCCTCAAGTGTTTTATTTTCCGGCACCTGAAAAGTCAGATCCCCTCCCCGCACACGATCTGCTGCTATTATAAGTTCTGAGATTGGCTTAACCAATTGACGCGCCAGAATAAGACCAAACCATATCGCAGCCAATAGCAGCAAAAATCCGACGACTACAAAGAGCATAGTCACCGTAATTTGCAAACCCGAATATTGCGCTTTTAAACTCGCATAATCATCGGATGCAAGCTGCGTTGCTGAAAGATGTGAAAGCACTTGCGGGTCCAGCATGCGCCCGACAAAAAGAAATGTATCAGGAAAATTCTCCAGCTTTACAAGCGCACGGACCCTGTCCTGATCTTCCCCCGTCATAAGAACAACTTCACCGGTTTTGGCGCGCTGCATAATATATTCCGGCACTGCCTCATATTCCAGAGCAAAGGTCAAAGCCGATCTTGCTATCACGCGCCCGTCCTCGCGAAACACAAGAGCTTCAGAAAGATTGCGGATAAAAGATTGTGTATTGACCACCTCTTGAAACGTCTCAGGATTAAACATGAGGATATCTGATTGACGATCAAGATCACCTGCCATCGCCATCGTATCGGCCCTGATGACCTGTTTATGTTCTTCCATATAAGATTGAGCGACAGCCTGCGATTCATTGATTGCTGTTTGTACGCGTTCGCTAAACCATGTTTGCACTCCGTAATGAAAGAATACTACGGAAAAGACAGTCATGATAATGGTCGGCACGGCGGCAATAATACTGAAGATATATACCAGCCTTACATGAAGGTGGGAACCGGCGATACGCCTTTTTCGACCACTCCAAAGCCCTACGATACGCCGCGCAATCAATGAAACCAGTAGCAAAAGAATAATCAGATCGATGTTCAACAGCCAGATCACTACATCGGAGTTATTGAGTGTACCAGAAACATCCCTGAAGGCAGAAAATGTTGCTAATGCGCTGATCGCGGCAGCAATAACCAGAAGCACAGAAGCCTTGGTCCGCCAAGAACGCGTCATTATATGCTTGAAACTTAAGCTGGAATATAGTTG
>JAOUOR010000057.1 GCA_029880245.1 Alphaproteobacteria bacterium
GAGATAGATATTCTTGAAAAAGATATCACGAAAGAAAATGATCCGGAGAAGCTAAAAAACCGTCTCAGACAATGGCTAAATGACCATATGAAAACAGTGTTGGAGCCATTAATCATGCTTGGCATTGAAGCAGGACAAGGCAAGGATGATCCTGTGTCGGAGATTGTACGCAAGGTTTACGATTCTTGTGGGATTTTACCGCGTTCGGAGCTGGAAGAAGAAATTGCCAAGCTTGATAATGAGATGCGTGTTTCTTTGCGAGGGAAGAAAATACGTCTGGGTCCGCTTTTGGTATTTATGCCTGATCTAAACAAGCCTGCTGCCGTACGTCTCAAGGCGTTGCTGTGGTCGATTTTTAATGACAGGACTTTGCCTGCTCAGGTGCCTGCGGATGGTATTGTCTCTAAGCGCCTTGAGCAGGAAAACCCTGACAAGGATTATTATCAAGTAATTGGCTATCCGGTTTATGGCGGGCGGATTGTACGGATTGATATGTTAGACCGTGTGGTGAATTGCATTTATGATCATGCAGAAAAAGGTCGCTTCAAGGCGCGCCACGAGATGGCGGAATGGCTTGGTTCGACGATTGAAGATTTATACAAGGTGCTTGTGGATCTGGGGCATAAGAAAATTTATGATCCCGCAGATGAGCTTAAGGCGGAAGAAGTTAAAGAAAATAAGCCTCAAGAGATCAAGTTAGAAGAAAAGCCAGAAGATAAAAAAACAGAGCAAGTCAAACCGGAATTAGCGACGTTTTCTTTGAAACGTGGAAAGGCATATGAAAAAGCAGGCAGGGCTAAAAAAGAATTCAAAAAAGGTTATGAGAGACCGGATAAGGGCAAGAATGCAAATAAAAATAAAAAAGGCCGAGGCAAACAGGATAAAAAGAAGGAAAAAGATCACAGGCCTAGAGTGATTTCTTTCGAGGCAGAGCGTAAAGATGAGGATTCACCTTTTGCAATATTACAGAATTTGGAAATTAAAAATAAGAAATAGGGCGCTTTTTTGCGGGGCTTTAGCTTTTCTGATTCTGTGTTTCTTTAGCCAGAAAACTCAGGCTGCAAGATTATCCGGGGAATATCTTTTTAAGGTATGTGCGGTTGATAAAAGCGGCGAAGAAACTATAAAAGGTGGAAAAATTGCCTGTCAGTCTTATATTTCAGGCATGATTGATTATTATAAATTTCTGGAATCTATGAATTTACAGTCCGATATGCCGGATAATATGAGGTTCTGCGTGCCTGAAGAGGCTTCTTTAAACGAAATACAAATTAAGGTTTTGGCATTTTTTTATACATATAATAAACTGCACGAAAAATTTGTTGCCGCGCCTGCGGTACTTATGGCTTTGTCAGCGGCCTATCCATGTGCTAAAAAATGAGTATAATATTATAAATTTTATGAGCTTTGATGGTGCAGAAACAAAAACATATAATCAGATTAGAACGTGACGGGGTTGATCGTTTAATACCAAAAGATTTTTTTGATCTTTTGATTCACCGTTTTTTACCTGTGATCAGTATGACTTATGTGGCTGCGATCATCGGGATTGCTTTTAATAAAGGTGATATCTGGCATTACCTGTTTGAAATTAAAACCGCCTACGTCATGAGCTTGTTTGTTGTGCTTTGGGTTTCCGGGCCCGGCATTATGTGGATTTTTATCAAAAATATGCCGCTTTACGCGCATGCGGCAGATGTCTGGTACAGGATTATAGCAGGGTTAATGACTTTAACTATTATGCTGAGCTTTCTTTTGTTTCCCGAAATGGAGATTTACGGCCTCAGGATTTATTTTGCGCTGTCAGTTCCTGTTTATATCATTATCTATTATTTCTTTGTCAAAGGCGGATTGCCTTCAATGGTTTCCTACCCGCTTAATTTTTTAGGGCTTGCGGCACTTTTATTTGGGGCGCTGCTTTCTTAGCCACTCATAGTAGCCATATTCATCAACCAGCCGATAAAAAGCACTTGCGGCACTGTGATGAGCGGAATGAAAAGCGCAACCTTCCATGATCCTGAAAATTCCCGCACAACCAGAATTTCTGTATAATCAGTAGCAACGCCTGCCATTAAAAAGGCAAAACCGTTACCTGGGGCTTGCGCCGCCACGACGAGTTCGCTTGCTATAGGGGCGGAGCCTTCTGAGCATATTTCAATAAAAGTAGCGGCAATGACCGTTAAAAGAAGCCCTGCCATAGTTGGTCCAAACCAATCCTGAAAGATGTCCTGAGGGATGAAGGTCCGGATCGAAGCGGCCAGAATCGTTCCAAAAAGCAACCATTTTACGATCATCCTACCATCATGCCAGCCGGAAAAAATGACATCACTTATTGTGGCTTTTGTGAAGGAGGCACGGGACCACAAAATCTTAATCTCGTCTTTTAAAACAAAATTTTCTTGATGGTCTGTTTTATTAGGGTTTTGCGGTAATGCGCCTGACTTGGTCATGGTTTGCATAACCATGCCTGTAAGCAAGGCAATGACCATAGAGCCCAGTATATAAAGAAACGTCCATTTAAATCCGATCAGTCCGATCAGGACAAGGGTTAGAGAGAAAGAGTTCCAAGGGCTTGCTACGAGAAAAGCAACGACTTGAGCAAGACTAACACCGCGCTCATAAAGTTTGGCAGCTACAATTAATATCCCATGAGAGCATAAATCCAGAACAAGTCCGCCGCCTACGGCACGAACAAGTCCCCCGAAACTGTCATCCCGCCCCATGAGGCCGGTAAAAAACTCGCGCGGAATTTTGCCAATAATGCCCACAGCCACTATCCCCAGCACAATTCCCCACCACATAGACCCCAGAAGTTCAAGGCAGGCCATTGCGAAATGATGGAGAACACTCGGCGAAGCATCTGCAAATGAGAGAATAAAATGCAGCGCTATTGTGGTGACAAGTACTAAAATAGAGCCATGATAAAAAACGTCAAAACGTTTAGCATGCGTTCTATGCGGATTGTGCTTGTTGTCTGAATGACAGCATGATTCTCTATTATGTGTGTCGTCCATGAAAAACTTTATAACAGAACTAGGTTTCTCTGGATATAGTGAAATCTGCTAGCTCACTCAAGATATTCTTTGTTTCGCAAGGTCTGACCGGAGCCAAAGAATTTTTGGCCTTTTCGGCATAATCTTGCGCCAGATCCATGGCCTGATCAAGGGCTTTATGCTTACTGATAATCTCCAGCGCGGTTTTAAAATCGCCTTCGCTCTGCACCTTATTCTCAAGTGTGCGTTTCCAGAAAATGCGCTCTTCTTTATTAGCCTCCTGAATAGCAAATATTACAGGAGCCGTCATTTTCCCTTCGCGGAAATCATCACCTATGGCTTTACCAAGTTTTTCCTGATTGGCACTGTAATCAAGTGCATCATCTGTTATCTGGAAAGCAATGCCAAGGTTTTTGCCGTAGTCATACATGGCCCTGATCTGATCTTCCGGCGCTCCGGCCAGAACAGGTGCAACCTCGCAAGCAGCAGAAAACAGGGCCGCCGTTTTTGATTCTATGACCTTCATATAGTCATCCAGCGTCGTTTCCAGATCATTCGTCGTGGAAAGCTGCAAAACTTCACCTTTTGCGATGATGGCTGAGGCTTCGGAAAGGATACGTAACACGTCCAGAGAGCCACTTTCAACCATCATCTGGAAAGACTTGGAAAACAGAAAATCTCCAACCAGAACACTGGCCTGATTGCCGAAGATGAGATTGGCTGCTTTTTGTCCACGCCGTTCTTCACTTTCATCAACAACATCGTCATGCAAGAGAGTGGCTGTGTGGATGAATTCTACAGCAGCAGCCAGATAATGTACTTTGCTCATATCGGCTTCAAAAAGCTGACCTGATGCCAAAGTCATAAGCGGGCGGATACGTTTGCCACCTGCTGCAATCAAATATTGCGCGAGCTTTGGAATAAGAGGAACATCGGATTGCATATACTCAAGAATTAGAGCATTGACAGCTCTCATATCCACATCAGCCATAACGGAAAGGCGCTCTAGTGGAGAGTGCACCGCATTCATTTCGGCATGTTCTTTTTTTAGTATCTGCATAAGACTGACTTAAAACAGCTTTTGCTGTTTTGAGCAAGCCAAAACGCACAACAAATATAATTTATGACTTTTTGATTTTAGAAAATCTAATTGTTTAAATTGCCGTAAGAACGACTGCTGATTTTCTTGTTTTGTTTGTTATTAAGATAATCATTGAGAGTGCGCCCCAAAATACTGGCCTGAGCTTTCTTCTCTTCATATTCCCTTGCAGCCTTTTCTTTTTCTTCATCTTTTTCAGAAGTTTTCTCGCTTTCGGGAGTATCAATCTGATCTTTATTGCCGGTCATATTCACGTTACTTTTCATGGTAGTATTATCATCTGCACCATTGGCCATGGCCTTATATCTATCCCAAATGCTTTGTTCAGCAGATTTTTTTTCTTCTTGTTGTGTTTCTTTTTTAGCCAAGTCTTGTTTATCTTCTTGTTCATCAAGGACTTCACTATTGTTAGGCACATTTTTTGATATTTTATTTTTTTCCTTAAGGTCATCAGGAATACTCATTGTACGGGATTTCATCCCAGAACCGCTATTTTTACTATCGTTTCGTTCATTTAGAACTTGATCTAATAGCGAGGAGGGTTGCTGTTCTTGAACAGGACGTTTTGATTGAGTAGGCTGCTGTGTAGGGGCAGTTGATCCCTTTTTAGGAACCATGCTTGTATCAAAAGATTTCTTCCCGTCTGCTAGCGCCGGAGTGCTGATCATTAAAACCAGAAACAGAAAAACAATAAAAAGTCTCATTAAGCGTATTTCAACCTGATTATCTCATGCTATGATGATTGCCAAACCTCTGGCATACTAAGTGTAAATGGGCCCAAAATGCAAGATTTATCGCTGGATATCATTAAATTATCGGATGAAAAGCCGAAACTTGTCAGGGACATTTTGCAAAAAATAGGAGCCTATAAAGACTTAGGCTATTATGAGCGCTCTCTTGAGCGTCAGAAAAAAGGGGGACTCGAAGTAATTGCCGCCTTGACCGCAGAGGAAGATTTGGCTGGCTATTGTATCTATAATCGTAAGCCCAAATACGCGTATTTCAAAACGCTTGAAATCCCTGAGATTCAGGATTTAAACGTCTTGCCACAATTTCGTAGAAATGGCATAGGACGAAGTATTATCCTATTTTGTGAGGCGCTCGCAAGAGTAGAAAAACATAAGGAAATTGGGATTGGTGTGGGATTGGATCAATCATTTGGAACGGCTCAAAGATTGTACGTGAAGATGGGATATCTGCCAGATGGCAGCGGCATAAGCTATGATCGAAAGCAAGTGGCCGCCGGAGAATTCAGGCCCATAGATGACTTATTATGCCTGATGATGACGAAAACATTGGATCGTTGATATTTATGTCATTAAATCCTTCCATTTTTGAGTAAAAATGTGTTAAACCCTTCCCAAAATATTGCTTTTCAATAAGGACATAACGGTTTAACTATAATTATATTTATAATTCTGGAGCGCTTGAACGATGACCAAATGGGTTTATAATTTTGGCAAAGATAAAAATGAGGGTGATGCATCCATGCGTAACCTTTTAGGTGGTAAGGGGTGTAATCTTGCCGAGATGGCTTCACTGGGATTGCCTGTGCCACCTGGTTTTACAATCACCACAGAAGTTTGCACTTATTTTTATGATCACAAAAAACAATACCCTAAAGAGCTTGAAAAACAGGTTGAAGAAGCTCTGAAAACGATAGAAAAATCCATGGGCATGGGGTTTGGTTCAACTGAAAACCCGTTACTGGTCTCAGTGCGTTCGGGTGCACGCGTATCCATGCCGGGGATGATGGATACTGTACTAAACCTTGGTCTTAACGATGAAACAGTTGTAGGCCTAGCCAAGCAGGCCAATGATGAGCGTTTCGCATGGGATTCTTACCGTCGCTTTGTCCAGATGTATGGTGATGTCGTTATGGGGCTCGATCACCATGATTTCGAAGATATCCTTGATACGTATAAGCGTGATGAAGGTTTGTCTCAGGACACAGATATCACGGCTGAGGGCTGGAAAGAAATCGTTCAATCTTATAAAGACCTTGTTCAAAAAGAACTGGGTAAGCCATTTCCAAACGATCCGAAAGAGCAGCTCTGGGGTGCGATTGGCGCAGTTTTTAATTCATGGATGGTACCCCGCGCAGTGACGTATCGAAAAATCCATGAAATTCCGGCGGATTGGGGCACGGCTGTGAACGTACAGTCTATGGTTTTTGGAAATATGGGCGATGATTGTGCAACGGGCGTGGCTTTCACACGTGATCCGTCAACCGGCGAAAATTACTTCTACGGTGAATATCTGGTTAATGCACAAGGGGAAGATGTAGTTGCAGGTATTCGTACGCCTCAATCCCTTACCAAAAAGGGCCGCGAGAAAGAGGGCAGTGATATGCCTTCTATGGAAGAAGTTATGCCCAAAGTCTTTAAACAGCTTGATGATCTTAGGCACAAATTGGAAAAACATTTCCGTGACGTTCAGGACATAGAATTTACCGTACAAAAGGGTAATCTTTTTATGCTTCAGACACGTACCGGTAAACGTACAGCCGCTGCGGCCCTGAAAATTGCTGTTGATATGGTAGAAGAGGGACTTATAACGAAGGAAGAAGCTTTACTTCGTATTGACCCGCAAGCACTGGACCAGCTTTTGCATCCGACTCTTGATCCTAAAGCAGAGCGCAATGTAATTTCCAAAGCTCTGCCGGCTTCTCCAGGTGCGGCAAGCGGTACAGTGGTCTTTACTGCCGATGAAGCGGAAGAAAAAGCAAAGTCAGGTGAAGCTGTTATATTGTGCCGTCAGGAAACCTCGCCAGAAGATATTCACGGCATGCACGCTGCTGCAGGTATTTTAACCTCCAGAGGTGGAATGACCTCTCACGCGGCTGTAGTGGCGCGCGGTATGGGGAAATGCTGTGTTGCCGGTGCCGGTGATTTGCATATCGACCAGAGAACAAAGCTTATTCGCAAAGGCGAGATTGAAATTAAAGAAGGCGATATAATTACAATTGATGGATCAACAGGTGAAGTCATGTTAGGGAAAGTTGCCACGATCAAGCCTGAGCTGTCCGGTGATTTTGGCACATTGATGGAGTGGGCGGATGAACGCCGTCGCATGGCAGTGCGTACCAATGCGGAGACTCCTCTTGATGCCCAGACCGCGCGTGATTTCGGGGCAGAAGGGATTGGCCTTTGCCGCACCGAGCATATGTTCTTTGACGCATCCCGCATTCAAAATGTGCGCGAGATGATATTTGCAACCTCGGAAGAAGAGCGCCGCAAGGTCTTGGTAAAACTTTTGCCTGAGCAACGCAAGGATTTCGAGAGCCTTTTTGAAATTATGAAGGGGCTGCCGATCACAGTGCGTCTGCTTGATCCGCCTTTGCATGAGTTTTTGCCGCATACTTCGGAAGACATTGCACTCTTCTCAAAAAATGCAAAAATTGATGAAGACATTGTGCGTATGCGTTTGTCTGAGCTTACAGAATCCAATCCTATGCTGGGGCATCGCGGTTGCCGCTTGGGTATTACCTATCCTGAAATCTATGAGATGCAAGCCAGAGCAATTTTCGAGGCAGCAGTTAATGTCTCCAAGAGATCTGGCGAGAGCGTTATTCCGGAAATTATGATTCCACTTGTCGGTGCGCAAAAAGAACTTCAATTGATGCGTGAGGTTGTTGAAAATGCGGCCGCAACTGTCTTCGAAGAAAAAGGCGCAAGCGTTGAATATATTGTTGGAACAATGATTGAGCTTCCACGGGCAGCAATCACAGCCGATAAAATAGCGGAAAGTGCTGATTTCTTTAGTTTTGGTACGAATGATTTGACTCAAACAACACTGGGCATGAGCCGTGATGATGCCGCAAACTTCTTGCCATATTATACGGAAAAAGGAATTTACGAGCGTGATCCATTTATTTCTATGGATATTGAAGGTGTCGGCGCTTTGGTTGACATGGCGCAACAAAAAGGTCGCCAGACCAATCCGAATATTAAACTTGGTATTTGCGGCGAGCATGGCGGTGATCCGGCTTCGATTGCTTTTTGTGAAAAAATTGGCCTGACATATGTCTCTTGTTCGCCCTACCGCGTGCCGATTGCAAAGCTGGCAGCCTCCCAAGCCGCCATCCGCGAAGGCAAAGCCAAAACGGTTAATCTGAAAAATAAAAAGAGCGCTTAATAGCTTTGAGCGTTTCGTCTGATCTGCGTCACCCCCGCGTAGGCGGGGGTCCGGATGCCCGCCTACGCGGGCATGACGATTAGGCGTTACGCCGTACCAACGCTATCCCCATATCCCCGCAAGATGATCGCAGTTCAATATCATTGTCATCCCGACCGACTGTAAGGAGTGGAGGGATCTGTTCGTTTTGCGATGGATTTAGATCCCTCGGCTGCGCTCGGGATGACAAATAAACGGTCTGCAAATGTTTTTTCCCAAGGCCGCGATAATGCATGCGGGCGGTGATTTCCTGTCCCACATAGCAGCCCTTATCATAGGAAATGGCATTTAGCCCATCCATATTGCCTTCATCCATGGTGGATTTCTCTGGTACGAGATCGCGGCTGCCATCTGGCACACAAAGTTCAATCCTTTTTTTATCCCAAGTCTCAAATGGCTCTTCCGGCAGGTCGGGCTTTTCAAAAGAACGGTAACCGAGCGCCTCATGGCGCGGGTCGGGTAGGCCTATAGCCTTACCAAATACCGCATAAACCGGTACATTATCTTCTATCGAGATTTGTACATCCATTCGCAAACGGTACATATTCAGACGTTTATATAAACTTTCGGCTCTTGCGCCGCCTTCACAATCAAGCAAAGTAAAGTCGTCACCTTCATAGATAAAAAAATCATAAAGAAACTTTCCTTGTGGGGTGAGGAGACATGCATAAAGCGGTGTTGTTGGTGTAAGCTTGTCTATGTCATTGGTCACAAGCCCTTGCAAAAAGTGATGACGATCCAATCCTTCCAGATGAATCAGTGCACGATTTTTCAATTTTACAAAGCAGGCATTCATTTTTTTATGCTCATATCGTATTCGTCATCCCCGCGATGAGCGAAGCGAATATAAACGGCGGGGATCCAGAAAAGAGTGCTAGCTTTGCTAGCACATTTTTTGTGCTGGATTCCCGAACGGCACTCACTTTGTTCGCTGGCCGGGAATGACGGGTCGGGATAAAAGAGGGAATAGGGTTCATTTTTCAAAATTCTTGGTTTAAAAAAAACTATGAACATTCTTTTTATCACATCCAGCCGCATTGGCGATGGGGTTTTATCATTCGGATTACTGGATTATTTATCAAAAAAATATCCGGATGCGAGATTTACAATTGGCTGTGGACCTTTGGTTGTTTCATTACTTGAAGGGTTCGAGCCAGCAGAACGCATCATCCCGATCGAAAAACGGAGATTCAATAGGCACTGGCTGGAATTTTGGCTGGCGGTCAAGGGCACAAAATACGATATCGTCGTGGATTTGAGGAATAGTGCAGTTTCACGGGTAGTGCGCACCAAGGAACGCTTTGTTTTCGACAGATATATTGATAAATCCAAACACAAAGTAGAGCAAAATGCATCTGTTTTGAAATTAGCCGACCCACCCGCACCGAAATTATGGTTCAGCGCAGAGCAGCTTAAAAAAGCAAAAAAGCTAATTCCAGAAGGAAAACCAGTACTAGGCATAGGGCCAAGCGCAAACTGGATTGGCAAGACATGGCATGCGGAGCGGTTTATTGACGTTATAAATTGGTTGATTTCCGATGGCGGATTGATGGGAGGGGCACGCGTAGCGGTTTTTGCCGCACCGGGCGAAGAGAATGCCGCAAGGGAGGTTCTGGCGTCTATTCCTGAAGGCAGAGCTATTGATCTGATTGCAAAGACTGACCCTGGTATGGCGGCGGCGTGTTTATCGCTTTGTAATTTTTATCTAGGCAATGATTCAGGGCTTATGCATTGTGCAGCCGCTGCCTCAGTCCCCACTTTTGGTGTATTCGGCCCTAGCTACCCGCATATTTACAGGCCGTGGGGAAATCACACGGATTTTGCTAGAACGCCGGAGACATTTGACGAGTTGATTGACTTTGAAGGGTATGATCCCAAAACATGCGGAAATCTGATGGATAGTTTGAGCGCTGAAGCTGTTAAAAACGCCATAAAAGACAGCTGGCCGAAAATCACGGCCAGATCTTAAATATAACTAATCTGTATTGAAACTTATTCGTTCAGGTGATCGTAATCATTGACACGATTAGGCTTATTACTCTCGCCATATTTTTTCTTATACAAAGAATGGGTCTTTAAGTAAGTCTTTTTAGACTGCTCGGCAACTTCATAGGGCACGTGTTTTACACGAGACCAGCCTTTTGAAAGCATGCAGCCTTCAAAATCTTGGTAATCGGTATGCTCTGTGAACAGCTCGGCATCCCGCTCAGGTGTATCCCAACCTTCAAGTTCAGCTTCTATTTCACTCAGAACAACACCTTGTGCGTAAACGGGTATAGCATTTTTTACTGCGCCTAGTCTCTCTAACTCGCGGAGTTCAACAACGCAGCGGGCAATATCGCGGTTAAGCATTTGCTGGGCCTTGGGGCCATTTAAATAAACAGCAGAGGCTGTATGGACACGCTGCCAGTACTGACCAGTTTCTTCAATTTCATCCTTGATTGTCCACGCTGCAGAAGGGGATGAGATTACAAAAATTAGGGAGATTGTAAGTAGAGAACGCTTTATCATAATAGAAAACTTCATAATTGTTTTAACCAACCGAAGTATACAATAACAATTTTATCATAAAACCTCAACATAATTATTGGAAATTAAAGGGATTATTTTGATTCACGAGCCTATTATGGCTGATTCGTATACCAGGTTTCGATGACAATGCCATAAGTTGGCGTTATATCCGGATGCCCCAAATCCTTGCTAAAGGCGATGTAATCACTGTCCTTATAAAATAGTGGTACCATTATATGCTCAGATTTTAAAACGCGGTCAATCAGGTGAGCATAGAGCTTTAATTCATCATAAGTCTGGGCATCCGCTATCTTTAAAGAAAATTCATCCAGCGCCGCATTACAAATCCCTGCATAGTTAAATCGTCCCTCTTGCTCGGCAGCTTCACAGGACCAGTAAATTGATTGCTCAGAACCAGGAGAGAGGGAATTTAGCCAGAAATAAGAAAAAGCATCATAATCGTAGGTTTTGCGGCGGTCCTGAAAGGCTGCGCTATCCATAAGTCTGATTTGCATGTCAATACCAAGGCGTTTCAGGTTTTTCTTATAAGCCAAGGCTATTTTTTTCTCTTGATTGGTAGAAATCAGGAGTTCAAAATCCAGCGTTCTACCGTTTTCTTTATGAATACGCTTGCCATTTTGGATCACATAGCCTGCTTTTTCGAGTAACTCGACAGAAAGCTTGAGTCTTTCACGAATGGTCTTGGCTTCTGGAAGATCATTGATGAAAACATCACCTGACCAGAAATCCAGAATTTTTTGTTCTTCCATGCTGATCTCCTCAGGTGCGGCCAAAATGGAATTGGGGAAGAAGCTATCGACAGGTTTGTATTTGCCGTGAAAGAGGTTTTGTCCAACCCAGTCATAATCAAAAGCCAGCTTCAGGGCTTTGCGCACGTCGACATTTTGAAATTGGGCACGGCGCAGATTAAAGATAAAACCATGTGCGCGTTCGGGTCTGCTATGCGGGGCCTCCCATTTGATGATTTTCTCAGGATCAACGTCGCTAAAAGCGGTATTCCATTTAGTGACGTCGCTCTCGCGGTTGAAATTTAAATCTCCCTTTTTAAAGGCCTCCAGAGAAATCGTCGCATCGCGGTAATAATCATAAATAACTTCATCAAAATTAAAGTGTCCCTTATTGACCAGTAAATCCTTGGCCCAGTAATCGGGAACGCGTTCATAGATAATCTGTCGTCCAATATCAGAGGATTTAATTTTGTACGGCCCATTCAGCACGGGGATTTCTGTAAGTGTCTGGTCAAATTCCCGCTGGGACCACCAAGCCTTAGACAGTACGGGCATCATCGCTAGTATCATCACAGTTTCACGGTCATGGCCTTTGCCAAGAGTAAATTTGATAGAGGAAGGCGATATGATTTGAACTTGATCAACCAGCCCGTAAACACGGCGCATATTGGGCCGTCCGAATTCTTTAAGCAGGGTAAAGCTGTATTCTACATCGGCGCTCGTTATTTTTGATCTGTCATGGAATATGGCTTTGGGATTCAAATGAAAAGTAATCGAGGACCGGTCTTCCGGCACCTCAACGCGCTCTGCAATCAAAGGATACATGGTAAAAGGCTCATCCCACACGCGCTGCATCAGACGATCATAAACCAGAGCCAAACCTGCTGCCGCCGTTCCCTTAATCGTATAGGGGTTGAGCGTATCATAACTATCATTGGGCGCGGCTAGCTTAAGGACGCCGCCCTTCGGGGCATCGGGGTCGGCATAGTCCAGATGTGTATCTTTGGGGCTGTATTTTGCATCTCCATGCATCGACAGCCCATAAAGTTCCTGTTGTTCACTAGAATAGGCATTTTGGGAAACAGCAAAAAAGCTCCAGAAAATAAATGATATTATAAGAATTTGGTGTGTATAGTAAGACATGAACCTAGTCATATCAAAAACCGGACATAGTGCCAATCTGTTTCTTGATCGGGTTATCTGCAGGCTCAGAGAAATGTTGGGTACTTCTTAGTTCAAGATTAAGGTTTTTGGTTGTCCTAAGAAAAATGTTATGTTAAAGTAATGGAAACAACTTTTTAGGGTGATGATTAATGACAAATGAAGAAGAATACCGCTTAAATCCTACCACAATTTCAGAGGAAACTCGCAAACCAGGGGATAAAGACGCCAGATATATAAAACTCGATAATGGGACAACATTAGCCAAAGTAGACTTGGTATACAATCCAGACAATCCAGATATTATTAGTAATCATTTTGTGTTTCTTAAAGAAGGGCAAAAAGAAGAAGGCTATGATAGAGACGCTGCCATATTTGAAATGAGAATCAATGCGATTAAATTGGCTACGATCGTTGAAGATATGGGGGGAGAGCTTTACATGGTTGATATAGGGGTGTGGTCTGAAATGCCTGTCGAGCAGTTGATAAAGAAAGATACTGCATTTTCTAACGGGGGATATCCTGGCGAGGAAACACCACTTTCTTTTGATGCGACTGTGAAAAATATTCCCAAAATGGATGTTTTTTTTGATAAGTTGCTTAAAGAGGGGATGATCTCTCCGGAGGATCATAAGCAGTTAATAACAGATTGGAAGGCATTAAAACAAATCCACCAAGAAGATGTTGAAGCAGGGTTTTATAAAGAAGCACAGCAAACAGATATCACGGAAACAGTAAATACAGGGCCTACAAATACGGCATTTAAACCGTGATAATAAATCCATCATTAAAATCTTGATTAACGCATCTAATATGCGCACACTATTGTGGTCTCTTTAGTCGTTTCGCTTTATTTTTACACAAGGCATGAGGAGTGAAGCGTATAAAACATACGTGAGCGACGAATAACGCTGTGCAAAAATAAATGGGAATGACTATAATTACAAGGTAAAATGATGCGCATATATTTTCTCTCTTTTCTTTTTATTCTTACATTTGCTCCTATAATTGCACAGGCCGAGCCGATTTCTGATGAAACGCT